>DATMAP010000197.1:0-18025 GCA_035559835.1 Gaiellaceae bacterium
AACTCCGGCTCGCGCTCCTTCAGCACCGCGAGCAGCGGCGCCGCCAGGAAGATCGACGAGTACGCGCCCGAGCCGATGCCGACGAGCAGCGCGAAAGCGAAGTCCTTCAGCGTGTCCCCCCCGAACTGGTACAGGGCCGCCACCGGCAGGAGGGTGATGAAGGTCGTGGCCAGCGAGCGCGGGATCACCTCCCACAGCGAGACGTTCCCGATCACGCGGATCGACGCCTTCCGCATGAGCGGGAGGTTCTCCCGGATCCGGTCGAAGATGATGATCGTGTCGTAGATCGAGTAGCCGAGGACGGTGAGCAAGGCGGCGACCGTCGCCGTGGATACCTCCCGCCCCGTCAGCGCGTAGATCCCCACCGCGATCACGAGATCGTGGGCGAGGGCGACCAGCACGCCCACGGAGAACTTCCACTGGAAGCGGACGGAGATGTAGACGACCATCAGGAGCAGGCTGACGAAGATCGCGAGCAGGGCCGAGTTCGCGATCTGCCGCCCGAAGCTCTCGGACACGTTCTTGGCGCCGAAGGAGGTCGCTCCGACCGCCTCGGCGAGATCCTGCTGGAGCCGGTTCTGCTCCGCCACGGAGAGCGACTCGGTGCGGATCTGGAAGCTCGAGTAGCGCCCCTCGAGCGAGGCCCCGCGGCCCTGGATGACGGCGTCGGAGCGCCCGATCTTGGCCGCCTCGGCGCGAACCGTCTCGAGCGAGGTCGGCTGCTGCGTCCGGAAGGTGATCTGCGTCCCGCCCTTGAAGTCGATCCCCAGATTCAGGTGCAGGAAGGCGATGGCGGCGATCGAGACGAGGACGACGAGCCCCGAGAGCCCGAACCAGACCCGCCGCAGGCCGATGTAGTCGAGGCGCAGCCAGCGCGGGAGCCCCTGCCCGGTCGCCCCCATCAGCCGCGGGTTGTCGAACCAGCCGAAGCCGCCGAGCAGCGCGAGGATGGCGCGGGTCGCGAGCACCGCGGTCAGCATCGAGAGGGCGGTGCCGATGAGGAGCATGAGCGCGAAGCCGCGGACGCTGGCGGTCGCGACGGCGAACAGCACCATCGCCGTGATCGCCGTGACCACGTTGGCGTCGACGATGGTGGCGAAGCCCTTCTTGTAGCCCTGGGCGATGGCGGCGCGGACCGACCTGCCGGCGCGAACCTCCTCCTTGATCCGTTCGAAGATGACGATGTTCGCGTCCGCGGCGACGCCGAAGGTGAGCACGAGGCCCGCGAAGCCGGGCAGGGTCAGCGTGACGTTGAAGAGGAGGATGGTCGCGTACAGGAAGGCCGCGTAGATGCCGAGACCGGTCACCGCGACGAGGCCGAGGAAGCGGTAGAAGACGAGGAGGAAGAAGACGACCAGGACGAGGCCGCCGATGGCCGCGCGCTGCGCCTCCCGGAGCGAGTCCTTGCCGAGCGTGGCCGAGATGTCCGTCCGGTCGAGCGTCTCGAACTTGACCGGCAGCGCGCCCGTCTGCAGGACGATGGCGATGTCCTTCGCCTCCTGGAGCGAGTCCAGGCCCTCGATCTGCGCGCGCCCGCCGCCGATGCCGCCGGAGAGGCTCGAGTCCGTGTAGTCGATCTGGGGGAAGGTCTTGATCTCGCGGTCGAGGACGATCGCGAAGTGCTGCGGGCGCTGCTTCAGCCGGCCGCGGATCCACTCGTTGCGCGTGATCTCCTCGAACTTCTTCGCCCCTGCGCCCGTGAACTCCATGGTCACGATGGGGCGCCCTCCGCCGCCGGGGCTCGTGTCGAAGTCCGCCCGCGTGCCCGAGAGCTTGAGGTCCTCGCCCGTCATCTGCGGCACCCGGGGCGGGTCGTAGGTGAAGAGGTAGTAGTACGTCTGCGTCGGCGGCACGCCCTGCCCGCCCGGGCCGCCGGGGCAGACGACGGCCGACTCGCCGCAGGTGACGACGACCATCTTCTCGGGCACGGCGAAGAGCTCACGCCCCTCGGGCAGCTTCCCCCTGAACTTGCGCAGCACCTCCTGCTCGGTCGCGAAGGGGCCGGCGACGACGCGCTTCGTCTTCGGGTTGACGACGTAGTACTCGGACGGCTGCCCTTCCTTCGCCTGGGCCTGGACGCGCGCGAGGAGCTGGTAGAGGGACGTGAACTCGACCGGGTCCCCGCGGATCGAGAGCGAGGGCCCGGCCAGGGACGTCTCCAGGTCGTACAGCTCGAGCTGGGCGGTCGTGCCGATGATCTCCGCCGCCGCCTCGGGGTCCTTGACCCCGGGAAGCTGGATGACGATCTGATCCGCGCCCTGCGTCCGGATCTCCGGCTCGGTCACCCCGAGCTTGTCGACGCGGTTGCGCATGATGTCGACGGAGCGGTCGAGGTCCTCCTTCGTGAGCCGACGGTCTGGCGGCGGGACCGCCTGCAGCGTCACCTCGAGGCCGCCCTGCAGGTCGAGCCCGAGCGTGGGCTTGCGCTCGAGCGGCGAGCCGGGGATGGCGAGGAGCGCGACGCCCACGAGCGCGGCCACGAGGAGGCCGACGACGATGAGGGAGGACCGGCGATTCACGCTCGGCGGACCAGGTTACCGGTGGTCGTGGCCGTCCGGGGCGGCGGCGGCCGCTTCCGTAACGGCATCTTCGCCTTCGCCGCCCTCCTCCGCCGCTGGCTCCGCCTCCTCCGGCGGGAGCACGGCTGCGATCCCGCGGCGCGTCATGTGCACCGAGAGCCCCTCGGCGATCTCGACCACGAGGTCGTCTCCCTCCGCCTTCGTGATCGTCCCGTAGATGCCGCCCGTGGTCAGGATGTCGTCCCCCACGCCGGCGCCCTCGATCATCGCCTGCTGCTGGCGCTGGCGCTGGCGTTGCGGGCGGATCATGAGGACGTACATGACGACGAGCAGCAGCACCATCACGACCAGAAAGCTCACGGTTCCTCCTCGTTTGCGCCGGCGAGCCGCGCGAGCGCGTCCCGCCGGAAGGCCTGGAACGAGCCCGCCTCGATCGCCGCCCGCGCGTGCGCGGTCAGGGCCAGTACGAAGAAGAGATTATGCAGGCTCAGGAGGCGGAGCCCCAGGAGCTCCTCCTGCGTCACCAGGTGGCGGATGTAGGCGCGCGAGAAGCGGGCGCAGGCCGGGCAGCCGCACCCTTCCTGGAGCGGGCCCGGGTCGCGGGCGAAGCGCGCGTTGCGCAGGTTGAGCCGGCCCGCCCAGGTGAGGGCGGAGCCGGTGCGCGCGGTCCGGGTGGGGAGCACGCAGTCGAAGAGGTCGATCCCGCGCGCGATCACCTCGAGGATCCCGGCCGGGTCGCCGATGCCCATGAAGTAGCGGGGGCGCTCGGCCGGCAAGAGCGGGGCCGCCCAGCCGACGCACTCGAGCATCTCCTCGCGCGACTCCCCCACGGCGAGACCGCCGAGCGCGTAGCCGTCGAAGGGGAGGGCGGTGATCTCCGCCAGCGAGCGCGAGCGGAGCTCGGGATCCGTCCCTCCCTGCGCGATGCCGAAGCGGAGCTGGCCGGGAGCCCGCTCGGCCTCGGCCTGGCGCGCGGCCCAGGCGCTGGTCAGCCACACGGCGCGCTCGAGCTCGGCCCGCGGCGCTGCGGCCGGCAGGCAGACGTCGAGGCACATCGCGATGTCGGAGCCGAGGCGCCGCTGGATCGCCGCTACGCCCTCCGGGGTGAAGCGCTCGGCGGAGCCGTCGTAGACCGAGCGGAAGGTCACGCCCTCCTCGTCGAGGGCGAGGATCGTGTCCCGGAGCGAGAAGACCTGGAAGCCTCCCGAGTCGGTCAGGATGGGGCCGTCCCAGCCGCAGAACGCGTGCAGGCCGCCGAGGCTCTCCACGACCTCCTCCCCCGGCCGGAAGTGGAGGTGGTACGCGTTGCCGAGGACGACGTGGGCGCCCAGCGCGCGCACCTCGTCCGGGTGCAGGGCCTTGACCGACGCCTTCGTCCCGACGGGCATGAAGGCCGGAGTCGGGATCTCGCCGTGGGCCGTCCTGAGCACGCCGGCCCGCGCCTGGCCGTCGGTCGCGGTGAGCGTGAACGCGCTCACCCCGCCTCCCGGGGCCACCCCTCGCCTCCTCCCGCTTCCAGCCTATCGCCGAAGTGCTCGCGCATGGGAGACGGGATCGTGCCGGAAGCGTGCCGGGCGGTGGGGCTCGTCCGGCCGCCCGCGTCAGGCGGGCTCGATCGTCGGCCACCCCGCGCGCAGCCTCTCGAAGAGGCTCCCCGCGAGCGGCACGAACGCCTCGACCATCGCGGGGTCGAACTGGCTGCCCGCGTGGCGCTGCAGCTCCGTGAGAGCGACCTCGAGCGAGCTTGCGCCCCGGTACGGGCGGTCGCTCGTGATGGCGTCGAACGCATCCGCGACCGCGAAGATCCGCGCGGCGAGCGGGATCTCCTCTCCCTTCAGCCCCGCCGGGTAGCCGCGCCCGTCCCAGCGCTCGTGGTGGTGGGCGATGACCTGGCGGGCGACGCCGGAGAGGAAGGGGATCGACGAGACGAGCTGCTCGCCCAGCGTGGTGTGCTGCTCGAGCCGCTTCATCTCCGCGCGCGTGAGGGGGCCGGGCTTGAGCAGGATCGCGTCGGGCACGCCGATCTTGCCGATGTCGTGGAGGAGGAACCCGTACCGCAGCTCGCGGCTGCGGGCGAGTACCGGATCGACCTTCCTCGTCAGCTCGAGCGCGATCTCCGTCACCCGACGAGCGTGCAGGCCGGTCTCGTCGTCGCGGAGCTCGAGCGCGGCGGCGAAGGCCTCGACGATCGCCTCGTAGTCGCGCTCGAGCTCGGACAGGAGCTCCTGCCCACGCCGAGGCCGTGACCCTGCCGTTGTCGAACCCCCTCTCGTCGTGCCTGGCCACCCGCCGGGACCTCGGGTGTCCCCGCGCGCGGCCGCCTGCGGTCTATGACTGCAGTCTAGTACCGCGCCGACTCGGGTCAAGAGCGTCTTTCCGACCCGCGCGCTCGAGCCGCGCCTGCAGCGTCGCGCCCTGCTTGAAGATCGCGAATGCCTCCTCGCGGCGGCCGACCCGCTCGAGCAGCGCCCCGTAGCGAGCGTAGGCCTCGGCCAGGTAGCGGCTCGGGGGGTCCTCGAGCAGCTCGACTGCGAGCTCGTACAGCTCGAGCGCGCGCTCGAGCTGCTCCTCCCGCTCGAACGCCTCGGCGATGGCGGCGTAGACCCTCCCCACGTTCGCCGGGTGGGCCGAGCGGAGCTCGGCCGCGGTCCGCATGGCGAGCCCGGCCGCCTCCTCGGTCCGCCCGAGCAGGGCGAGCGCGCGCGCCATCTCCAGGTGGAACTGGCCGCGGTCGTGCTCCGTGCCCTGGTCGCCGAGCAGGCCGAGGCCCGTCTCCAGGAGCCGCAGAGCCTCCTCGGCGTTGCCGGAGTCGAGCTCGGCGAAGGCGAGCAGGAGGAAGGCCCGGGCGCGGTAGAGCGTGTGCTCCGTCGCCTCGAGCAGGCCGAGCGCCTTGCGCGCGTAACGCGCGGCCACCTCGTGCTCGTGCTGCTGGGCGTGCAGGCGCGACTGCGCCCAGTAGACGCGCGCGAGCGCCAGCGGGTCGCCCGCGTCCACCTCGGCGAGGACGTCCGCGAGCACGGTGCTCGCCTCCGCGAAGGCGGCGACGTCGCTCAGCGCTCCGGCGAGGAGGACGGCGAAGCGCAGCCTCCCGGCCGGGTCGCGCTCTGCCTCGGCACGGGCGAGCGCCCGCCGGAAGAGCGCGATCGCGGCCTCCGTCTCGCCGCTCCGGAAGTACGCGCGGCCGAGCGTGTCCAGCGCCGCGTGGTCGCCGAGCTCGGGGTCGAGCGCGAGCGCGCGCTCGAGCTGCGTGATCGCCTCGGCGAGGTCGTCGCGGCGGAAGGCGAGCTGGCCGAGCGCGACCGCCAGCCTGGCCTGCTCGGCGGAGGTCGCAGCCCGCGCCTCGAGCCCGCGCAGGAGCGCCTCCGCCTCCTCGAGCCGGTCGAGCCGCAGCGCGAGCTCGGCGTCGCGCACCGCGTCCGCGAAGCCCGCCTCCTCCCCGGCGCCCCGGGCGAGCCAGCTCTCGGAGACGCCGAGCCGGCGGGCCAGCTCCCGCAGGACCTGGAGCGAGGGCACCCGCTGTCCGGCCTCGATCCGGGAGACGTGGGCCGCGCTGCAGCCGGGGAAGGCGAGCGCGGTCTGGGTCAGGCCCGCCGCCTGCCGGGCCGCGCGCAGCCGGCGGGCCACGCCCTCGGCGCTGTCGACGTGAGTCGTGGTCTGTCTGCCCACCCTGTTACCTTGAGTCATAGATCCCGGCGCCGGGAGCTGTCAACCGAGAGAAAGGACGGTTCCCGATGAGGACGCGACTGCTGGTCCTCCTGCTGGTCGCTGCCGCCCTCGCGTCGGCGCTGGGCGAGATCGGCCCACCCTGGCCGAGGTGATCGAAGGACGCTAGAGGTACGCACGATGGCCGCGGGCCTGCCGCGGCCATCGTGCCCTCGCTGCGACGCTCGCACCGGCAGGCGCTCGGAGCCCTCACAGCACGAGCATCGCGTCGCCGAAGGAGTAGAAGCGGTACCGCTCCGCGACCGCCACCCGGTACAGCTCGCGCGTCTCCTCGATCCCGGCGAACGCCATCACCAGCGCGAGCAGCGTCGAGCGGGGCAGATGGAAGTTGGTGAGCAGCGCGTCCACCCGCCGGAACTCGAAGCCGGGCGTGACGAAGAGCGTCGTCCGCCCGGTGAGCTGCCCCGTCCGAGCCACGGTCTCGAGCACGCGCACGGTCGTCGTCCCGACCGCGAGCACGCGCTCGGCGGCGGCGATCCGCGCCCAGGCGCCCGGCGCGACCTCGTAGCGCTCGCCGTGCAGCTCGTGCTCCTCCAGCCGGGCGGCGGTGACGGGGCGGAAGGTGTCGAGCCCGACGTGGAGCGTGACCGTCACCGGGTCGAGACGGGCGAGCAGCTCGGGCGTGAAGTGGAGGCCGGCCGTGGGGGCGGCCGCCGAGCCCGGCCGGCGCGCGTACACCGTCTGGTAGCGCTCGGGGTCGCCCAGCGGCTCGCGGATGTAGGGCGGGAGGGGAACCTCGCCCTCCGGCTCGCCCCCGAGCAGGACGAGCCAGCGGCCGGCCCCGAGCGGCTCCACGAGCTCGACCGGCCCCAGCCGCTCTCCGGGCCGGAGCCGGCGCGCGGGCTGTGCGAGCGCCTCCCAGCGTCCATCCGGCCCCACCGGCTCGAGCAGGAGCAGCTCCACCTCCCCGCCCGTCGCCCGGCGCACGCGGAGCCGGGCGGGGACGACGCGCGTGTCGTTGACGACGACGAGCTCGCCCGAGAGCAGCGCGGGCAGCTCGGCGAAACGGCGATGCTCGACCGCGCCGGTCGCGCGCCGGTAGACGAGGAGCCGAGACGCATCGCGCGGCTCGACCGGTCGCTGGGCGACCAGCTCGGGGGGAAGCTCGTACTCGAGCAGGGCGGTGTCCATCCGACGCCGAGAGTAGCCTTGCCGCCCATGGACGAAGCTGCGCTCGAACGGGCCCGCCGGCGGATCGCGGAGGCAGCGGCCGGGCGTCCCGAGCCCGCCCTGCTCGAGGCGGCGCTCGACCGCTCCCGGATGCAGATCGAGGCGCTCGCCGCCGCCGCCGCCGACCTGGAGGCCTCGATCCCCGTGCAGGTGCAGGATGCGGTCCGTGACGGGCTCCGGGCCGAGGTGCTCCCCGTCGCCCGGCACATCGCCGAGATCCGCGGCCTGCTCAACCAGGCGATTCGGCGCCTGGAGCGGCTCGAGGGCGAGCTCCTCGCCGAGCGGCACGCGCGGGTGGACGACCTCGCGCTCCTGGTCGACCTGGTCAGCTCCGGCTGGCAGGGCGTCGACGCCCGGCTCGAGCGGCTGGAGCGTGCGCGGGCCGAGGACGGCGAGCCCGTCCCGCTCGCCCGCGCCGCGGCGGCGTAACCCGCCCTCCGGGCGCTACACGCTCCGCGCGAGCGGGAGGACGAGCCGGAACGTGCTCCCCGCCCCGGGAGTGGAGCGCAGCTCGATCCGCCCGCCCAGGGCGAGCGCCAGCTCGCGCGCGATCGGCAAGCCGAGCCCGGTGCCATCGAGGTCCCGGGAGATGAACGGGTCGAAGATGCGCTCGCGGTCGGCGGGCGCGATCCCGGGCCCGGTGTCGACGACGTCGACCGCCACCGTGCCGTTCCCGGAGACGAGGCGCAGCTCGATCCGGCCGCCGTCCGGCGTCCAGCGGAACGCGTTGGAGAGGAGGTTGGAGATGACCTGGAGGACGCGGTCGCCGTCCGAGGAGATCACGGGCGCCGCGCCCTCCGCCTGCAGCCGGTAGTCGATCTCGCGCCGGCGCGCCTCCTCGGCGAAGGCCCCGTAGGCGTGGTCGAGCACGCGCCCGAGATCGACCTCCTCGTCTCGGACCGTGAAGCGGTGCGCCTGGAGCTTCGCCAGGTCGAGGACGTCGCCCACGAGCCGCTCCAGCCGCTGCGCCTCCGTGGCCACGACGTCGAGCGAGCTCCGCACCTGCTCCGGCTCGGTGACGATGCCCTCGCGGAGCGCCTCCACGTGGCCCCGGATGGCGGTGAGCGGCGTCCGCAGCTCGTGGGAGACGGACATGAGGAAGGAGCGCTTGAGCTGCTCGGCCTCGGCCAGGCGCGCCGCCATCGCCCGGAAGCGCTCGCTCAGGAGCGCGATCTCGTCCGTGCCCCGCGACTCCGGGAGCTCGACCTCGTAGCGGCCGGCGGCGATCGCCTGCGTCGCCCGGGAGAGGGCGAGCACGGGCTCGGTCAGGCGCCGGGAGAGCCACCAGAAGAGGGCTCCCGCGAGGGCAACGCCGACCGCCAGCGCGAGCGCGAGCCGCGCGAGCAGCGTCAGCAGCTGCTCGCGCACCTCGGCGCTCGGCTTGGCCACGATCAGCCACCCGAAGGGCTCCGTGCCCTGCACGAGCTGCACCGGCTGCGCGGCGGCGATCCGCCGGCGGCTCTCTCCCGGCGGCGTGAACTCGAAGGTCACGATCGACTCGCGGTCGAGCTCGACGTCCCCCAGGGCGGCGCGGGGCAGGCGCTCGAGGCCGAAGCGCTGGCCCGGGAAGAGCGAGGCGCCCACGTAGTAGAGCTCGTCGCCCGTCGCCAGCTCGAGCTTCTCGGCCGCGAACTCGGGGGCGGCGGCGCCTTCGTCGCTCGAGCGCAGGGCCGACTCCGCGTACAGGGCGGCGAGCCCCGTCGCCTCCCGCCGCAGCTCCTGGACCGACTGGGAGCGCGTCACGTCCTCGAACAGGCGAACGGCGAGCGCGACCGAGACGAGCCCGAAGACGAGGACGACCGCCAGGAAGAGGAGGGTCAGGCGGAGCCGGAGCGTTCCGAACA
Organism: Gaiellaceae bacterium; assembly: GCA_035559835.1. GTDB lineage: Bacteria > Actinomycetota > Thermoleophilia > Gaiellales > Gaiellaceae > GMQP-bins7. Next base: position 9,257 of record DATMAP010000197.1, read on the forward strand.
TCCCGGCTCAGGGTAGCCCGCCCTCAAGAGCGCGTCTGCGCGGAGGGCCGCTCGGAGCTGACCTTGTACCCGACCCCCCACACGGTGACGATCGGCGAGGCCTCCCCGAGCTTGCGCCTGAGCTGGCGGACGTGCACGTCCACGGTGCGCGTGTCGCCGGCGAACGTGTACCCCCACACCCGCTCGAGCAGCTGGTCGCGCGTAAGCACGATCCCGCGGTGGTCGAGCAGCTCCCAGAGCAGGTCGAACTCCTTGGGCGCGAGGCGGATCTCCTCGTCTCCGACGTAGACTTCGCGCTTGCCGGCGTTGACGACGAGATCGCCGTGGCGGATCTCCTCCGACTCGCTCCGGCGCCGCTCCGGCGCGGCGCGGCGCAGGACGCTCTTGACTCGGGCGACCAGCTCGCGCGGGTTGAACGGCTTCGTCATGTAGTCGTCCGCGCCCACCTCGAGCCCGATGATCTTGTCCACGTCCTCGTCGCGGGCGGTGAGCATGAGGATGGGGACGTCCGAGCTCTTGCGGATCCGGCGGCAGAGCTCGACGCCGTCTCCGTCCGGGAGGTTCAGGTCGAGGATGACGAGCGCGGGCATCTCGCGCACCAGCTCGGCCAGCGCCGCCTGCGCGCTCGCCGCCGTGCGCACGCGGTAGCCGGCGTTGCGCAGGTAGGCGGCGACGAAGGAGGCGATCGCCGTCTCGTCCTCGACGACCAGGATCGTCGGCTGCGCGCTCACGGCCGGGCCCGGATGGTCGCGTCCTCGGAGCCGAGCACGAGACGCGTCGGGTCGTCCGGGAGCGCAGCGCAGAGCTCCGGCTCGACGCTGCAGTCGACGCCGTCGAGCGAGTAGACGCCGGCGTCCTCCCCGGGCAGGCGTCGCTCCGCCTGGAGCACGACCACGCCCCGCCCCACCGCCGAGAGGGAGATGCCGCCGCCGCGGACGACGATGCGGTACCCGCCCCCGAGCATGCGGAAGCGCAGCCCCTGTCCCCGGTAGACCGTCGTCCGCGGGCCGACCTGCTCCTCCTGGAGCTTCCGGCCGACGACGAGCGGGGCGAAGCGGTCGCGCGGGGTGAGATCGGTCACGCGCAAGGTCCCCACTCCCAGGCGCCCGAGCACGGAGCCGCGGAGCTCGAGGACGACGGTGCCGCGCCCCCGCTCGACGGAGAGGACGCCGGCGCTCGGCTCCGCCGCTCCCGCGGCGCCGGCGAGCACGGCGACGCAGGCGAGCACGCAGGCGAGCAGGAGGGAGTTGCGCATGGCCTGGTCCGCAGTATCGGGATCGCGCGTGGGTCCGGGGTGAGAAGCCTGTAAGGAGAGTGTAAGCGGCCCCCGCCGGCCAGCCGGCCCCGTAGATTGCCCTGCCATGAGCGAGATCGGCGACTTCGGCCTGATCGTCCTGGCGGTGTCCGCGACCGTGTTCGCCGCCCTCTTCGGGATGCGGGTCGCCGACCGGCTCGCGCTGCCGTACGCGGCGATCTTCCTCATCGGCGCCGCGGCTCTCTCCGAGGCCGTGCCCGCGCTCCAAGACGTCCTCTCCGTCCGGGAGGTGGAGCGGATCGCGGTCGCCGCGCTCGTCGTCATCCTCTTCGACGGCGGGCTGCACATCGGCCTGCGCCGCTTCCGCCGCTCGGCCGGGCCGATCCTCGCGCTCGGGGTGGCGGGGACGTTCCTCACCGCCGGCGTCGTCGCCCTCGCCGCGCGCTACCTGCTCGGCTTCGGCTGGGTCGAGGCCGGCCTCGTCGGCGCCGCGATCGCGCCTACCGACCCCGCGGTCACCTTCTCGGTCTTCGGCGCGCGGGAGATCCGGGGCAGGACGGGGACGATCCTCGAGGGCGAGGCGGGCATGAACGACCCGGTGGGGATCGCGCTCATGATCGGGATGATCGAGCTCGCCCGCCGGGACGACGCCAGCCTCTGGATCGTCGCCCGGGAGTTCGGCGTCGAGATGGCCCTGGGGCTCGTCGTGGGAGCCGGCGGCGCCCTCCTGCTCCTGCCCGTCCTGCGTCACGTCCGCCTCACGGGGCCGGCCCTGCACCCCATCCGGGTGCTCGCGGGGGCGGGGATCATCTACGGGCTCGCGGCCGTCATCGGCGGCTCCGGCTTCCTCGCCGCCTTCGTCGCCGGCATCGTGCTGGGAGATGCGGCCGCCCCTCGCAAGGGCGAGATCGAGAGCTTCCACGAGTCGCTCGCGGGGCTGGCGGAGATCGCGGTCTTCGTCGCGCTCGGGCTCACGATCAGCCTCGCCGACCTGCACGGGCTCGGCGTCTGGGAGAACGGCCTCGTGCTCGCGCTCGTGCTCGCCTTCGTCGCGCGCCCGCTCGCGATCCTCCCCCTGCTCGCGCCGGCGCGGCTCGGCCGGCGGGAGCGGGCCTTCGTCGCTTGGGCCGGGCTGAAGGGCGCCGTCCCCATCCTCCTCGGCGCCCTCGCCGTGCTCGCGGAGGTCGAGGGGGCCGCGCGCCTGTACGGCATCGTCTTCGTCGTCGTCCTCTTCTCGGTCGTCGTCCAGGGGGCGTCGATCCCCTTCGCCGCCGAGCGGCTGCGGATCCCGTTCCGCAAGGTCGACCACGATCTCGCCGAGGTGCTCGAGTTCGTCGTCCGCGACGACGCCTACGCGAGCGGGCGCCGGCTGGGCGAGCTGCCGCTCGGCGAGCGGGCCTGGGTCGGGGTCCTGATCCGGGACGGCCGCCCGGCCACGATCGACGACGACGTCGTCCTCGAGCCCGGCGACCGCGTCCACGTCTACTGCCAGCCGGACGACGCGCCCGCGCTGGAGCGGATCTTCGAAGGTGGCTCCGCGTAGCCGGAGGAGCTACTCGCCGGCGACGAGCACCGCGTAGGAGAGCGCGTACAGCCCGATCAGGACGGCGCCGCTGCGGCGGTCGTGTCTCCGGCGCACGACGAGCAGCGTGCCCACGACGAGGATCGCTCCCAGCGTGTACAGGCTCGCCAGCACGGCCAGGCGCGCGGTGACCGCCGCCGGGGCGACGATCGGCCCCACCCCGATGGACAGGGTCGAGTCGATCAGCGAGCTCCCGAGCGCGTCCCCGAGCGCGATCGCGGGCACCCCCCGGCGCAGCGCGGTGAGATCGACCGCGATCTCGGGCGCCGAGGTCCCCAGCGAGGCGCCGAAGAAGGCGAGCAGGAACTCCGGCACCCCGAGCTCCTCGGAGAGGGAGACGAGACCCCGCACCGCGGCCGTCGCGCCTGCTCCGACGGCGAGGAGGGCGACGAGGACGACCGCCGCCTGCGGGAGGTGCCCGCGCACGCGCACCGAGGGCGGGTCGTCGTGCTGCGCCTGGGGCAGGAGGCGGGTGACCACCGTCATCGCCACGCCCCAGGCCGCGACCAGCACGATCCCGTCCACCCTGCCCAGCCAGCCGTCCGCGACGAGCGCCGTGGTCAGGACGAGGCCCGCCGCGGTGAGGACCGTGACCAGGCCGACCTGACGGCGGGAGATGGCGATCAGGGCGATCACGAGCGGAAAGAGCCCGAGCACGAGGGTGTACTGCGTGAGCGTGGAGCCGACCGAGTCGCCGACGTTGACGTCCCCCTCGCCCTGCACGTGCGAGGCGACCGAGTTGGCGATCTCGGGCAGGTCGGTGCCGAGCGCGACCAGGACGACGCCGACGACGAAGGCGGGCGCGCCCAGCGTGGCCGCGAGCGCGCGCGTGTAGGCGACGGCCACGTCGCTCGCGACGAGCGCGAGCGCGAGCCCGCCGACGAGGAGGCCGCTGAAGAGCGCCATGTCCACGCGCGACACCGGACGGCGCCGCGTCCCGTCTCGCGCCTGGACGGGCGGTAGCCTACCGCGGACCGCCTCTCCGGACCCGCCGCTCGCATGGACGTCCTCGCCGCCGCCATCTTCCTCGCCGCGCTCGCGCTGATCGCGCTCGAGTGGGTGCACCGGACGAAGGTCGCGCTCGCGGGCGCCGCGCTCATGGTGCTCCTGGGGGTGATCGACCAAGAGCAGGCGATCGAGGCCGTGGACTGGGCCACCCTCGGGCTGCTCGCCGGGATGATGGTGATCGTCGGCCTCACCGAGCCGACGGGCGTCTTCACCTACCTCGCGCTCCGCGCCGCGCAGCTCTCTCGGGGCAACCCGGTCGCGCTCGTCTTCCTGCTCGCCGGCGTCACCGGCCTGCTCTCGGCCTTCCTCGACAACCTCACCGCCATCCTGCTGGTGGTGCCGGTCACGCTCCTGCTCGCGGACCTGCTGCGCATCTCACCCGTCCCGCTCGTCCTGACCGAGGTCCTGGCCTCGAACATCGGTGGCACCGCGACCCTCATCGGCGACCCGCCGAACATCATGATCGGCACGCACCGGAAGGAGCTCTCCTTCCTCGACTTCATCGTCAACCTCGCGCCGGTCGCGCTCGTCTCCCTGCTCGTGACGACCGGCTTGCTCGCGCTCGTCTTCCGGCGCAGCTTCCGCGTCGCGCCCGGGCGGGCGGCCGAGATCGCCGCGCTCGAGCCGGGGCGCGACCTGCGCGGGGCGCGCCACCTGAAGCGGACGCTGGCGGTGCTCGCGGGGACGATCCTCGCCTTCTTCGGGCACACACTTCTGCACGTGGAGCCCGCGGTGGTGGCCCTCACGGGCGCGACCGTGATGTTGCTCGTCGCCGCCGACGACGTGGAGCGGGCGCTCGAGCGGGTGGAGTGGTCGACGCTCTTCTTCTTCGTCGGCCTCTTCGTCATGGTCGGCGGGCTCGAGGAGCGCGGCGTGATCGAGGCGATCGCCTCGCGCCTCGCCGACCTCACCGACGGATCGGCCACGGCCGAGGGAATGGTCGTCCTCTGGGGAGCAGCCGCCGGCTCCGCGCTCGTGGACAACATCCCCTTCACGGCTGCGATGATCCCGGTGGTGGACAGCCTCCAGGGCGGCACCTTCGACGACGGTCTCTGGTGGGCGCTCGCGCTCGGCGCCTGCTTCGGCGGCAACGCGACGATGATCGCGGCGGCCGCCAACGTGGCCGCAACCGGCATTCTCGACCGCACCGGCCACCCGGTCTCCTTCGTGCGCTTCCTGGCCGTCGGCGCCCCGGTCACGCTCGTCTCGCTCCTGATCGCGACCGTCTACCTGCTCCTCTTCCAGCTCTAGATGCCCCTCCGCGACCTGCCCCTCGTGCGCGCGTCCGTCCGGGACACGGCCGACCTCGCCGAGGCCGCGGCCGCGCTCTTCGCGGCGCAGGTCCCTGCGCTCGCCGTCCTCGACCACGACGAGCGGGTGGTGGGACTCTTCTCCGAGGCCGATCTCCTGCGCGCGGTCTTCCCTGGCTACTTGGCCGAGGTGCGCCACACGGCCTTCCTACCCGACGACGCCCCCGCGCTCGCCGAGCGGGCACGCTCGGCCTCCGGCCGCCCCGTGCGGGAGTTCGCACGTCCGGTCGAGCCCCTCGACGCCGGCGAGAGCCAGACCCATGCGGCGGAGCGGTTCCTGCACACAGGCGAGCAGGCCTTGCCGGTGGTCGAGCAGGGCCGCTTCCTGGGCATGCTCTCGATCGCCGCCCTCTGCTACGCGCGCCTCGAGCGCGCCGGGGAGCGCTAGCTGCCCCTCGGCGCGTCCGCCGGCGCGGCGGAGGTCCTGCTCGACCTCTTCCTCGTCCTGCTCGCCGCGAAGGCGGGCGACGAGCTCTTCAAGCGCATCGGCCAGCCCGCGATCGTCGGCGAGATCCTGGCCGGCGTGCTCGTCGGTCCGGCCGTCCTGGGCTGGGTGGAGCCCGGCGAGACGGTGGAGGTGTTCGCCGAGCTGGGCGCCGTCTTCCTGCTCTTCTGGGTGGGGCTGGAGACGAAGCTCGACGACCTGCGCGAGGTCGGGCGCACCGCCGGGCTCGTGGGCGTGCTCGGGGTCGTGCTCCCCTTCGCCGGCGGCGCGGCGCTCGCCTCTGCGGCCGGCGAGGACCGGGCTGTGGTCGTCTTCACCGGGGCGGCGCTCGTGGCGACGAGCGTGGGCATCACCTCGGCGGTCCTCTCGGAGCTCGGCCTCGTCTCCTCCCCCGCCGGCCGCACGATCCTGGGCGCCGCGGTCGTGGACGACATCCTCGCCATGCTCGTGCTCGGGGTCGCGGTCGGGCTTGCCGGCGCCGGCGGGGCCGACTACACGAGCCTCGTCGTCTCCGCCGTGCTCGCGATGGCGTTCGTCGCCTTTGTCGCCCTGGGCGGCACCCGCCTGCTGAAGCGGCGGCCGCGGCTCCTGCACGCGCCGCGCTTCTCCGAGTCGCCCCTGCTCCCCGCAGTGCTCCTCTGCCTCGGGCTCGCCGCCCTCGCGGCCGAGATCGGCCTCGCCGCCATCATCGGCGCCTTCCTGGCGGGGATGATGGTCGCCGAGACGCGCGAGCAGCACCCCATCGAGGAGGAGGTGGCGCCCCTGTACGCGTTCTTCCCGCCCTTCTTCTTCGCCTTCATCGGGCTGCAGCTCGACCTCGACGCGTACGCGAGCGGGGAGACGCTGGGGCTGCTCGCGGCCGTGACCGCGGTCGCCGTGGCGACCAAGCTCGCCGGCTCCTGGCTGGGAGCGCGCCGCCTCGGCCGGCGGGCGGCCGCGCTCGTCGCCGTGGGCATGGTTCCCCGCGGCGAGGTGGGGATCGTCATCGCCGGGATCGCCCTCGCCGAGGGTGCCGTCTCGGACCGCTTCTTCGCCGTCATCGTCGGGATGTCCGTGCTGACGACGATCGCCGCGCCGCCCGTGCTCCGCGCCCTCGCGCGCCCGGCTCAGTCGTAGCGGTAGAAGCCGCGCCCGCTCTTGCGGCCGAGAAGCCCCGCGTTCTTCATCGCGACGATGCGCGGCGGCGGCGCCATGCGCGGCTCGCGGAGCTTGGCGTAGAGAGCCTCCGAGGCGTGCACGTGCACGTCGATGCCGACGAGGTCGACGAGCGTACACGGCCCCATCGGCCAGCCGGCGCCGGCCGTCAGCGCCGTGTCCAGCTCCTCGGGGGTGACGCGCGCCTCGTCGAGCACGCGGATGCAGTCGTTGAGCAGCGGGATGAGGATCCGGTTGACGACGAAGCCGGGCGTGTCGTGGCAGCGGATGGGCCGCTTGCCGAGTCGCTCGGCGACGGCGAAGGCCGCCTCCACCGCCTCGTCGGAGGACAGCTCCGCCCGCACGATCTCGACGAGCGGCATGAGCGGGGCGGGGTTGAAGAAGTGCATCCCGACCACGCGCTCGGGGGTGGACGTCGCCGCGGCGATCTCGGTGACCGAGAGCGCGGAGGTGTTCGTGGCCAGGAGCGCGTCTGGCCTCACGATCCGCTCGAGCTCGGCGAAGAGCGTGAGCTTGGCCTCGAGGTCCTCGACGATCGCCTCGATCACGAGGTCGCAGCCGGCGAGGTCCGAGAGGTCGGTCGTGAGCGTGAGTCGCGCGAGCGCCGCCTCGCGCTCCTCGGCTCCGAGCTGCCCCTTCTCGACCTTGCGCTGGAGGAAGTGGGCGATGCGGCCCCGCGCGGCCTCCGCGAGGTCGTCCGACACCTCCCTGCCGACGACCTCGTAGCCCGCCTCGATGCCGAGCTGCGCGATCCCGGCGCCCATCGCGCCGAGGCCGACGACGCCCATCGTCCGGATCGCGGAGAAGCCCACGGGGCGCGATCCTAGCCGCGCGCGCGGCGGAGGGCGGCGATCAGCGACCGAGCCGGCCCCGGGCCACGTCGTCGACCCGGGAGTCGACGCCGGCGAAGACCGCGAGCGGCCCCGAAAGCACGAGGAGAGCAATGAGGATGAAACCGATCACGAGCACATCGTGCCTGGTGCTGGCGATCAGCACCACTCGCATTAGCTGGTGTATCGATCAGCCGGACTGATCTTCCTGGAGCCCGCGACTACAGGCGCTCGAGCACGCCCGCGATCGCCTGGCCCTGGCCGATGCACATGGTCGCGATCCCGTAGCGCGCGCTCCGCCGCTCCAGCTCGTTCAGGAGCGTGGCGGTGATCCGGGCGCCGGTCGCGCCCAGCGGGTGGCCGAGCGAGATGCCGCCGCCGTTCGGATTCACGTCGCCCGCCTCCCAGCGCTCGTGCAGCCCGGTGTCGGCGAGGAACTGGAGCACGACGGAGGCGAAGGCCTCGTTCACCTCGATCACGGCGACGTCGTCCCAGGAGAGCCCGGCCTTGGCGAGCGCCCGCGCGCAGGCCTCGGGGTTGCCGTGGAGCATCCGGTACGGGTCGACCCCCGAGAGGCCGAAGGAGACCCAGCGCGCCCGCGGCTCGAGGCCGAGCCGGGAGAGCGCGTCCTCGCTTGCGAGCAGCATCGCCGCAGCGCCGTCGACGATCGAGCTCGAGTTCCCGGCCGTCACCACCCCGTCCGGCTTGAAGGCAGGCTGCAGGGACGCCATCTTCTCGAGCGACGTGTCTCGGCGCGGGGTCTCGTCCACCGCGAAGAGGAGGGCGGCGCCGGTCGCCCCCACCTCGATCGGAACGATCTCGTTCGCGAACCGCCCCTCGTCGATGGCAGCGACCGCCCGCCGGTGCGACTCGTACGAGTACGCGTCGAGCGCCTCGCGGGTCAGCCCCCACTCCTCCGCGATCACCTCGGCGGAGATCCCCTGCGGGACGATCGGCCAGCGCTCGCCGATCTTCTCGTTGATCGCGCCCCAGCCGGCCTCTCCGAGGTTGGAGCCCATCGGCACGCGGGTCATGTGCTCCACGCCGGCGGCGACGACCAGGTCCAGGTGCCCTGCCTGGATCGCGGCGGCCCCGTTGAACGCGGCCTGCAAGGAGGATCCGCACTGGCGGTCGACCGTCGTCGCGCACACGGTCTCCGGCCAGCCGGCGACGAGCACCGCCTG
>DATMAP010000198.1:0-2444 GCA_035559835.1 Gaiellaceae bacterium
TGAGCAGGTCCGGCGCGACCCGCGCTCCCAGGTAGGCGCCGAGCGCGAAGCCGGCGAGCGAGAGCGCCCCGCGCACGAGCCCGTTCGCGAGCCCGACGAGCGCGGCCAGGGCCACGACCGCGACGACCACCCAGTCCGCGCGGGTCACGCGCAGAGGGTACGCCGTGCGCCCGCCGGTTCCTCGCCTCCCGGCTACACTGACCCGGCCCGGGGGGCGTAGTTCAGCTGGTTAGAACGCCGGCCTGTCACGCCGGAGGTCGCGGGTTCGAGTCCCGTCGCTCCCGCTCTGAAAGTCCCCGCTCGCGGGGACTTTTCCGTTTGGCGTGATCTTTGGCGCGTTCGAGCGATGGGGTGTGGATGGGGCCGTGATCGCGTCGAGGGCGTCGAGAACGCCGCGATTCGCGTCGGGGAAGAGGTGTCCGTAGAGGTCGAGCGTGACGCGGATCGACGAGTGCCCCATCTGCGCCTGGAGGTACTTCGGGTGCGCGCCGGCCGCGATCATCAGCGCCGCGTAGGTGTGGCGGAGGTCGTGGAAGCGGAAGCCGGTGAGCTTGGTGCGGCGGACGGCGGGCGCGAAGACGCGGTGGCGGAAGTTGTCGTCGTTGAGCAGCTCGCCGTGCGGCGAGGGAAAAACGAGACCGCGCTCGTTCGGCTTCCGTGCGAGCAGCTGGCGGCGTAGGACGTGAGCGGCGGTGCTCGAGAGGTCGACGCGCCGGCGCGACGCGCGCGTCTTCACCGGCACGAGCTCGCCTCGGTAGACGCCGTGCTCGACCTGGATGGTCATCGCGGCGAGGTCGACGCTGCGGTCGCGCAGTGCGAACAGCTCGCCCTGGCGCAGACCGGTCAGCGCAGCCAGCTGGACGAGGTTGCCGTACGGAGCGACGGTGTTGGCTGCGAGCTCCTCGACCTCGTCCCAGCCGAGGAAGCGCATCTCCGGCTGATCGCGCCTCGGCGCGTTGATGCGGAAGACGCCCTCATCGACGAGGTGTCCGCGCTCCTTGGCGTTCGCGAGCACCTGCTTGAGCACCCGAAGCGCGAGCTCGGCCTGGCGAGGCGCGCGGCGTGCGAGCGCTGCGACATGGTCCTCGACCGCGGCCGGACGGATCTCGTCGAGCGCGACACGTGCGAAGACGTCGAGGTGCGGCAGGACTTGGCGTACACGCGCGAGCGTCGAGGGGCGGACGCGCAGCGCGTACCGATCGAGCCAGCCGGCGACGAACTGGCTGAGCGTCTCCGGCGGCGCCTGGTAGAGCGCACCGAGGGACACACGGCGCTGCTGCTCGAGAACGAAACGGTCGGCGTCCTTCTTGAGCACGAACGAGCGTGAGCGCGCGCGGCCGTCGACATCGACCCAACGGGCGCGGTAACGCTTGCTCCCGTCCCGCAGTCGGTACGTCTCGACGTGCGCCATCGCTACTCGAACAGCCTAGGCTGCGGGTCGTCCGGTCGCCTCGTCGCCTTCGGCCGGCGGGGCTTCTTCGCCTTGGCGGGCCGGCGCTCTGGCTGCTTGCGCTCGACCTCACGATGCTCGGCGATGTAGCCGCGGATCTCGCCGCGATCGAAGCGGCGCGTGCCGCCGATCTTGTAGCTGGGCAGGTCACCGCGCGCGGCGTGGTCGTAGACCCAGTTCTCGTGCACCCCAAACAGCTCGGCCACTTCGCGGGCGGTCAGCATCGATTCCACGAGCGACTCCGTTCGTCTCGCTGCGTAAAGAGCTACTGTAGCAAAAACGAGTCAGATTGCAAAAGAGTGTAGCGAGCGCCCACGGCGTAGTAGATTGGCGCCGTGCGCGGGGGCGAGTTGATCCGCGAGGCGCGCCTGCGGGCGGGCCTCACCCAGACCGAGCTCTCGGAGCGAACCGGCCGCGAGCGCTCGGTCATCGCGCGCTGGGAGCAGGGGCTCATCTCGCCTCCGATCGAGAGCCTGCTCGCCTGCATCCACGCCTGCGGCTTCGACCTGCCCCTCGTCCTCGTCCCGGTCGACACGAGCCGAGACGAGGAGCTCGGCGGCTCGCTCATGCAGACCCCGAGCGAGCGGGTCGAGCACATGCTCGAGGAGATCGGGTCGGCGCGTGGACGTAAGAGGCGCTGAGGGGAGGATCGTGGCGAAGCGGGCTTCCTCGTTCGATCCCTACGAGCTCCTCGCCGCGCTCCAGCGCCAGCAGGTGAGCTTCGTCGTCATCGGCGCCTTCGCCCGCGTCGTTCACGGGACCGGGGAGGTGACAGACGCCCTCGACGTCACGCCCTCCATGCGCGAGGACAACCTTGCCCGGCTCCAGCGAGCGCTCACAGACCTGGACGCGCGCCGTGTCGACGGCAAGCCGCTCGACCTCCACGATGCCTCCGAGCCGGTGCTGAAGCTCGAGACGCGCGGCGGCATGCTGGCACTCGTGCCCGAGCCGGCGGGTACGCGGGGCTACGACGACCTCCGCCGGCACGCGAGCC
>DATMAP010000199.1:0-39242 GCA_035559835.1 Gaiellaceae bacterium
CTCATCCTCATGGACGAGACGATGGCCTTCGTCACCAAGGCGCGGGCGGTGAAGGTGGGCGACTCGACGCTCGCCTCGCAGTTCTACGAGTTCGTCCGCGAGCTGACCGGGTTCGCCGACGGGCGCGAGCGGCTGGTCGTCGTCGTCTCGCTGCCGAAGTCGGAGGAGGAGATGTCGGCGGAGGACGAGCAGGACTTCAACCGGCTCGCGAAGGCGACGACGCGCGTCGCCGAGCCGTACCTGCTCGCCCGAGACCTGGAGATCCCGGAGATCGTGCGCCGGCGCCTGTTCGACTCGGTCGGCTCGGCGGAGGACGTTCGCAAGACGGCGCGCGCCTACGCCCGCTGGGTGCAGGAGCACCGCGAGCAGCTTCCCGTCTGGTTCCCGCTCGACCGCGCCCAGGAGACGTTCGAGGCGACCTACCCCTTCCACCCCACCGTGCTCTCGGTCTTCGAGCGCAAGTGGCAGACGCTCCACTCCTTCCAGCGGACGCGCGGGATCTTGCGCCTGCTCGCCCAGTGGGTGGCGGACGCCTACGAGGACGGGTTCAAGGGCGCCCACGCCGACCCCCTGATTGCGCTCGGGACGGCGCCGCTCGAGGATCAGTTCTTTCGGGCCTCGGTGCTCGACCAGCTCGGCGAGGAGCGCCTACAGGCGGCGATCCTCGCCGACATCGCCGGCGAGGAGGCGCACGCGGTGCGGCTCGACGCCGATGCCTCCGACACGCTACGCCGGCTGCGACTCCATCGGAAGGTCGCAAGCGCGCTCTTCTTCGAGTCGAGCGGGGGGCAGCAGCGGCAGGAGGCGACGGTGCCCGAGCTGCGTCTCGCCGTCGGGGAGCCCGACCTCGACATCGGTTACGTCGAGACCGCGCTCGAGGCGCTCCAGGACGCCTGCTACTACCTGGGCTTCGAAGGCAACCGCTACCGCTTCTCGATCCGGCCGAACTTGAACAAGCTGCTCGCCGACCGGCGGGCTGCGCTCGATGCGCACGACGTGGAGGAGGAGGCGCGGACGGCGATCCGCAAGGTCTTCTCCTCCAAGCGTGGCGTCGCCGCCCCCTTCGAGCTGTGTCCGTTCCCCGAGGACACGGCCGCGATCCCCGACCTGCCGGCGCTCCAGCTCGTCTACCTGGATCCCGTGCGAGGAGTCGGCGAGGAGGGAAGGACGTTCGTCCGGCGCGCGCTCGAGGAGAAGGGCGGAAGCGCGCGCGTGTTCAAGAACGCGCTCGTCTTCTGCCTGCCCGACGCCAGCGGGGCGCTGCTCGAGGCGGCCCGGCGCGCGCTCGCCTGGAAGACGCTCGCCGATGAGGCGCCCTCGCTCGAGCTTGGCGACGAAGGGCCGCGACAGCTCGCCGAGCAGCAGAAGCGGGCCGAGCGCGATCTCCAGGAGGCGGTCTGGCGCGCCTACCACCGGCTCGCCTTCCTGGGCGCCGACGGAGGTCTCGTCGAGGAGGACCTGGGTCTTCTCCACTCCAGTGCGGCCGAGTCGATGATGGCGCTCGTCCAGGCCCGGCTTCGGCAGCGGGACGAGCTGACGGACGCGCTCGCCCCCGGCAAGGTGATCCAGAGCTGGCCGAAGGGCCTCGAGGAGTGGAGCACGAAGGCGTTCCGCGATGCCGTTTACGCCTCGCCGCTCTTCCCGCGGGTGACGCGCGCCGACGCGCTCAAGGAGACGATCGCGCGAGGGGTTCGCGAGCGCCTCTTCGGCTACGCGATCAAGCGCAGCGGCGAGTACGTGCGGATCGTCTTCGGCGACGAGCTCGATCCGGCGGACGTCGACTTCTCGGAGGAGGTCGTGCTCGTCCCCGAGGAGCTCGCTCGGCAGCTCCAGGAGGCAGGTCCGAGCGTCGAGGCGCCCGTGCCGGCGCCGGCGGCGACCGCAGAGGCTCCAGCCGGTGCAGCCCCGTCTGGCGGGGAGGCCGTGCCGCTCTTCACGGGGGAGAAGGTCGCTGCCATCCGCTGGCGGGGTCGTATCCCGCCGCAGAAGTGGACGACCTTCTACACCAAGGTGCTGTCACGGTTGGTTTCAGACGGAGGCCTCGAGCTGGAGGTGGAGTTCGAGGCGAAGCCTCCCGGCGGCTTGTACGCCGAGCGCGCCGACGAGATCAGACAGCACCTCCGCGAGCTCGGAGTAACTGAGGAGATCGAAGTCGACGAGGAATCCGAGTAGCACCCCGACAGTCGTCAGGGCACGAGCGCGAGATCTACGACCTGGCCTCGCCGCTGGACATGCTGCGGCGCACGAGGCCGCTTGCGGCGCCGGGAAGGACTCGAGTGTTGCCTGAGCGAAGGCCTGCCGCGGTCCGCTCAGCCGGAGCCGGAGACGGCGGCGAGCGCGCGCTCGAAGGCGGCCACGGTGCGGTCGATGTCCGGCTCGCGCGTCCGCCAGCCCGAGACGGACACGCGAATCGCGGCCCGGCCGTCCCACTCGGTGCCGCCCATCCAGGCCTCGCCGCTTCCCTGCACGCGCGCGAGCACGGCGCTCGTCGTCTCGTCGTCGGCGAAGCGGAAGAGCACCTGGTTGATGACGACCTCGTTCAAGAGCTCGCAGCCCGGAAGCGCGGAGACGCCGGCGGCGAAGCGCTGCGCCAGGTCGCAGCAGCGCTCGACGAGCTCGGCGACGCCACGGCGGCCGAGCGAGCGGAGCGCGGCGTAGACGGTGAAGGCGCGGGCGCGGCGGGAGGACTCGGGCGTCCAGTCGACGGCGTCGCGGAGCCACCTGCCCTGGCCCTCGAAGTAGGCCGCGTGCATGGTCATGGCGGCGTGGTGCGCGGCGGGGTGGGCGCAGAAGACGAGCCCGCAGTCGTAGGGGACGTTGAGCCACTTGTGCGCGTCGCTCGCCCACGAGTCGGCGCGCTCGGCGCCGGCGAGGAGGTGCCGCAGGCGCGGGCTCGCGGCCGCCCAGAGGCCGAAGGCGCCGTCCACGTGCAGCCACGCCTCCGCCTCGTGCGTGGCCTCGGCGATCTCCTGGAGCGGGTCGTAGGCGCCGGTGTTGACCTCCCCGGCTTGGGCGCAGACGATCGTCGGCCCCTCCCGGCCGGCGAGCGCCCCGCGCAGCCCCGCGGCGTCCATCCGGCCGCGGCCGTCGTCGGGGACGATCACGAGCTGCGCGGCGCCGATCCCGAGCAGGCGCAGCGCGCGGTCGACGGTGACGTGCCGCCGGCGCCCGACCACCACGGCGATGGGCGGCGACCCGGCCAGCCCGCGCTCCCGCACGTCCCAGCCGGCCCGCGCGAGCACCTCCTGCCGCGCCGCCGCGAGCGCGGTCACGTGCGCCATCTGGCAGCCGGTGGTGAGGGCGAAGGAAGCGCCGGCGGGGAGCCCGAGCAGCTCCTTCAGCCAGTCGCCGACGACCTCCTCGACCACCGCGGCCGAGGGGCCGAGGACGCCGAGCCCGGCGCACTGGTCCCAGACGGCGGTGAGCCAGTCGGCCGCCACCGTCGCGGGCAGCGCGCCTCCGGTCACGTAGCCGAAGTAGCGCGGCCCGGCGGTCGCGACCACTCCGGGCTCGACCGCCCGCGCGAGCGCCTCGACGACCTCGAGCGGGTCGGCCGGCTCCTCCGGGAGCGGCCCGGCGAGCGCGGCCGCCAGCTCCTCGACCGGCGCCGCGGGGAAGACGGGCCGCTCGCCGAGCGACTCGAGGTAGTCGGCCGCGATCTCCGCCGTGCGCCGCAGGAGCTCCCGCTCGCCCGCCACGGGCGCGGAGTCTACGTCTGCGTGAGGCTCTCGAGGATCTCGCAGACGAAGGCGCGCACCTCCGGCCCGGCCGGGTCGATCGAGTGATCGCCTCCGACCCGCACCGACCGTGCCTCGGGGGTCGCGCAGAGCCGTCCTCCTGCCGCCGCTGAAGTGGCGCCGCCGCGGCGGTCTCGACGCCGGGAGGCTGATCCGGCTCGCTCAGGCCTCGGCCAGTCAGCGAGAGGCGCCAGAGACGGCGGGTTTGTGGGGACGAGCCCGTCGAGCCTCTCTCGCCTGGATCACGAGCTCGAGGCCGAGCGCGGCTGCGTAGCTCGTGAGCGTCGAGAGTCTGACGTCGCGGCTTCCCGTCTCGATCCGGGCGACCTGCGACTGGGAAGTTCCGATCTCCTTGGCGAGCGCGACCTGCGTCTTTCCTGCCGCCTCGCGTGCCTCGGCGAGCAGGCGACCGATCTCGCGCCGCTCGAGGGCCGCCTCGAAGAGAGCCGGGAACTCCGGGTTCCGCTTCGTCCGCTTCGCGATCTGCTGGTCGAGAAAGTCTGTCATCGCTCCTTCTCTGCTCCTATACCACATGGAGTATAGGAGAGGTCGAGCTCATGGCTATCGCCCGCTCGCGCGGCCCCGAGAGCGCCAGTCGCGGAGGCGGCGTTTGGCGAGCCGGATCAGGTCAGGCGGCGTCTTCCGTGTCTTCTTCGAGAAGCCGACGAGCGCAAGCAAGACCTGACCATGCTCACCCTCGGGTGCGAAGAGGACGCGAAAGCTCTCATGCCTGCCCTGGGCTTTGATCTCCCAGATCTCATCTCCAAGGTGCTTGGCAGCACTCAGGCCGTGCTTTCGAACCTCGGCCATTCCGGCGTAGATCTCGGCGGCGTCGTCGTCAGCCAGCCGCTCGAGGAACTCCTCAACCGGGCTCTTGCCTGCCGCTGTCCGGTATTCACGCCAACGACGCTTCGGCGCATCGCCCAGCAACTTCCTCCTGCGAGGCATGCGGCGACGATATCGATGACGACCTCGTCCAGCAGGTCGCAGCCCGGAGGAGCCTTGGCGACGCCCTGTCGGCCGAGGGAGCGCAGCGCGGCGGAGGAGCGGTCGGGACGGTCGGCTTGCCGACCGCCGGCGCGCCCGTTCAGCTGGGTACCTGCAACGTCGCGAGGCGCTGGCTGCGCGCCGCGGAGAGCAGATCGCCGTCTGCTGCGACGAGCACCACTCCGTCGTCATCCAGGCTCTCGCAGGATGCGAGGTGTACGGCGTCGTAGGCGCGCAGGCCGTACCGATCGCATAGCTCGGCGGCCTTCTCGACCACAGCCTCGTCGGGATCGATGCGAGTGACGTCCTGCCAGAGATCGTCCACCAGTGCTCGCACGAGTGCAGCCTGCCGGCGCGTTGCCCGGCCCGACCGCTCCGCCCTCGCCACCGCCGCCCGAGCCTCGACGTACAACAGGTGTGACGAGACCCTCTGATCCGCTGCTCTCCATGCAGTGCGTGCGTGATCCGAGCCGGGCTCGTCGATCACGAGCTTTGCGAACGCCGAGGTGTCGAAATAGGCGATCAGCGCCGCTGCTCGTCGATGAGGTCGCTGATGCCGCCCTCGATCTTGATCGGCTTCGGAAGCGGCCGCGGCTCCTTCCGCGGCGCGGGCGTTACGAGCCCGGCGGCGATCAGCCGGTCGATCTTGCGCTGTCCGTTCATCGGGAGGATCTGCGCGATCGGCTTGCCGCGGTCCGTGACGACGATCTCGTCGCCCTCTCGAACCCGATCGAGGTACCGGCTCAGGTGCGCTCGCAGCTCCCGGATCCCGACCTCCACGCGGCTCATTGTAGCTACATCGAGCACCTGGCTTGTAGCGACATGGCTCTTTCGGGCGAGTCGCTGACGCGGGTCCGCGTTACGCCGCGAGCAGGCGCTCGAAGCGCTCGGGGTCGTCGAACGGGCCCACGAGCGCGAGGTACAACCGCTTCCCCTCGAGGAGGTCGCGCGCGACGCGCTGCACGTCCTCGGCGGTGACGGCGTCGAGCTGGCGCAGGACCTCGTCCGGCTCCTCGATCTCGCCCTCGAGCACCTCGCGCCGCAGGCCGTACTGGATCGTCCCCTGCGGGCTCTCCAGCCGGAGCACGAAGCGTCCCTTCGCGTAGCCACGGGCCTTCTCCAGCTCGTCTGCGGGGACGGGCTCGGCCGCGATCGTGCGCAGCTCCGCGAGGATGGTGGTGATCGCCTCGTCCACACGGTCGACGTCCACGCCCGCGCTCGCGTACACCGTTCCCGTGTCGGTGTAGGCGGCGCTGCCCGCATGCACGTAGTACGCGAGCCCGCGCCGCTCGCGCACCTCGGTGAAGAGCCGCGAGGACATGCCGCCGCCGAGGACGACGGTGAGGAGCTGGAGCGCGTAGCGGTCGGGGTGCCGGAGCGGGTAGCCGCGCACGCCGAGCACGAGATGCGCCTGCTCGGAGGACTTCGGGTGCAGGAGGACGGGCGAGCCGTCGGGCGGGACCTCGACCGGCCGCGGCGCGCCGGTCTCCCGCGGCTCGAGCTCGCCGAGCAGCTCCTCGAGGCGCTCGAGCAGGCCGTCTCCGATCCGCCCGGCGACGCCGACCACGAGCCGCTCCGGTCGGTACCAGGTGTCGAGGTAGGTGCGGAACGTCTCCCGCGAGGCGCCCTCGATCGTCTCCTTCGTCCCGAGGATGTCCCAGCCGAGCGGGTGGTCGTCGTAGAGGAGCCGGTCGTAGACCGAGCCCACGTAGCGCTGAGGCGTGTCCAGGTAGACGTTCATCTCCTCGAGGATGACGCCCTTCTCCTTCTCGATCTCCTCGGGGTCGAAGCGGGAGCGCAAAAGCATGTCGGCGAGCACGTCGAGCGCGACGTCGCGCGTCTCGGCGCCGCACTTCACGTAGTAACCGGTGAGCTCCTTGCCCGTGAAGGCGTTGAACTCGCCGCCGATGGCGTCGATCTCGGCCGAGAGCACGCGGGCCGTCGGCCGGCGCTCGGTGCCCTTGAAGAACATGTGCTCGGCGAAGTGCGCGATCCCCTTCGCCTCGGGGGTCTCGTAGCGGGAGCCGGCCGCGAGCATGAGGAAGCAGGCGACCGAGCCGACCTGCGGCATCGGTGCCGTCACCACGCGGATGCCGTTGGCGAGCGTTGTCTTGGAGAAGACGGGCACGCGCGCGATGGTATAGAGAGCATCCTGTGCCGGGCCAGCTGACCCGAGAGGCGATCGCCGCGCAGCCCGCCTGGCTGCGCCAGGTGCCGGACCGGGTCGGAGACAGACGTCTGCCTGCCGGTGCCTCCGTCCTCTTCACCGGCTGCGGGACCTCCTTCCACGCCGCGCTCGCCTGTGGGCCGGCGGCGCAGGCGCTCGAGCTCGTGCTCGGCGAGGGGCCACCGGCCGACGTCCTCGTCGCGATCAGCCATGAGGGAGAGACGACGCTCACGCGCGAGGCGGTGGCGGGCTTCGCCGGTGAGACCTGGCTCGTCACCGGGGCGCCGGAGAGCCCGCTCGCCCAGGCGGTCGACCACGTCGTCGTCGCCACGCCGGCGCTCGAGCGGAGCTACTGCCACACGGCCAGCTACACGTGCGCGGTCGCCGCCGGGAGGGCGCTGCGGGGCGAGGACGTGAGCGAGCTGGCGGAGGCGGTCGAGCGCGAGCTGGCTGTGCCGCCGCTTCCCGCCTCTCCGCACGAGCGCTTCCTCGTCGCCGGC
The DNA here is from genome assembly GCA_035559835.1 of Gaiellaceae bacterium. Taxonomy (GTDB): domain Bacteria; phylum Actinomycetota; class Thermoleophilia; order Gaiellales; family Gaiellaceae; genus GMQP-bins7. The sequence continues at coordinate 7,392 of DATMAP010000199.1, forward strand.
GCCGGCCGCGACACGCCCACCGTGCTCGAGGCCGTGCTCAAGCTCCGCGAGGGGGCGCATGTGGCCGCCGAGGCGCACCACACCGAGCAGCTCCTGCACGGCCACCTCGCGGCGGTCGACCCCTCCGTTCGCTGCTTCGTGCTCGAGGGCGAGGGGCGAGCCGCCGAGCGCGCCCGCGATGTCATGCGGGCGCTCGCCGAGCTCGGCTGCGAGGCGGCGCTCGTTCCCACGAGCCACCCCGTCGTCGACGTCGTCCGCTTCCAGCGGCTCGCCTGCGACCTCGCGGAGGCGCGGGGCGTCGATCCGGACCTGATCCGCTGGGACGAGGAGCCCTGGGACCGGGCTCGGCGCTCCTACCGCTGAGGCCGGTCCTCCAGGCGGTAGACGAAGCGCAGCGCCTGCCAGCGCTCGTCGATCGCGCAGGACTTGTTGTCGACGAGGCCGTGCGCGAGGCCGATCCCCTGCACCACCTCGAAGGTCAGGTCGCCCTCGATGCGCGCGGCCTTCTTCGGCCAGGCGACCCAGAGCCCGTCGGCCGGACCGAGCGCCGCCTTCAGCGTCTCGAACCGTCGCTCGAGCTCCTCGCGAGAGGTCGTGAAGAAGACGACGACGCCGGTGCCGGGCTTCGCACCGAGCTTCTGCGAGAGCAGCGTTCCGGAGGAGGGCGCTTGCGGGGAGGGCGCTTGCGGGGAGGGCGCTTGCGGGGAGGGCGCTCCCGGCGACGGCGCTCTCGAGGGATCCTTCTCGGCCACTCCCGGCAACGGTACAAGCTGCGGCCCGCGGGCCAAGTGACACTTTGTCACTTGGCCGGAGGCGGTGCGGCCGTCCCGCTCCGGTGAGCTACACGAGGATCAGGCGGGCCAAGTGACACTTTGTCACTTGGCCGCGATCACCCGATCTTCGCGAGCCGCCGAGTGACGCATCTCCCGCGAGCGTTGTCGTGGAGCCAGACCCACGGGTCTGACTCCAGCCCGCTCGAGCGTCCGGCTACGTCACACGAGCTCTGCGAGCGCGGCGAGCAGGCGGTCGACCTCTTCGGCCGTGTTGTAGTGGACGATGCCCGCGCGCACCGCGCCCTCCTCGAGCCCCAGGTGGCGCATCGTCTCCAGCGCGTAGTAGTTGCCGTGCCAGACGGCGAGGTCGCGCTCGGCGAGGCGGACGGCGACCTCCTCGGGCGAACGTCCAGGGAGGTTGAAGCAGAAGGTGGGGACGCGGCCCTCCATGGTCGGCAGCCCGTACAGCTCGACCCCCTCTGGGAGCCCGGCCAGGAAGCGCTCGCCGAGCGCCCGCTCGTGCCCGGTGATCGCCTCCCAGCCGAGCGAGTGGACGTAGTCGACCGCCGCCACGAACCCGGCGAGCAGCTCGTGCGGAAGCGTGCCCAGCTCGTAGCGGTGGCCGACGGGCTCGTCCGCCGCCGGGCGCACCTTGTACGGCCGCCAGGAGCCGATCAGGTCGCGCTTGCCGAAGGCGAGCCCGAGGTGGGGGCCGAAGAACTTGTACGGCGAGCAGATGAGCACGTCCACGTCCCAGGAGGCGACGTCGATCGGCCCGTGCGGGCCGTAGTGGACGGCGTCCGCCCAGGCGAGCGCGCCCGCCTCGTGGGCCAGCTCGACGATCCGGCGCACGTCGGGCGCCGTGCCCACCGAGTTCGCGGCGACGGGGAAGGCGACCGCGCGCGTCCGCTCGGAGAGCTTCGCGGCCAGGTCGTCGTAGTCGAGCTGGAGCTCGTCGGTGACCCCTGCGACCCGCACCACGATCCCGAGGTCGTGCGCCAGCTCGAGCCACGGGGACACGTTGGCGTCGTGGTCGAGGGCGGTGACGACCACCTCGTCGCCGGCGCGCAACGTCCGCGCGAAGGCGCGTGTGAGGAGGAAGTTGAGCGCGGTCATGCTCGGACCGAAGGCGACCTCCTCGCTCGTGCAGCCGAGGAAGGAAGCGGCGCGCTCCCGCGCCCGCTCGACGAGCGCGTCGGTGCGGCGCGAAGTCTCGTAGGGGGCGCCCACGTTCGCGTTCGAGCGCCGCAGGTAGTCGGCGATCGCGTCGATCACCTCGTCCGGGCACTGCGTCCCGCCCGGCCCGTCGAAGAAGGCGAGAGGACGGTCGAGCGCCGAGAAGCGCGCGCGCACCGCGGCGACGTCCAAGGCGACTGTGCTCATGCGATCTCCTCTCCGTTCACGATCCAGCGGTAGCGGGGCTTGGGCGAGAGCGAGTTCCCGACGAAGCAGCCGCGCTCGGCCCGGGCGAGGAGCTCTGCCAGGGTGTCCGGCCCCGGGGCGGGCGCGAGCTGCGCCTCCAGCGTGGCCTCGATCTCGACGAAGGCGTACAGGCCGTCCTGCTCGCGCTTCGTGACCACCCCGTGGGCTGCGCCGGAGGCGACGCAGTTTGCGCCCGTGCGTCTGGCCGCGTGGTCGAGGCTCGCGAGCGTGCAGCGCACGAGCCCAGCGAGCACGAGGTGCTCGGCCCACCACTCGGCCTCGCGTGGGAGGGGGCTGCCGCCGAGCCCGCTGCGCGCGACGCGGTGCTCGTCCACGGTGACGTCGAACTCGAGCACGCGCGGGCGGGTGGCCACGGGCTCGAGCCTACCTACGCCGTCCGCAGCGTCGCTTAGGGTGCGGGGGCATGGAGCGGCTCCGGACGCTCAGCGAGGCGGAGTGCTACGAGCGCTGCTACGGCTGGCGCTGGAGCGAGGACACGGTGAAGGTGCTCCGGCGGGAGCCGGATCCCCGCACGGATCCCTCGGAGGCGGGCGAGCGGCTGCGCCGGCTGCTCGAGCTGCGCCTCGACGGCCGCGACGCCGAAGCGGCCTGACGGTCGCGCGACCAGGCACGATTCGCGGGTGATCCGAGCGGTTGTCTTCGATCTCTGGCAGACGCTCGCCGTCTGGCCCGAAGAGGAGTCGGCCGAGCTGCGGCGTGCCTGGTCGGACGCGGTCGGCGTCCCCGCCGACCGCTTGGACGAGGCCTGGCTCGACCCCGACCTGTACCCGCTGCGGGAGGCTGGACCGATCGCGCACGCGCTCGCGGCCCTGTACGAGCGGCTCGGGATCGAGGGGGAGGTCGATGGCATCCTCCAGCGCCGGCTCGAGATCACGCGCCGGGCGCTCGTGCCGGTCGAGGGCGCGGTCTCCACGCTGCGGGAGCTGCGGCGGCGGGGGATGAGGACCGGCCTCGTCTCCAACTGCACCGAGGAGGTGGCGCTCGTCTGGGAGGAGTCGCCCTTCGCGGGCCTGTTCGACGCCGCCGTCTTCTCGGCGACGAGCGGCCTGCTCAAGCCCGACCCGCGGATCTACGAGCTGGCCTGCGAGCGGCTGGACGTGGAGCCGGAGGGCTGCCTCTTCGTGGGCGACGGGGCCAACGACGAGCTCCGCGGCGCCGCGCGCGTGGGCATGACCCCCGTGCTCGTCCACCATGGGGGGGCCGAGCCCGTCTGGGACGGGCTGCGCGACTGGCCCGGGCTCCGCATCAGCGCGATCCCGCAGGTGCTCGAGCTCGTCCGGTGAAGGCGTCCGAGGGTGCCGTCCCCGACGTGCTCGGGCCCGGGGTGCGGGTCGTCTTCTGCGGGATCAACCCGGGGCGGATGAGCGCCGCGGCGGGCGCGCACTTCGCCAACCCGCGCAACGACTTCTGGCGGCTGCTGCACGCGGCCGGCTTCACCCCCCGCGTCTTCCGGCCGGAGGAGCAGCACGCCCTGCTCGAGCTGGGGGTCGGGCTCACCAACGCGGCGCGGCGCACGACCCGCGGCTCCGGCGAGCTGCGCAAGGCGGACTTCGCGGGCGCCGCCGAGCGGCTCGAGGAGCTCGCGCGGAGGCTGCGGCCGCGGATCATCGCCTTCGTGGGCAAGGCCGCCTACCAGGGCGTCTTCGGCGAGCGGCCGGAGCACGGCCTCCAAGAGCGGAGGCTCGGGGAGACCGCGCTCTTCGTCCTTCCGTCCACGTCTCCCGCGAACGCGGCCGTGCCCTGGGAGGAGCGACTGCGCTGGTTCCGGGCGCTGAAGGACCTCGTCGATGGCTGAGCGGCGCCTCCGCCGGGCCGTCCGGGCGATCGTCCTCGACGGTGCCGAGCGTGTCCTCCTCGTCCGCTTCGACTTCGGGGATCGCGTCGTCTGGGCCGCGCCCGGCGGCGGGATCGAGCCGGACGAGAGCGACGAGCGCGCGCTCCGGCGCGAGCTCGCCGAGGAGGCAGGCCTCGACGGCTTCGAGCTCGGTCCGCTCGTGTGGACGCGGACGCATCACGTGCCGCTGGGCGGCGGCCGCTGGGACGGCCAGACGGAGACGTACTACGTCGTCCGCACGCGCTCCTTCGAGCCCGCGCCCCGCCTGAGCTGGGAGGAGCTGCGGGAGGAGGGGATGAGCGCGCTGCGCTGGTGGACGCTCGCCGAGCTGGAGGCGGCGGAGGCCTCGTTCGCCCCTCGCCGCCTTCCCCAGCTCCTGCGCGAGCTGCTTTGGCACGGGCCGCCCGCCGAGCCCGTCGACGTGGGCCTGTAGAGCGGAGTCGACGTCGGACCCGTGGGGTCGACCGTCAACCCGTGTGCTCGACGTACCGTCCGAGGACGATGTCCCAGCCCGACTCGTAGCCCGCGCGTTCGGTGGCGTCAGCCACGCTCTCCCAACCGCGGTGCTCGAGGTCGACGCGCGTGCCCTGGCCGTCGCGGGTGAAGCGGACTTCGACCTCCGTTCCGAGCGTCTTCGGGCTCACCTCCCACGAGAGGACGACGCGAGTCGGGGGCTCCCAGGCGACAACCGTCGCCCAGCGGGCCTTCTCGCCGCCCTCGGAAACCTCGTACACCTGCCCTCCAGCGCGCTCCTCGAACACGACCTCCCGCACCTCGTCTCCGTGGATCGAGTACGTCTCCGTCGGCCACCAGCTCCCGACCTCGGTTGTGAAGATGCGGAACGCCTCCTCGAGTGCGCAGTCCACGGTCACCGTCTTGCGGATGACCTCGACAGCGAGCGTCTCGTTCACGCGCTTCCTCCTTTCGCCTGGGCCGCCTCCGCGAAGCGGGCGAGGGCCTCGTCCCAGAACCCGTCGACCCAGGCGCGCAGCGCGGCGACGCCCGCCCGGTCGACCTCGTACAGGTGCCTCGTCCCCTGCCGGCGGTGAGTGACGAGGCCGGCGCGCTCGAGGATGCGCAGGTGCTGTGAGACGGCAGGTCTCGACACGGGGAGCTGCGCCGCCAGCTCCCCGACCGAGCGGGGCCCGGGGGCGAGGAGCTCGAACACCTCCCGCCGCGTCGGATCGCCGAGCGCATCCAGGGGATGAGCGTTAGCCATAACTTACCGTAAGTTACCACTTACGGATGTCCGCGTCAACCTCGCCAGCGGTTGGTGATGGGCGTGCGGCGGTCGCGGCCGAACGCCTTCGGGCGCAGCTTCACCCCCGGCGGGGCTTGGCGGCGCTTGTACTCGGCTCGGTCGACGAGGGCGACTGCCCGCTCGACGACCTCCGGGTCGAAGTGGGCCAGCAGCTCCTCCCGTGAGCGGTCGAGCTCGACGTAGGCCTCGAGCACCGGGTCGAGCGCCGCGTACGGAGGGAGGGAGTCCTCGTCGCGCTGGTCGGGGCGGAGCTCGGCGCTCGGCGCGCGCTCGATCGTGCTCGCGGGGATCAGCTCCCGGCCGGCACGCTCGTTCAAGTGCCGGGCGAGCCGGTAGACGTCGGTCTTGAAGACGTCCTTGAGCAGGGCGAAGCCCCCGACCATGTCGCCGTACAGCGTCGCGTATCCCACCGCCAGCTCCGACTTGTTCCCGGTGGAGACGACGAGCCAGCCGTACGTGTTGGAGAGGGCCATGAGCAGCGTCCCGCGGACGCGGGCCTGCAGGTTCTCCGCGGCGACCCCTTCCGGCCCGCCCCCGGTCGGCTCCCGCAGCACCTCGTGGAAGGCCTCCACGACGGGCTCGATCGGCAGCTCGAGGAAGGGGCAACCGAGGCTCTCGGCCACCCGGCGCGCGTCTGCCCGCGTGCCCTCGGAGGTGAAGCGCGAAGGCATCGACACGCAGTGGACGTGCTCGGCGCCGAGTGCCTCGGCGCAGAGCGCCGCTGTCAGCGCGGAGTCGATGCCGCCCGAGACGCCGACGACGACCTCGCTGAACCCGTTCTTGCGCACGTAGTCGCGCAGCCCGAGGGTGAGCGCGAGCCGCATCTGCTCCAGCTCGGGCTCGAAGGGGGCGATCCCGGCGGCGGGGGGCGGCGTGGCGCCGGAGCCGGCCCCCTCGGGGCCCAGCTCGACCACCTCGACCGTGGGCAAGGTCTCGCGGGTGCGGTCCAGCTCCCGCCGGCGCACGTCGCGCAGGCGGCGGCCGAGCGCCAGCTCCGGCTCGACGTCGACCAAGAGCAGGTGCTCGACGAAGCCGGGCGCGCGCGCGAGCACCTCGCCGGCGTCGTCGAGGACGACGGAGTGGCCGTCGAAGACGAGCTCGTCCTGCCCGCCCACGAGGTTGCAGAAGGCGAGGTAGGAGCTCGTGTCCCGCGCTCTCGTGACGAGCATCTCCTCCCGCTCCTCCGCCTTGCCCACGTGGAAGGGCGAGGCGGAGAGGTTGACGAGGAGCTGGGCTCCAGCGAGCGCGAGGTCGGTCGCGGGCGGCCCCGGCTGCCAGACGTCCTCGCAGATGGTGGGGCCGATCGCGACCTCGCCGAGGCGAAGCAGCACCAGCTCGCGGCCCTCCGCGAAGTAGCGGTGCTCGTCGAAGACGCCGTAGTTGGGGAGGAAGTGCTTGCGGTAGACGGCCCGCACCTCGCCGTCCGCACAGACGGCGCACGCGTTCCAGAGGTCGACGTCGAGCCAGGGCGTGCCGACGAGCGCAACCAGCCCGGCCGTCTCCCGGGCCACCTCCTCGAGCGTGCGGCGCGCCTCGCGCACGAAGGCGGGGCGGAGCAGCAGGTCCTCGGGTGGGTAGCCGGTGACCGCGAGCTCGGGGAAGAGGACGAGATCGGCGCCGGCCGCCCGGGCCTCGTCGAGAGCGGCGAGGATGCGGTCACGGTTCCCAGTGAGGTCGCCCACGACCGTGTCGAGCTGGGCGAGCGCGAGCCTCACGGTTTTCGCCTCACAGTCACAAACCTGAGTCTAACTAGAGTCTGCGCACGTGGAGATCAGCTTCTCGCGCCGCTTCCGCGGCCCGCTCGCCTCAGCCAACGGAGGCTACGCCTGCGGCCGGCTGGCCACCTTCGTCTCCGCGGAGGAGGTCGAGGTGACGCTGCGCCTGCCCCCGCCGCTCGAGCGCCCGCTCGCCGTCCGGCGCGAGGGCGAGCGCCGGCTCCTCCTCGACGGCGACGCGCTCGTCGCGGAAGCACGACCTGCGCCCGTCGGGATCGAGCCGCCGCCGGCGGTCTCCCCGGCGGAGGCCGAGCGGGCCGCCGCGCGCCACGTCCGGGTTGGGAACCCCGTGTTCGCCGAGTGCTTCGTGTGTGGGATCCGCGAGGAGGACGACGGGCTCGGCGTCCGTGTCGGCGCCGTCCCCGGGCGCGAGCCCCTGCAGGCGGCGCCGTGGCTCGTGCGCGAGTCGGCACCCGAGCTCGTGTGGGCGGCGATCGACTGTCCGGGCGCGTACGCGGTGGGCGCGGCCGGGCGGGGGGAGGTCGTGCTCGGGCGCATGACCGCGCGCGTCCTGCGCGTCCCCGCCGCCGGCGAGATCTGTGTCGTCGTCGCCTGGCCACTGGGCGCGGACGGCCGCAAGGCTTTCGCCGGCACCGCGCTCTTGGCCGAGGACGGCGAGCTGCTGGCGCTCGCGCGCCAGGTCTGGATCGAGCCGCGCCTTCCCTGACCGAGGCGGTGAGCTGCTGGCGCTCGCGCGCCAGGTCTGGATCGAGCTGCGCCTTCTCTGACCGAGGGCGGCGAGTTGCTGGCGCTCGCGCGCCGGGTCTCGCCCGATTCGCGCCCTGCCGCCAAGTGACAAATTGTCACTTGGCTTCGGGGCAACGCCTGCTGTGGTCGGCGAGCCCTCCGACCGGGCCTTCACCAAGTGACAAAGTGTCACTTGGCGTCGAGGCGCCTGGTCGCACCGTCTCGTGCGGAGTCAGGGCCGAGTCAGCGCTGGCCGTTCTCGTCGCCCGTCCAGGCCGAGGGACCGGTGCGTGCTGCCCGGGGCAGACGACGACCGGCACGGCGGGCAGGGTACGCGGCTGCGTCGTTCAGCCGACGGGACGTCAGCGTCGCAGGCGGATCGCGTTCAGGTCCTCGGCGAGGATCTCGTCCGCGCGCCGGATGAGGTCCTCGATGTCGTCGTGCTCGGCGTGCAGGTAGCGGCCGGCGAGCGCGTCTGCGCGGCCGGAGGCGAGCACGCGTACGAGCCTCGGCGCCAGCTCCGGCGGCGTCCACGGCGCGTCCTCGGGGAAGCGCCCCTCGGTCATGTCGGTGCGGACGAGCCCAGGGCTGATCACGAAGACCGGGACGCGGCCCTCGAGCTCCCGCGCGAGCGTCTCGCCGTAGCGCCAGGCAGCCGCCTTGCTTGCCGGGTAGGCCGTGCTCCGCGAGCCGGGGAGATATGCGGCGCCGCTGCCGGTGATCACGATCCGTCCCCGACCGCGCCCGAGCATCCCCGGGATCACGGCCCGGCAGCTCAGGTGGACACCGAGGACGTTGACCTCGAACGTCCTCCACCACCGCGCCGGGTCGGCCTCCCACGTCGGCTCGTCGGGCCCGCCGATGCCCGCGTTCGCCACGAGCAGCTCGATCGGGCCCAGCTCCCGCTCCGTCTCGGCGACCCAGCGCTCGACGTCCTCGCGTCTCGACACGTCCCCGGTGAGGCCGAGACCGCCGATCTCCCGCGCCGTCGCCTCGACCTGCTCGGCCGTCCGTCCGCTCACCGCAACCTGCATGCCCGCGTGCGTCAGCTCGCGCGCGATCAGGCGGCCGATCCCGCGGCCGCCGCCCGTGACGAGCGCAACGCCGCGCAGGCTGTCAGAGCGCACGCGCGATCTCCTCGAGCGCCTCGGGGTTCTCGAGCGTGGAGAGGTCGCCCGGATCCCGGCCGAGCGCCGCCGCCCGCACGGCGCGCCGGACGACCTTCGCCGACCGTGTCTTCGGCAGCGCGGGCACGAAGACGACGCGCTCCGGCCGGAAGGCCTTGCCGAGCTCGGACGCGACCGCGGCTGCCACCTCCTCCTCCCTCGCCTTCGCCCCCGGGCGGAGGACGCAGAAGAGCCACGCCACCTCGCCCTTCACCTCGTGCGGGACGCCGATCGCGGCCGCCTCGGCGACGGCGGGATGGCCGACCGCGGCCGACTCCAGCTCGGCGGGCCCGATCCGCTTGCCCGCGATGTTGAGCGTGTCGTCGGAACGTCCGTGCAGGTACCAGTACCCGTCCTCGTCCACCGAGGCCCAGTCGCCGTGCGTCCAGACCCCGGGGAAGCGCCGCCAGTAGGTCTCCAGGTAGCGCTCGGGGTCGCCCCAGATCCCGCGTGTCATCCCCGGCCAGGGCCGCTTGCAGACGAGCTCGCCGACCTCGCCGCGCAACGGGCGACCTTCGTCGTCGAAGACATCCAGGTCCTGTCCGAGCGCGGGGAACCCGAGCGAGCAGGGCTTCGTCGGCGCGAGCAGGCACACCGACAGGAAGCAGGCGCCCACCTCGGTACCGCCCGAGATGTTGACGATCGGGATCCGCCCCCCGCCGCAGACGTGCTCGTTCAGCCAGTCGTACGGTCCCCGGTTCCACGGCTCGCCGGTGGTGGTGACGGCGCGCAGCGAGGAGAGGTCGGCGGACGGCTCGCCGTGGGGGATGAGGGCGCGGATCAGCGTCGGGGAGACGCCGAGCATCGTCACGCGCTCCTCCTCGACCAGACGCCAGAGGCGATCGGCGGGCCAGTCCGGCGCTCCCTCCATGAACACGACCGCCGCTCCTGTCGCACCTGCGCCGACGACCGTCCACGGCCCCATGATCCAGCCCATGTCGGTCGCGAAGAGCACGCGGTCACCGGGCCGGAGATCGGCCTGGTAGGCGGCCTCGCGCGCGATCGAGAGGAGGAATCCGCCCTGGACGTGGAGCGCCCCCTTCGGCCGTCCGGTCGTGCCCGACGTGTACGCGATCAGGTACGGCGTCTCGGCCTCCACCTCGAGCGGCGGCAGCTCGCCGGGAGCGTCGGCGACGAGCTCCTCCCAGTCGTGGTCACGCCCGGGCGTCATCGGCGCCTCCAGGCCGAGCCGGCGCCAGACGACGACGTGCTCGACGGAGGGCGCCGCTGCGAGCGCCTCGTCCGCGATCGCCTTCATCGGGATCGTCGCCCCGCGCCGGAGCGAGCCGTCCGCGGTCACGAGCGCCTTCGCCCCGGCGTCCGCCAGGCGAGCGGCGATCGCGGAGGCGGCGAAGCCGGAGAAGATCGGCACCTGGATGGCGCCCACGTGCGCGCACGCGTGCGAGGCGATCGCCGCCTCCGGGGACATGGGGAGGAAGATCCCGACCGCGTCGCCGACGCCGATCCCGAGCGCGGCGAGGGCCTCGGCGAGCCTCGTCACCTCGCGAGAGAGGGCCGCCCACGTGAGGACGCGCCGCTCCCCGTCTTCGGAGCGCCAGATCGCGGCGTCGGCCTCCGGTCGCTCCGCCGCCCAGCGGTGGACGCAGGCCTGGGCCAGGTTGAGGCGGGCGCCGACGAACCACGTCGTCCACTCCTTGCCGCGGGAGTCGTCGAGGACGCGCTCCCAGTCGCGGGCGAAGGGGATCCCGAGGTCGTCGCGGACGGCGCGCCAGAAGCGGTCCGGCTCCTCGATCGAGAGGCGGTGCAGCTCGGCGTAGCCGTCGCAGCCGAGCCTCCGTGCGAGGCGGGCGATGTTCGCCTGCTCGAGCTGCTCGCGGGTCGGCACCCACGCGAAGGCGCCGGAGTTAGCGTCTGCTAGCTTAGTGTCCACTAACCAAGGAGAACCAGGGAGGAGGGGCTGCTCGGATGAGACACCGGATCTTCGCAGAGGAGACGCGCAAGTGGTTCACCCTCGCCGCCGTCTCCTTCGGCCTCTTCATGATCATGCTCGACAACACGGTGGTGAACGTCGCGCTGCCCTCGATCCAGCGCGACCTCGGGGCCGACCTGTCCGAGCTCGAGTGGATCGTGACGGGCTACGCGCTCACCTTCGCCGCCCTGATGCTGATCGGCGGCAAGATCGCCGACGCCTACGGCCGGCGGCTCGTCTTCGTCTCCGGCATCGCCGTCTTCACCCTCGCCTCCCTCCTCTGCGGGCTGGCCGAGTCGAGCGACCAGCTGATCGGCGCCCGCGTGCTACAGGGCGTCGGTGCGGCGCTGATGAACCCGGCCACGCTCTCCATCATCGCCGCCGCCTTCCCGGCCCGTGAGCGCGGCACCGCGATCGGCATCTGGGCCGGCGTCTCCGCGCTCGCGCTCGCGATCGGCCCGCTCGCCGGCGGCCTGATCACCGAGCACCTCGACTGGAGCTGGATCTTCTTCATCAACGTCCCCGTGGGAGCTCTCGGGATCGCGGCCAGCTTCGTGCTCATCGACGAGTCGCGCGACGAGACGCACGAGCGGCTCGATCTGCCCGGGCTCACGACCTCCGCGGTCGGGCTCTTCGCGCTCACCTACGCGCTGATCGAAGCGAACACGTACGGCTGGGGGTCGACCCGCATCGTCGGCTCGTTCGTGGTCGCAGCCGGGGCGCTCCTCGCGTTCTGGCTCCTCGAGCGGCACCAGCGGGCGCCGATGCTCCCGCTCGAGTTCTTCCGCAACCGCACCTTCACGGGCGCGAACCTCGTCGTCCTGCTGGTCGCCCTGGCCATGTTCGGGGTCTTCTTCTTCGTCTCGCTCTACATGCAGAACATCCTCGGCTACTCGGCCGTGCAGGCCGGTGCGGCGTTCCTGCCCATGACCCTGCTCATCATCCTGGTCGCCCCGCTCGCCGGCCGCGCCACCGATCGCGTCGGCTCGCGCTGGTTCCTGACCGCGGGGATGACGCTGATCGCGGCCCAGCTCCTCTACCTCTCTCAGCTCGGCGCCAGCGCGAGCTACTTCGAGCTCCTCCCGGGCTTGCTCGTGGGCGGGCTGGGGATGGCCTCGACCATGACCCCGAGCGCCGCCGCGGCCACGCGCAGCGTGCCCGTGGACAAGGCCGGCGTCGGCTCGGCCGTCCTGAACGCGGCGCGCCAGGTGGGCGGCTCGATCGGGATCGCGCTGATGGGGGCGATCATGGCTCGGGAGGCCGGTGGCCGCCGCACGCCTGAGGCGTTCATGGACGGCTTCGAGAGCGCGCTGCTCGTCGCGGCCGGGATCGCGCTCGCGGGGGCGGCGGTCGCGTTCGCGCTCGTCCGCGTGCATCCCGAGGCGGCCGAGCGGCGGGCGGGCCGGGCCGAGACCTCGGAGCTGGCGGCGTGACTCAGGCGCCCGCCAGCCGGCTTCCGGCCGCCGAGCGCCGCCGGGCGCTCCTCGACGCCGCGCTGCGGGTCTTCTCCGAGGGGAGCTACGCGGGCGCGACCACGGCCGAGATCGCTCGGGAGGCGGGTGTCTCGGAGCCCATCCTGTACCGGCACTTCTCCTCCAAGCGCGAGCTGTACTTCGCCTGCCTCGAGGAGGCCTGGAGCAGGGTGCGGGCTCGCATCGAGAAGAGCATGGCCGAGCTCGGGCCCTCCGAGGGCTGGCAGGCGATCGGGCCGGCGACGCTGCGCGACCTCAAAGTGGTCGTGCCCGGTCTCTGGATGCAGGCGATCACCGAGGCGGGCGAGGACGCCGAGATCCGCCGCTTCGTGCGCAGGCACATGCGCGAGGTGCACGGCTTCTTCTGCGAGGTCCTGCGGCGCATGCAGGCCGAGGGAACGGTGGAGGCCGAGCGGAACCCCGACGCCGAGGCGTGGATCTTCCTCGCGAGCAGCCTCCTCGTCGCGATCGCGGACCGCCTCGGCGGCCTCCTCGGCGCGGAGGACTTCGCGGCCATCAAGGCCGAGCGGCACCGCTGGCTCAGCGGCGGCGGCTGAGCCAGCAGGCGCCCCAGTCGCGAGAACGCCCCCGGCTGCGGCTCCGGGGGCGTTCTCCGTTCGAGGCGACCCCTTCCCGGGGCGGCGGGCCGGGAATCGTGGCTCTGCGGCCCAGCCACGCTTCTCCTGCACCCGTCGGCGGATCCGGCGGTGGTGCCCGCGCATCCGACCTGGCGTCCGGTCGGTGCGGTGTGGCCTGACTATAGGAGCCGTGTCCCAAAAAGTCAAGTAGCCCGGTCAAGTGATTTGCGATATCGTTGCTTGACCGCGCGGCGAGCACGCACATCCCCCAGCAGGGGGAGCGCGCGCCGGCCGGCGGACGGGTTGACTGCGATGGGCATGAGCGAGACCGCCACCACCTCGACGCCGGGCCCGGGCGCGCGACTCGGCGAGCGTCTGCGCACGCTCCGCATCGCTGCGGGGCTGACGCAGAGCGAGCTGGCCCAGGGCCGCTTCTCGAAGGAGTACATCTCCCAGATCGAGCGCGGGAAGACGCGCCCGACGGAGGCGACGATCGCCTGGCTGGCCGAGCGGCTCGGGGTCGATCCCGCCTTCCTCGCGCTCGGCGTGTCCGCGGAGGAGCGGACGAAGGCGGAGACTCTGCTCGCCCGCGCCGAGGCGCTGACGGAGGCGCACCGCTACCCGGAGGCGATCGAGGCCTTCGGCGAGGTGCGCGCGGTGCTCTCGGGCGCGGCGACCCCTGGGCTCGAGCTCAGGGCGCTCGCGGGCGAGGCCTGGGCGCTCCAGCAGCACGGGCAGGTCCGGGAGGCGCTGACGCTCCTGCAGCGCGCGCGCGAGCTGTCCGAGCGTCCCGAGTTCTCGGACGTCGACCGCGCCGACGTGCTCTTCCGCCTGGGCGTCTGCCGCTACAAGCTCTCGAGCGTCGGGACGGCGATCGCTCTCCTCGACCAGGCGCTCGCGCTCGCCGAGCGCTCCGGCCTGCCCTGCGACCTGCTCCGTGCCGACATCCTCGGCTGGCGCTCCCGCTGCCATCGCCTCCAGCGCGACTACGTCGCCGCGCGCGAGGACGTCGAGCGCGCGCTCGAGCTGGCGCAGGAGCTGGGCGACCGCCGGGCGATCGCGAACACGTACTTCCAGGCCTCGCTGATCGCCCAGCGGCAAGGCCACTGGTTCCTCTCCCGCAGCTACGCCGAGCGGGCGAAGGAGCTGTACCAGGAGCTGAACGACGAGCGCAACGTGGGCCGGCTCCTGCTCACGCTCGGCGGGCTGACGCTGCTCCTGGGCGACCCGGAGCAGGCAGTCGAGCACCTGCGGGCGTCGTTCGCGCGAGCGATCGAGGCCGACTCGCCCGCCGATGCCGCGCAGGCGCTCGAGGGGCTCGCCGCCGTGCACCTGCGGCGGGGGGAGTACGACCAGGCGGAGGAGGCCGCTCGCAAGGCCCTCGCCCTCCTGGGTGGAAGGGAGGACTACCTCTACGAGATCTGCCCGTCGCAGCTCGTCCTCGGGCGAGCGCTGCTCGAGCGCGGGCGGTTCGAGGAGGCGGAGGAATGCTTTCGGGAGGCTGACCGGGCTGCCGAGCAGCTCGGATCGGTCAGCCACCGGTCGGAGGTGTGGGTCGCCATGGGTGACCTCGCGGCGCGTCGGGGGGACGACCGCGAGGCCGCGCGCCTGTACCGGAACGCTGCCGAGGCGCTCCAGGAAATCCGCTTCTGAGAGAGGAGGTCAGCCATGAAGCCCAGGCTCCTGCTGCTGCTGGTCAACCTGGCGCTGCTCGCGGCCTGGCTGGGCAAGTTCGTGCCCGGCTCCTGGCCGGACGGCCACTTCCAGTAGGCCTCCGCTGACCTGCGGCTAGACTCGGGCGCGTATGCGCCTCGCTGCGGCACTGGCCGTCGCGTCGTGCCTGCTCCTCGCCGGCTGCGGCGGGTCGGGCGGCGAGCCGACGGCGACGGCAACCGAGCCCGGCGGCGGCCAGACGCTCGAGCAGCTCTGGCGGGCTCCCGGCGACGACGTGGCCGTCGTCGCCGGGACGGCCACGCACGAGCCCGGCCTCGTCCGGGTCTCGTTCCTCGTCGTCGACGCCGAGGGACGCCCGGTCATGCTGCCGACGGCGAAGGTGTGGGTGGCGCGCTCGCTCGACGCGGCCCCCTTCCTCGAGACCGAGGCTGCGCTCGAGCGGATCGGCGTTCCCGGTGGCGACCAGGCCGATGCGACGCACATCTACGTCGCGCACCTGCGCCTGAAGCGCCCCGGGACGTACTGGCTGCTCGCCGAGCCCGAGGGCGGGAAGACGCAGGTGCAGGCGCTCGGCAACGTCGTCGTGGTCGCGAAGGACCCGGTCCCCTCCGTCGGCGAGCGGGCGCCTGCCTCCGCGACGCCCACGCTCGCCTCCGTCTCCGGCGATGCCGCCAAGGTGACGACGAGGGTCCCTCCCGACGAGTCGCTCCTGCGTGTCTCCGTGGCGGAGGCGCTGCGGGAGCGGGTGCCCTTCGTCGTCACCTTCGCCACGCCGAAGTTCTGCACGAGCCGCACCTGCGGCCCGGTCGTGGACGTGGTCGAGGAGGTCGCGCGTCGCTTCGAAGGGACGCGGGTGCGCTTCATCCACGTCGAGGTGTACGAAGGAAACGACCCGGCCAGGGGCTACAACCGCTGGATGCAGGAGTGGGGCCTGACCACGGAGCCGTGGACGTTCGTGGTCGGCGCCGACGGCCGCATCGTCGAGCGCTTCGAAGGCACGGTCTCGGTGCGCGAGCTGGAGGCGGCGGTCGAGCCGCTTGCCGGGCGCTGAGCGGCCTGCTACGCTCGGCACCGGCTCAATACTTTCCAATTTGAAGTAATGCGGGAGGAGCAGATGGCGACCGACACGTCCACGCAGGTCCTCGTCTCCACCGACTGGCTCGCCGAGCACCTCGGCGACCCGGGTTTGGCCGTCGCGGAGGTGGACGAGAACCCCGATCTCTACGACGAGGGACACATCCCGGGCGCGGTCAAGCTGCACTGGCGCGACGACCTGCAGGACCCGCTGATCCGCGACGTGGTCAAGAAGGAGGACTTCGAACGACTGCTCGGCTCGCGCGGGATCGCGAACGACACGACGGTCGTGCTCTACGGCGACAAGAACAACTGGTTCGCCGCCTACGCCTACTGGTACCTGAAGCTCTACGGGCACGAGGACGTGCGCCTCCTCGACGGGGGGCGCCAGAAGTGGATCGAGGAGGGGCGCGAGCTGACGACCGAGGTCCCCTCCCCGACCCCCGTCGCCTACGTGGCGAAGGAGCGCGACGAGTCGATCCGCGTCCGCCGCGACGAGGTGCTCGCCGGGCTCGGGCAGGAGGGGATCGCGCTCGTGGACGTGCGCAGCCCGCAGGAGTACGCCGGCGAGCTGCTCGCGCCCCCGGGCTACGAGCAGGAGGGCGCGTCCCGGGCGGGGCACATCCCCGGCGCCCGCTCGATCCCGTGGGCGACCGCGGTCAGGGACGACGGGACGTTCAAGAGCCTCGAGGAGCTGCGCGCGCTCTACGGCGGTCAGGGCGTGACCCCGGAGAAGGAGGTCCGCGCCTACTGCCGCATCGGCGAGCGCAGCGCGCACACGTGGTTCGTGCTCCGGGAGCTGCTCGGGTACCCCAACGTGCGCAACTACGACGGCTCGTGGACCGAGTGGGGCAACCTCGTCGAGGTTCCGATCGAGCGGTAGGCCCGAGCCTCAGACCGCGTCGCCGACGCGCTCGATCACGATCTGCGGCACCCGCGCCTTCGGGCTGAGGCGGAGCACGGCGCGGACGAGCTCGACCACGTCGCCGGGCTGGATCAT
This sequence comes from Gaiellaceae bacterium, assembly GCA_035559835.1. Taxonomy (GTDB): domain Bacteria; phylum Actinomycetota; class Thermoleophilia; order Gaiellales; family Gaiellaceae; genus GMQP-bins7. The sequence goes on from DATMAP010000199.1 coordinate 24,059, forward strand.
CTCCTCGGGCGGCAGGCCGGTCCAGCCCGTCATGGGGGTGGCGACGAAGGCGGGGCAGATCGCCACCGCGCGCACCCCGTGCTCGGCCTCCTCCCGGTTCAGCGACGCCGTCCAGGAGATGAGCGCCGCCTTGGTCGCGCCGTAGACGGCGAGGCCCGGGACCGGGATCGTCCCCGCGATCGAGGCGAGCGTGACCACGTGCCCGCGCGCGGCGCGCAGGAGCGGCAGCGCCTCCCGGGTGACGACCATCGTCCCGCGGATGTTGACGTCGAGCTGGAGGGAGATGCGCTTGGTGTCCTGGCCCGCGAAGGAGCCTCCGATGCCGAGCCCCGCCGAGTTGACGAGGACGTCCATCCCCCCGTAGCGCTCGGCGTGGGCGGCCACGGCCCGGACGCACTCGTCGGGGTCGGCCAGGTTGGCTGCGACCGCTTCCGCCTCCAGCTCCCGCGCCGCCTCGGCCAGGGGCTCGGGCCGGCGCGCGACCAGCGTGAGCGCGTACCCCTCCTCGCGCAGCATGCGGGCGAGCGCGAGCCCGAGCCCGGAGGAGCCTCCCGTGACCAGCGCCGATCGCACCAGGCGGGCAGTCTAGAAAGTCAGCGGCCGCCGAGGGGGCGGCGGCCGCTGTCGTCAGGGGGAGAGGAGAAGGGGATGGACTCTCCGTGCACCCGATTCGCCGGCGCTCGCCGATCTCCTTCCGCTCCTGCGGGCGCGCCTTCCCTACAGTTCGGGCGATGGAGACGGTCGCGCTCACCTCGCTCGCGCGGGCCGGCGGCTGCGCGGCGAAGTACGCGGCCGCTCGGCTGGAGACGCTCCTCGCCGGCCTCGTCCCCGCCGACGCCGAGAACCTGCTGGTCGGCCTCGACCCCGCCGACGACGCCGCCGTCTACCGGCTCGACGCCGAGCGGGCGCTCGTCTTCACGGTCGACTTCTTCCCGCCCCTGGTGGACGATCCGCGCGCCTTCGGCGGGATCGCGGCGGCGAACGCCCTCAACGACGTCTTCGCCATGGGTGGCGCGCCGCTCCTCGCCCTCTCGGTCGCGGCCTTCCCCGAGGAGCTGCCGGTCGAGGTGCTGGGGGAGGTGCTGGCGGGGGCGGAGGAGCAGGTGCGGGCGGCGGGGGCGATCCTCGCCGGCGGGCACACGATCCGCGACGCCGAGCCGAAGTACGGGCTGGCTGTGGTCGGGACCGTGCACCCGGAGGCGATCTGGCCGAAGGCAGGCGCCCGGCCCGGGGACGCCCTCTTCCTGACCAAGCCGCTCGGCACCGGGATCGTGCTCCAAGCCGAGCGCGAGGGCAGGGCCGTCGAGGGCGCGCTGGAGGCGGCTGTGGCCGCCATGCTCGAGCTGGCTCGGGCACCCGCCGACCTCCTCCGCCCCTTCGCCCCGCACGCCGTGACCGACGTGACCGGGTTCGGCCTCCTCGGGCACGCGTACGAGCTGGCCTCGCGCAGCGGCGTGCGGGTCGTGCTCGAGGCCGAGGCGCTCCCGGCCCTCCCGGGCGCGCTCGAGCTGGCGGCGGCCGGGGTACGCACGGGCGGCGACCGACGCAACCGCGAGTTCGCCGGCCCGCACGTGGAGAGCGCGGCCGGGGCAGCCGAGGAGGCGCTCGCCTACGACCCGCAGACGGCCGGCGGGCTGCTCGTCGCGTTGCCCGCCGAGCAGGGTGCGGTGCTGGAGGCGGCCTTCGCCACGCAGGGCCTCTTCCTGCGGCGCGTCGGGCACGTCGAGGCCGGAGCCGGGGTCGTGCTGCGCTAGTGGACGCCGCGCTCGTCCGCGCCCGCACCGTGTCCCCCGCGAGCTTCCTGCGCCTCGCCCTCGCCTCCTGCACGATGCTCTTCCTCGTCGTCGCCTCCGGGGCCTTCGTGCGCCTCACCGGGTCGGGACTCGGCTGCGAGAACTGGCCGCGCTGCGGGGACACGCCCTTCCCGGAGCAGGGCTACCACGCCTTCGTCGAGTTCGGCAACCGCTTGGTCGCGCTCGCCGGGATCCTGCTCGCCCTCGGCACCTGGCTCGCGGCGCGGCGCGTGGACGGCCTCTCCCGGGGCGCCCGGCTGGCCGCGCTGGGCGCCTTCCTGGCCGCGGTCGCGCAGATCCCGCTGGGCGGCATCACCGTCCTGCTCGAGCTGCACCCGCTGGCGGTGATGGCGCACTTCCTGCTCGGCCTCTCGGTCCTCGGCCTCGCCGTGGTCGTGGCCGTGGAGGCCTGGGGCCGGAGCGGGGGGCTCGCGGCGCCGGTGGGCCCGGCGGCGTTGCGCCGCGCCGTTTCCGTCCTCGGTCTTCCGGCCTGCGTCGCCCTCGTGGTGACCGGCGCGGTCGCGACCGCGTCGGGCCCGCACCCCGGCGCGGACGCGGATGTCCGCCGGCTCGGGCTCGAGATCGCGGACACGGTCTACGTGCACGTGCGCGTGGCGGCCGCGTTCGGGCTCGGCGTCCTGCTCGTCGGCTGGCTCCTGCGGCGCGAGCGGCGCCGCTACCCGGGCCTCGCGGCGCTGTGGGGGGCGCTCGTTGGCGTCCTCGCCGTCCAAGCCGTCCTCGGCGAGGTGCAATACCGGACCGCGCTCCCCTGGGGGCTCGTGCTCGTCCACGTCGCCCTCGCAGCCGCGATCTGGGCGCTCTCGCTCGCCTTCGTGCTCGTGCTCTGGCGGCCACCCCGCCGCTTGGCCCGCCAGTAAGCTCCGGGGGTGGAGCGCGAGCTACGCGTGTTCGAGCGTCCGGTGCTGGAGCGTCCGGTCCTGATCGGCGCGTTCAAGGGCTGGAGCGACGGGGGGCAGGCGGCGACGCTGGCCGCGGGCTACCTGGCTCGGCTCTGGGGTGCCCGCAAGTTCGCGGAGATCGACCCCGAGCTGTTCGTCGACTTCCAGGCGACGCGTCCGCACGTCACGCTGGACGAGGGACAGACGCGCCGGATCGAGTGGCCGGAGAACGCGTTCTTCCGGGCGCGGATCCCAGAGGCCGGGCGCGACGCCGTTCTCCTCGTCGGCGTGGAGCCGAACTACCGCTGGCGGACGTTCAGCGAGCTCGTGGTCGACCTCGCGCGCGAGCTGCGCGTCGAGCTGGTGGTAACCCTGGGAGCGCTCCTCGCCGACGTTCCGCACACGCGGCCCGCGCCGGTGACCGGAGCGGCCACGGAGCCGCGGCTCGTCGAGGAGCTGGGTCTTCAGCTCTCCCGTTACGAGGGCCCGACGGGGATCGTGGGCGTGCTGCTCGACGCCTGCCGGCGAGCGGGCGTCCCCTCGGTCAGCCTCTGGGCGGCGGTGCCCCACTACGTCTCGCTCGCTCCCAGCCCGCGGGCCGCGCGCGCTCTCTGCGAGCGCCTCGCGGGCGTGCTCGGCATCGAGATCGACGTCGCGGAGCTGGCCGAGGCCGAGGAGGCCTACGTCGAGCAGGTCTCCCAGGCGGTGGCGAGCGACGCGGATACGGCTGCCTACGTCGAGGAGCTCGAGCAGCGGGCCGACTCGCTCGACTGGCTCGAGGAGGCGGGCGGCCTGCCCTCGGGAGAGGCGCTGGCCGACGAGATCGCGCGCTTCCTGCGCGAGCGGGAGCGAAACGGGGACGCCGGAGCGGAGTAGCCGCGCGCGGGGCCGGCTACGGCACGTCCCCGGCGGCGGCAGGCTCCGGTGCTGTCGCAGGCCCGAGCTCCGCGGGCTGGAGGTCGGGGAGCGCGCCGTCTCCGGAGACGGGCACCGCCGCGCTCTCCAGCTCGGGGAGCGCCTGGCTGCGCTTCTTGCGCCGGCGCCGGCGGGACTTGCGGGCGGTCAGCTTGGGCGCGGGCAGGTTGTCGGCCAGGGCGTTCGCGATCTCCTCGATCGTCCCCAGCTCCTCCCGGGCGGCCTCCAGGGCTGCGTTGGCCCTGGGCGTGTAGCCGTCGGCGGAGGCGAGCAGGGCGGCGCCGACGGCCAGCGGCATCGCCTTCGCCACCTGCACGAGGCGGCTGACGTTCTCCTCGTGCCGGTGCCCACGCGAGTTGGCGACGGCGCCGAGGAGCCGCTTCGCCTCGGGGAACTCGGTCGAGACCCGGCGATCCTGCACCTTCCGCGTCGCCCGGGCCAGGCGCCACGTCCAGCGGGCGAGGATCTGCTCCGGCGCGCGCGCCTTGCCCTCCCCGATCGCGCGTAGGAGGATCCGGGCGCCGGCGGCGCGGTCCTTCTCCCAGGTCGGCGCCTGCGTGACCAGGGTGACGAGATCGTCGAAGTCGGCGCGTTCCACGGGCGTAGCGACCCGGTCGAGCAGCGCGGTCATGCGCAGCCGGCGATTCGGGTTCTCGGCGGCGCAGGTGGACAGGAACTGCTCCAGCGCTGCCTTGCTCGCCCTCCCCTCGGCGAACTTGCGGGCGAACTCGGCGCGCTGGTCGAAGCGGATCTGGCGGCCCGCGATAGTCGCCCAGTAGCGCTGCTCCTCGACGTCGAGGTACTTGGGGTCGATCCGCTGCCATTCCCGCTGGATCACGGCCAAACGCCGCTTGACGTCCGGCGTCACGGGGACGAGCCAGGGCGCAGGGGAGAGCTTCCGGCGGGCCCGGCGCTGCTGGCGACGGCGCGGGGCGGGGGTAACGCGAGCGCCCTCGCGGTAGAAGTCGGCGTCGAGCAGCGCGTGCAGGGAGACGACGCGCTCGTTGTGGGTCGCGCCCTTGGGGACGAAGTCGACCACGATCCCGGCCTCCTTGCGCGGGTGGATGCGCATGATCCGGCCGATTCGCTGCTGGTACACGCGCCTCGACGCAGTCGGAGCGAGGTGCATGCACACGGTCGCGCGGGGTGAGTTCCAGCCCTCGGCGAGGAGCTGGGCGTTGATCAGGACGTCGATCTCCCCCCGCTCGTACGCGGCCAGCGTCTCCGCGAGCTTGGCCGGAGGGGTCCGTCCGGAGACGGCCTCGGCCTTGATCCCCGCGGCCCGGAACTCCTGGGCGAGGTTGTAGGCGTGGGCGACGCCGGCGGCGTAGACGATGCCCGGAGTCGAGTCGAAGCGGTCGCGGTACAGGCTCGCCGCCGCCTGGTTCAGGGCCTGGTGGTCGAGGGCCGCGGCCAGCGCGCGCTCCTCGAAGTCGCCGCCCACGATCGGCACCGAGTTGATGGCCGCGGCCGGCGGCACCCGCAGGCAGCGGAGCGGGGCGATCAGCCCGCGCCGGGCGGCGTCCGCGAGCGGCAGGTCGTCCACGGAGGCGGGAAAGACGTCGGAGACTTGCTTCGAGAGCAGCTGCTCGGTCGCGGTCATGCCGATGTAGAGCGGCTCGTGGAAGGCGCGGATGGCGGCGCTCGTCTTCTCGCCCAGCGCCGTGTGGGCCTCGTCGCAGATGACGAGGTGGTAGGTCTCGCGGTCGAGCTCGCGCCCGTGGCGAGCGAACCAGGCGTAGGTCTGGATCGTGATCAGGTCCTCCCGGGGCGGCTTCCGCCCGGCGAGCACCGGCTCGAGGAAGCGCTCGCCGTAGCCCTCCGCGGTCAGGTCGCGCCGGAACTGGGCGACGAGCAGGCGCCGGTGGGTCAGGATGAGCACGCCGAGCCGGCGTGCCGCCTCGACGAAGCCGGCGGCGGCGATGGTCTTGCCCGAAGCGGTCGGATGCCGGAAGCGGTAGCGGCGGACCGCCCCCGGATCGGTCTGAGCGCGCTCCTCGTCCTCGCCTGCCTCCTCGAGGAAGCCGGCCTCGCCGAAGTCGTCGTCCTCCTCCTCGAGCTCGGCCTCGGCGGCGGGCCCGTTGCCGTTGCCGTTCTCTTCGGCGGCCTGCTGGGTGGAGGCGATCAGCTCGGCGAGCATGCCGGCGAGCGCGTCCACTTGGTGCCGGCGCAGCTCGGTGCCCGCTGCCGTCCGTGGCGGATCGTCGTTCAGGACGCGCTCGAGCCCGAGCATGAGCCCGTAGCGCACCTTCCAGCGTGCGGAAGGCGTCTCGCGTCCGGCTGCCAGCTCGGCCAGCGCGTCGTCGAGCGCAGCGCGCCGCGCGGTGCCCGGCGCGAGGGCGACGGTGGGATCCTCTCCCGCGTGCAAAAACGGCTCGCCGAACCAGGCCTCCGCTCGGCGCGCCGCCGCGGTCAGCTCGTCTGGGGTGTCCGGCGCCAGCGCCGGGATGGTGGTCGCGTCGTGCATGCGCGCAGCACGTTCCCTCGTGCCGCTCCTTCCGAAGAGTCGTCGCTCGCCGGTTGCCGGGCGAGCGGTACGGCGAGAGCATACCTCAGCCTGCGGAGGGGGTCGTCACGCGGGGACGCGAGCCGGCCTCACCTCGGCCAGCGGCCGCCCCACGACCCGCTGCGAGACCCCGGTCTGGTCGAGGTGCTTCGTGATCCCGCCGAGCCAGAAGGGGTAGCCGGCGCCGAGCAGGAGGCAGGTGTCGACGTCCGCCGCCTCGGCGACGACGCCCTCCTCGAGGATGTGCGAGATCTCGTCCGCGAGCGCCTCCAGCACGGCTTGGTGCAGCTCGTCCACGGTGCGCGGGGCGTGCTCGACGACGACCGGCTCGCCGCCCCGGGCGAGGCTCTCCAGGGTCGGCGAGAGCGGGAACCGCTCGGGCCAGGCCTCGTGCAGGGTGTGGCGCACGTGGTTGGCCACCTTGGGCCCGACGAGCTGCAGGAGGACCGAGGGCGCCATCGGCACGCCGAGCCGGAGGACGGCCTCGTCGGTCTCCTCGACGGTGTTCCCGTGGTCGAGCGCGTCGGTGACGACGGCGCCTTGGCGGGCGAGGATCCGGTTGACGACGAACCCGGGCGCGTCGCGCACGAGCACTGCGGTCTTGCGCAGCTTCCTCGTCACCGCCCACGCGGTCGCCAGCGTGACGTCGTCGGTGCTCGGGGTCCGGACCAGCTCGACGAGCGGCAGCACGGCGACCGGATTGAAGAAGTGCATCCCGACGACGCGCTCCGGATGCGCGAGGCCGGCGCCGAGCGCGGTCACCGAGAGCGAGGAGGTGTTCGTCGCCAGCACGCACTCCGGCGAGACGACGCGCTCCAGCTCTCTGAAGACCTCCTGCTTCACGGCCAGCTCCTCGAACACCGCCTCGAGCACGAGGTCGCAGCCGGCGAAGAGGTCCCAGCTCGTGCCCCCGCTCGCGAGGGAGGAGAGGAAGCGCGCCTTGCCCTCGGAGAGGCGGCCCTTGCGGACGAGCCCCGCCACCTCCTCCCGGATCCAGGCGAGCGCGTCGTCCACCTGCTCCTGCGTCAGGTCGCGCAGGACGACCGGCACCTCGAGCCGGCGCAGGAAGAGGAGGGCGAGCTGGCGGGCCATCAGTCCGGCGCCGACGATCCCTACCTTCTGGACGCGCCGCGGCTCGGCCTCCGGAATGCCGGCGCCGCGCTTCGCACGCCGCTCGACCAAGTAGAACGCGTACAGCGAGGCCTGTGCCTGCGGGCCGGGGAGAAGCTCCGCGAGCGCGTCCTCCTCGGCCCGGTAGCCCTCTTCGAGCGACCAGGTGGCCGCGCCCTCGATCAGGTCGAGAGCGCGGTAGGGGGCGAGCGCGGCGCCGTGCACCTGCCCGTCGAGCCGGGCGCGGGCCTTGCGCACGACCTCTGCGGTGTCCGCCAGGTCGGCCGGTGGGCGCGGCGAGCGCCCCTCGGCGATCGCGCGCTGGAGCCACGCGAGCGACTCGTCCAGGAACTCGACCGGCTCGAGCAGCGCATCCGCGAACCCGGCCTCGAAGGCCGCAGGGCCGGTCAGCATCCGGTTCTGGCGGAGCGGGTTCTCGACGATGAAGCGCACCGCCTGCTCGGCCCCGACCAAGCGGGGGACGAGCTGGGTGCCGCCCCAACCGGGGATGAGCCCGAGCAGCACCTCGGGGCAGGCGAAGTGGCGCACGGACGAGGAGATCGTCCGGAAGTCGCAGTGGAGCGCGATCTCCACGCCCCCACCCAGCGCCGCGCCGTTGATGGCCGCGAGCGTCGGGAAGGGGAGCGCGCGGATCCGTCCGAAGAGCGCGTGGCCCGCCTCGCCGCCCTCCCGGGCGCGTTCGGGCGTGATCTCGCCGAACTCGTCGATGTCGGCTCCCGCGGCGAAGACGAACGGCTTCCCGGTCAGGACGAGGCCCGCCCAGGCCTCCTGCTCGATCGCGTCCAGCGCCTCCTCGAGCGAGCGGAGGGCGGCCTCGCCGAAGGTGTTCGGCTTGCGCCAGTCCTCGCCGTTGTCCATCGTCACGAGCGCGAGCGGGCCGGCCTCGGTCTCGACCCGGCGGAGCTTGAAGAGGGTGGGCGGGCTAGCCACGGGCGTGCAGGTTCTCCCACAGGATCGCAGCGCCCATGCCCAGGCCGATGCAGAGAGCGGTCAGGCCGTAGCGCACCTCGGGCCGGTCGCGGAAGCCGCGCGCCAGCTGGGCCATCAGCCGCACCCCCGTCGCCGCCAGCGGATGGCCGCAGGCGATCGCGCCGCCGTAGGGGTTCAGGCGCGGGTCGTCCGGGGCGACGCCCACGCCGTCGCACCAGGTCAGGACCTGGACGGCGAAGGGCTCGTTCAGCTCGAACAGGCCGACGTCGTCGACCGTGATCCCTGCTCGCTCGAGCACGCGCTCGGTCGCGGGGACGGGGCCGAGGCCCATCAGCTCGGGCTGGACGCCGGCGTAGGCGAAGGCGACCAGGCGCATCTGCGGCTCGAGCCCCAGCTCGGCTGCGGCCTCCTCCGAGGCGAGGAGCGCCGCCGTCGCACCATCGGTGAGGCCGGCCGAGTTCCCGGCGGTGACCCGGCCGCCCGCGCGGAACGGCGTCCGCAGCCCGGCGAGGGCCTCCATCGTCGTCTCCGGACGCAGGAACTCGTCCCGGGCGGCGAGCGTCCAGCCCTCGTCGGTGAACACGGCCATGGGGACGACGATCCCGTCCATCACCCCGTTCTCCCAGGCCTGCGCCGCTTTGCGCTGCGAGGCGACCGCGTAGGCGTCGGCCGCTTCCTTGGTCAGGTGCGGGAAGGCGTCGTGGAGGTTCTCGGCCGTCTGCCCCATCACCGCGGCGGACTCGTCGATCAACCGCTCGGCGACGAAGCGCGGATTGAAGTCCACCTCCTCGCCCATGGGGTGGTGGCCCATGTGCTCGACCCCGCCGACGAGCACGACGTCGGCGGCGCCCATCGCGATCTCTCCCGCCCCCGCGGTGGTCGCGGTCAGCGCGCCGGCGCACATGCGGTCGACGGCGAACCCGGGAACCGACGTGGGCAGGCCGGCGAGGAGCGCGACGCTACGGCCGAGCGTCAACCCCTGGTCGCCTACCTGCGCCGTCGCCGCCATGATCACGTCGTTGATGCGCTCCGGGGGCAGCGTCGGGTTGCGGCGCAGAAGCTCGCGCACGACCTTGACCGCCATGTCGTCGGCGCGCGTCTTCCAGAAGAGGCCGCCCGGCCCGGCGCGGCCGAAGGCCGTCCGGGCCCCGTCCACGTAGAGCACCTCGCGCAGCATGCGGGCCATGGCGGGAGACGATACTTCGCGCGTGACCGTCGACTGGGAGGAACGGGCAGCGCGGGCGCAGGATCGGCACGACGACGGTCTCGCCCGGCTACCGGAGGCGCCGGACGAGCGGCAGCGCCAGCTCACCCGGGCCGGAAACGCCGCCTGGGCGGCAGGGCTCTCGCTGCTGATGGCCGGGCGCCGAGGCGAGGCCCGGGAGTGGCTCGTGCGCGCGGCCGAGCGCTACCGCGAGAGCTGGCCGGAGGCGCCGCCCGGGAGCTGGGGAAGGCCGATCGGCGCCATGAAGTCGCGGCTGATCGCTGGCGACCTCGACGGCGCGCGGGCCGATGCCCGCTGGGCGCTCGAGGCTGGTGCGGCAGAGTCCGAGAGTCCGATCGGCCGCTACGCGGCGGCGCTCGCCTCGGTCGTGCTCGGCGAGGACGTGCAGGCCCGGGAGCTCGCCCGGTGCCTGGCCGGCCGGGACGACTTCCCGCGGCCGGTCGCGGACGCGATCGCCGCTCTCGCGAGCGGCGATGGCGAGGGCTACGCGGAGGCGATCCAGGCCCTGCTCGTCGACTTCGAGTCGCGGGAGGCGTTCCTCGAGGACGTCCCTGTCGCGGATACCGTGCTCGCGCTGCAGAGGCTCGCTGACGCACGCGGGCTCGAGGCCACGCTCGCCTCGCCGCTCCTGCCGGCGTGAGGCCTACGGCTCGCCGGCGGCGAGCTCGCGGGCGCGCACCATGGCGGCCTGGATCGCGTTCAGGAAGGCCGCCCGCACGCCGGCGATCTCCAGCTCGCGGATGGCGGCGATCGTCGTCCCGCCCGGCGAGGTAACCATCTCGCGCAGCTCGACCGGGTGCATCCTCTCGTCGCGGAGCTGCTTGGCCGTTCCGAGCATGGTCTGCACGACGAGCCGCGTCGAGATCTCCCGGGAGAGGCCGAGGAGGATCCCGGCCTCGATCATCGCCTCCGCCAGCAGGGCGAAGTACGCGGGCCCGGAGCCCGACACCGCCGTGATCGCGTCGAGCGCGCTCTCCGGCACCCGGATGACCGCGCCCAGGTGGGAGAGCGCCTCCTCCGCCAAGTCGAGGTGCACGTCGCTCGCGTGCGCGCCCGCGGAGAGGCCGGCGATGCCCTCGTGCACCGTCGAGGGCGTGTTCGGCATGGCGCGAACGACGGGGACCCCGGGCGAGAGCCGGCGCTCGATGTGCGCGGTGGGGATCGCGGCCGCGATTGTGAGCACCGTCTGCTCCGGGAGGATCAACCCGCCGATCTCGCCGAGCAGGCTGTCCAGGTCCTGCGGCTTGACGGCGATGACGACGAGCGCGGCGCCCGCGGCGGCGTCGCGGTTCGAGAGCGTGGCGACGATGCCGTAGCGCTCGGCCAGCTCAGCCACCCGCTCCGCGCGGCGGGCGGTCGCGGCGATCTCCTCGGGGCGCCGCCAGTCCGAGGAGAGGAGCCCGGAGATGAGCGCCTCGCCGATGCGGCCCGCGCCGAGGATGGCGATCTTGCGGGGGTCGACCATGGGCGGGAGTCTACGAGTGCAACACGGGGTCAGGTCTCGTTTGTTGCACGCATGCGTGCAACAAACGAGACCTGACCCCGTGTTGCATGACCCCGTGCTGCAGACACGAGCCCTCGCTCGAGGCCGGCGAGGAGGAAGACGCTGGCCAGTCCCTGCCACTCGCCGTAGGGGGCGAGCAGCTCCGCCGTCTCCTCCGGCTCGGGCCACGAGCCACGCAGCGCCGCGAGCAGCTTGACGAGGCCGAGGTCGCCGACGAGGCCCGTGTCGTACCGGCCGAGCCCCTGCAGCGCGATCACGCCGACGCTCCAGGGCCCGATCCCGCGCTCTCGCCCCAGGCGGGCGAGGGCCTCGTCCGGCGGGCGGCTGCGCAGCCCCTCCAGGTCGAGCTTGCGGACGAGCCGCGCCAGCGTCGCCGCGCGGCCTCCCGCGAGCCCACAGCCTGTGAGCGCGGCCGGGGAGAGGCGGGCGAGCGACTCTCGGGTGGGCGGGTCGGTCCCGCAGGCGCGGATCACCGCCCGCTCGATCGCCCGCGCCCGGCCAGCCTGGACGAGCTGGCCGCAGACCGCGCGCAGCACCGCATGGGCCATGGTCGCCCGGCGCCGGGGACGCAGGCCGTGCAGGCGGCGCACGGCTGGGCCGAGCAGGGGATCGCGCGCGAAGCGGCGGTGGAACTCGGTCGTGTCGTCGTCGAGCGCGAGGCAGAAACGGGCCTCGGCGAGCGCCTGCTCGCAGGAGGCACGGACGAGGATCCGTCCTCCCGGCAGCTCGCGGGCTTCCGCCTGACGTCCGTCGGGGAGGCGCGCGCGCCAGGCCGGCGATCCGGCGGTGAGGGCGAGCGAGTAGGGACCGCGGGGCCGGAGGCTCGCTTCGAGCACGTGGATGAGCGTAGCGCCGGCGCGCCGGGCCTCCCGGCCGCGGCTCCATACTTCCCCCGTGCGGCTCGCGAACGCGGTCTCCCTGCGCTCCCGGAAGCGCAAGCTCCGGCTCTTCCTGGAGGAGCTGCAGCCCACTCCGGAGACCACCGTCCTCGACGTCGGCGCCGACGAGCTCGGGTTCGGAGACGCGGGCGGCTGCGCCACGCTCAACTTCCTGGAAGAGCTGTACCCGTGGCCCGAGCGGATCACCGCGCTCGGCCTCCACGACGGGGCCCGCTTCCGGGAGCGCCACCCGCGCATCCGCTACGTACAGGGCGACGCCTGCGCGCTCCCCTTCGCCGACGGCGAGTTCGACATCGTCTTCTCGAACGCCGTTCTCGAGCACGTGGGTGGACGCGAGCGCCAGCGCCGCTTCGTCGCCGAGGCGCTGCGGGTCGGCCGCCGCGTCTTCATCACCACGCCGAACCGGCGCTTCCCGCTCGAGGTGCACACGCGCCTCCCCTTCGTCCACTGGCTCCCCGACCGGCTCGCGCACCCGGTCTACGGGGCGCTCGGCAAGGAGCACGCCCGAGACGTGCACCTGCTGACGCGCCGGAGCTTCGCCTCGCTCTTCCCCGGCCGCGTGCGGATCATCAACCTGGGGCTGACGCTGGTGGCGATCGTTGACTAGCGCTGGGCGCCTCGCGTTCGCTGCGCTGGCCGCGCTCGTCGCCGGGCTCGCGCTCCACAACGCGGCGATGGCGCAGCTCTTCGAGCTGGGCGTTCGTGGAGTCGCCTTGGACGCCGCCGCCGCCTGGAAGGAGGCCCTGCTCGCGGTCGCGCTGCTCACGCTCGCCTGGAGCGTCCGCGGCCGGCCCAGGGTCGCCGCCGCCGACGTGCTGGCGGCGGCGTACGCCCTCGCAGTCGTCGCCTACGCGTTTCTGCCCCGGCACTGGCTGGAGGGGGACGCGACCGCTCGGGGAGAGCTGCTCGCCCTCCGCCACCACCTGCTCCCGGTCGCGGGGTACCTGCTCGGGAGGCTGGCGTCGCCGCTCCTGCGCGAGCGGGGACGGCTGGGCGGAACGATCGCGCTGACTGCCGCGGGCGTGGCCGTGATCGGGTTGGCCGACCTCGCCCTCGTCTCGCTGCAGGCCTGGCGGGAGTCGGGCGTGCCCGGCTGGTACCGCGAGCAGCTCGGCCTCGACTACCAAGGGCTCTCCGGCCTGCCCGAGAACTGGGTCTACAACACCGGGGACGAGGAGAACCCGATCCGGCGCCTCGTCTCCACCTTCCTCTCCCCGCTGGCGAGCGCGTACCTGTTCGTCGTCGCCCTCCTCTACGCGCTCAGCCGCCCCTTCCGCTGGTACCTGGGGCTGCTCTCTCTCCTCCTCTTCGCCGCGCTGCTCTACACGCACACGCGGGCTGCGTTCGCGGCGCTCGTTGTGGGGCTGGTCGTGCTCGCGCTCGCGCAGCGGCGGCTCGCGCCGCTCGTGCTCGCCGGCGCCTCGGTCGCCGCTGCGGCCGCGTTCCTGGCCGCCTACCCGAGCATCGGGCCGAGCACGACCTACACGCCGGAGGAGCTTGAGTGGCTGCGCGAGAACGCCGCCCGGAATCCGGGGGTGAGCGCGGACCCGTTCTCGGGCTCGGAGTCCTCGGCGAGCAGCCACTGGCGCAACCTCCGAGACGGGATCCGGACGATCGCCGACCATCCGCAGGGGTACGGCCTCGGCAACGCGGGAGTCGTGGCCAAGCGCACCGGGGTCGAGATCCGGGCCGGGGAGTCCACCTACACGGAGCTGGGGGTGGACGCCGGCGTCGGCGGCTTGGCCGCGTTCCTGGCCTGGAACCTGGTGCTCCTCGCCGCGCTCTGGCGCCGCGAGCCGTGGCTCGCCGCCGCGCTCGCCGCCGTCCTCGCGCTCGGGCTGCAGACGGACGTGATCGGCGTCCACTGGCTCGCCGTCTCGCTCTGGGCGGCGGCGGGGCTCGCCCTGTGGCGCCCTCCGAGCCCGGCTCAGGCGGACGCCGTCGCCGCGCCCGCCGGCTCGTAGGCGCAGTCGGGCTCCTCGGCGAGCGGGTCGCCCGTTGCCGCATAGGCCCGGGCGCGGCAGCCGCCGCAGAGCGCCCGGTACTCGCAGACGCCACAGTCGCCGCCCAGCCGGGCGGGATCGCGGAGCGCCTCGAAGAGGGGGGCGTAGAGGTACAGCTCCGAGAAAGGCCGCTCGCGCACGTTCCCGACGGAGAGCGGAAGGAAGCCGCAGCCACACACGTCCCCGACGTGGGAGACGAACGCGAACCCGTTCCCGGCCAGGCATCCGCGCGACATAGCGGTCAGCCTGGTGGTGATCCGCGCGGGCCGGCGCTCCCCTCGCGCGCGGGCGCTCTGCGCCTCGACCCGGCGGAAGTGGGGCGCGCAGATCTGCTTGACGGGGAAGGGAGAGCGACGCTGGAGGCGGTACAGCCAGCGGAGGATGCGCTCCTGCTCGGCGGGCGGGAGCTCCTCGCCCGCGAGCCCGCGGCCGCGTCCGGTAGGGACGAGGAAGAAGAGCTCCCAGGAGGCCGCCCCAAGCTCGCCGACGAGCGCATGCATGCGGGGGAGCAGGTCGGCGTTGGCGCGCATGACCGTCGTGTGCAGCTGGAAGGGGACGCTGGCCGCTCGGAGGTTCGCAAGCCCCTCCAAGGCGGCGGCGTGGAAGCCCGGGGTCGACGCGAAGTCGTCGCTGCGCTCCCGGTCGGGGAAGTGGAGGCTGAAGGAGACGCGCGCGACGCCCGCCTCCCGGATGCGCGCGCAGAGCTCGGGCGTGAGCAGCCAGCCCACGTCCACGGAGAGCGCGATCTGCAACCCGAGCCGGGAGCCGAAGGCGGCCAGCTCCAGCGTGTCCGGCCGGGTGAGGGGCTCACCGCCGGTGAGGATGAGGACGGCGCCCGGAAACGCCGCCGCCAGGTCGGTGATGAGCGCCTGCCCCTCGGCGAAGGTCAGCTCGGCCGGATGGCGCTCCTGCTGGGCAATGGCGCGGCAGTGCCGGCAGGCGAGCGGGCAGGCCCGGGTCAGCTCCCAGGCGACGACGAGCGGCGGCCGTCCGCTCACCGTGCGCGCGCCGGGAGGCCGGCCGGAAGGGGGGCGCGGAGGGGAAGCCCGACCAGAGCGGCGAGCCCGACGAGCGCGGCCCAGACGGCGCCGGCCCCCGCCACGTGCAGCATTGCGAGCGCGTCGTGGGCGCCGCTCTCCTCCCCGGCGAGGACGAGCGAGATCCCGAAGGCGAGCTGGAGGACGACGGCGGCGAGCGGCGCCGAGGCGGCGAGCCGAGGGCCGTACCCGCGCCAGGCGAGCGCCGCCAGCGCGAGGGCGAGCGCGGCGACCAGGTAGGCGGCGCTGCGGTGCGCAACCTGCAGCCAGGCGTCGGGCCCGCCCGCGGCGAACGAGCCGTTGCAGTCCGGCCAGCTCCGCCCGCAGGCGTGGTCGGCGTCG
>DATMAP010000200.1:0-4528 GCA_035559835.1 Gaiellaceae bacterium
TGAATGGTCAGTCGAATACGTGCCCGTGCCGGCGACGACCGTCGCGCGGTCGCCGACCTCGTCCACCGCCGCCTCGTAGAGCGAGAGGCGCTCCGCGTCCGAGAGCGTCGGCGACTCACCGGTCGTCCCCGTCACGACGAGGCCGTCGGAGCCGTTCTCGACCAGGTAGGCGGCGAGCGCCCGGAACCGCGCCAGATCGACCGACCCGTCCGCCTGGAACGGCGTCACGATCGCGGTCAGCACCTCGCCGAGCACTGCCGCGATTGTAAGAGACGGAGAGGCAGACCAGTAGCTCGGCAGCCTCCGGGACTGCCTCGCACCTTGCATCCTCGTTGCGCCCCGACCTCGGCGACGCGCTCTCGAGCCGGGCTGGGAGCGCTCGGCCTCGCGCGGACGCCACCCGCCAGGGGTGGCGTCCGGTCTCTCCACGAGGCTCGCTCTCAGCCGCGCCGGGCTAGAACGCGCAGTTTCCGGGACTCGGGCTGACGTCGAGTCGCGGCGACGCGCCCACGGGCACGTCGAGGTACGTGACCCACAGCTCCGTGTTAAGGGTGCCCTCGTTTCGGCCGAAGTGCGCGTGGCCGTAGCCGGCGTCGACGAAGACCGCGCCTGCCTGGTACGTCTTCCCGGTGCAGCTCCTGTCGTCGGCGTCATAGAGGGTGAACGAGCCCGACTTGACGATCACGATCGCCGGCCCGGGGTGCGAATGCCACCCGGTGTACCCGCCCGCCGCGATGACCACCTTCTGGACGACGACGTCGCCCGTGTTCGACGAGTCGCGCAGCTTGAGCTTGAAGTGCCCGCCGAGCGTCCCGCGGGCGAGGATGTCTGCCCCCACGCCCGACCCCGAGGTCGCCAGCGCGCTTGCGGCGACGATCGTGGCCAGCGCCGCGGACGCGACGAGCCCGAGAACGATTCTTCCCTTCATGGTTCCTCCTCCTCTATCGAGGTCTCTTGACGACGACTGTGAACTGGGCCCTGCCCGTGTTGCCGCTCGAGTCCGTCGCTGAGCAGCTGACCCGTGTGCGCCCGAGCCGGAAGAAGGTCCCCGAGCGCGGCCTGCAGACGACCGCCACAGCCCCGTCGACCTCGTCCCGCGCCGTGACGGCGTAGGTCACCCGCACCCGCTTCGCCCCCCGTGGAGCCGTCACCGTCCTGCCTCGGGCCCCACTCAGCACGGGCGCGGTCCGATCGAGGGCGGGGGCGGGTACGGCGAGCGTGCCCGCGACGTCGACCTCCAGCTCGCCGGCGTTGTTGCCGTACCAGCCGGGCGGACCCTCGTAGCCGTACCCGTCGGCGAACCCGAGGAAGAGCCGTGTCGCCTCCGCGGGCACCTCGTACCTGCGCCCGCGACCGTCGCCGACGAAGAACGTCTGGCCGATGCGGGGGGCGAGCACGTCGAACCGCTCACGGTCGGTGAAGTCGAGGCGCGGCGGAGCCGGGAGCGGGGGCTCCGCGTCGCCCAGGAAGACGCCGACGAGGAACATCCCGTTCCTCCGGTGGACGATGCCCGAGATCCCGCGCCACGACTCGACGTCGGTCGGCCCGAGGCCGTCCCCTCCGGGCCCGTTGTACGGAGCCATGAAGTCGATCGGCGTCACCCGGCCGGTGACGAGCGGGAAGGTGACGATGCGGGCCGTACCCTCCGGAAGGCGCCAGACAGGCGGCATGGTGCCGGCTCCACCTCCGCCCGGCGCCGGAGCAGTCGCATAGCCGGCCCCGAAGATGTTGGCGGTGGCGGGCACGATCTGCCGTGCCTGCGCGAGTCGGGCCGGCTCGGCGGTGCCCGCTCGGGCGCCGCTCGCGGCGGAGCCGCAGGCTGCGAGGACGAGCGCGAGGCCCACCCTTGCGAGTCCGACCGGTAGCGTCACGGGCGTCGTTCCTCCTCTCGGTCAGGCGCTGACGGTCCCGGCGCGCGTGACCGCGCCGAGCTGCTCCAGCAGCGCCAGCGTGTCCCAGGTCACCCAGGCGTCGGCGATGCGCTCGCCCTCGACGCGGTAGACGGCCGTGCACCGAGCCTCCCAGCTTCGGCCCGTCGCCGGGACGCCCTGGTAGAGCCCCAGATGGGTTCCGCGCCCGACGCCGTGGCAGGCGACGAGATCGCCCTCGGCGAGGAGAACGAGCGTCTCCAGCTCGAGGTCCGGGAAGGCGCTGCGCATGCTGGCGACGCGCTGCCGCAGCGTCTCGCTCGCGATCAGCCGCTCGCCGGCCTCGGCCGTGCCGCCGCCGGCGAACGCCTCGGCGAGGTACCTATCGACCACCTCTCTCGCTGCCATGCGGCCACGCTAGGACGTGCCGGCTCGCGCTCGATGAGGCGCGGATGAGAATCGGGTGAGGCTCGTCCTCAGCTCAGCCGAGCGCGCCAGTCGGCTCGCAGGCGGTAGCCAGTCCCGCGAACCGTCTCCACGGCAGGCGCCGCGTGCCCGAGCTTCCGCCGCAGGGAGAGGACCACCGCGTCCACCACGTTGCTTCCGCCCGTGAAGTCGGTCCCCCAGACCTCGCGGAGGAGCTCCCCCCTGGAGACCGCCCTCCCCTCGCAGCGCCGCAGGTGCACGAACAGCCGAAACTCGAGCGGCGTCAGCGCCACGGGCGCTCCCCGGACGGCCAGCTCCCTCGCGTCCTCGTCGAGGAGCGGCTCGTCGCCGATGCCGAGCTCCCGTCCCACGAGATCTCCGAGCCATCCGTCCACCGAGCCGGGCCCGAAGTCGAGGACGACGCTGGCGTACTCGACCCCGCCGGTCGTAACCCCGCCGTCGGGGATCGGACGAAAGCCGAGCTTCTCGACCACCGGCCAGTAGGTGGGCACGTCGTGGACGACCACGTACATCCGCCGCAGCGCCGGGCGGAGCGCCATGTACGCGCGCTTGACGTCGAGCCAGCAGGCCGCCTGCGACGCGCACGGCAGCTCGCCCCGCTCGCCGTCGAGCCAGCGCCGGAGGCCGAGCGCCACCTGGCCTCTCGGCAGCGGGTGGTCGCGCAGGTGCCGGGACCAGGAGGCCACGACGGGGTCGTCGAAGGTGCGCGGACGGCGGATGTGGTCGGTCGTGAGCAGCGTGAAGAAGCCGGTGACGATGCCGTCCCGGTCGCGCACCACGGAGAAGGTGCCGGGCTCCTCGGCCCACCACGTCTCGAGGAGCGCTGCCGCCTCCGCAGGCTCGTGCCGGCGGGCGATCGCGGCGATCGCCGCGGCGTCCGCAGGCCGAGCCGGCTCGACCGCGAGCGGCTGCGCGCCGCTCGGGAAGAAGGCCTCGCGGACGACCGGGTTCTCGATCAGGTAGAGCATGTCGGCGGTGTAGCGCCAGAGCTCGTCCGGGCTCGCCTCGCCCACCTCCTCCCGCAGCTCCCGCCAGGCGGCGCGCCGGTACGCCCGGTAGCGGACCGGGTTGGCGCCGCGCAGGAAGCCGCCGATCGCCTCCCGCACGGCCTCGTGGACGACGAGGCCGTCCCGGCCGGCGTCCACGAACGGCAGCGCGAGCAGGCGAGCGGTCGCTTGCGCCGGGTCCTCCTCCTCGAGCATCGCACCGAGCAGCGGCTCGGTCGCTCGCCGCACGACCGAGGCCGCCTCGAGGGCGCGCCGCGCCAGCCGATCGTCCACCTCGTCGAAATAGAGCCTGGCGAGCTGGTCGATGATCCGACCGCTCGCGGCGTCCTCCAGCCCCAGCTCCGGCCGCTCGGCGACGCCGGCGGCGGCCAGGGTGAGGGCGAGGGGATGCCCGCGCGCGATCCGGTTCAGCCGCCGGGCCTCGGATGGGCGCAGGCCGAGGCTCTCGAGCAGCCGGTGCGCATCCGAGTCGGGCAGCGGCCCCAGCGGCACGCTGCGAAAGCCACTGGATAACGAGAACCACCCGGCGACCGGAGGCTCCCTGCTCGCCAGGAGCACACTCGCAGACTCCGGCAGCGACGGAACGAACGCCTGGCGCAGCCACGTGTCCATGAGCCGGAAGACCTCGTAGTGATCGAGCACGAGCACCGCCCGAGAGCCGTCACGGGGGCCAGGCCAGGGCCCCTCGCGCCCTCCTCCGAGCGCCGCCTGCAACCCCCGCGTCGTCGGCTCGATCGCCCTGCAGTCGAGAGCGAGCACCGCATCTCCGCTCGCTTCCAGCCGGCGCGCGAGCGTGCTCACGAGCGCGGACTTCCCGATCCCGGGGATGCCGTGCACGTACACGACCGCCTGATCGCTCGAGCAAACGAGGCCTTCGAGATCGATGAGCTCCCCCTCGCGGCCGACGAACGACCTGGACGGTGTCGTGGGCTCGGCGGTCATGAGCCCGGAGTGTGCCCGAAAACGTGCTCGACCACACAAACGGGGGACGAGACGCCGGGAGGGAGCGGTTGCCCCCGTGGCGTCAGCCCGCCCTCGAGGCCTGCGCGAACAGGTCCCGCATCGCCTCGTCGAGGAAGACGAAGCGGATCTCGTCGAAGCGATCCTCGAGCTCGCGCACCGCGCGCACCGCGACCGGCGCGGCGAGCTCGGGCGGGTAGCCGTAGACGCCGGTCGAGAGCGCCGGGAAGGCGACCGTCCTGCAGC
>DATMAP010000201.1:0-7780 GCA_035559835.1 Gaiellaceae bacterium
GCGCGCTCGGCCTGGACGCGCTGGTGGAGGCGCACGACGCAGGGGAGCTCGAGCGCGCGGTCGCGCTGGGCGCCGAGGTGATCGGCCTCAACGCCCGTGATCTTGCGACCTTCGCGGTCGACCGCCGCGCGCAGCTCGCGCTCGTCGCCCGCGCGCCTCGCGACCGGGTCGTCGTCGCCGAGTCGGGCGTGTTCACGCGGGCCCAGGGCGCCGAGGCGGAGCTGGCCGGGGCGGACGCGATCCTGGTCGGCTCGGCGCTCATGCTCGCGCCCGACCCGGCCGCGAAGCTCGCGGAGCTGCTCGCGCGGCCGCTGGTCAAGGTCTGCGGGCTGACGCGCGCGGAGGACGTCGCGGCCGCGGCGGAGGCAGGCGCCGACCTGCTCGGCTTCGTCCTCGTGCCGGAGAGCCCCCGCGCGGCGGGCGCCGTGCTCCCGGTCCCCGAGGGCGTGCTCTCGGTCGCGGTCTGGGTCGGCGAGGCGGGGGAGAGCCCGGCCGACCTCGACCAGGTGCACCCGCGCGCGGCGGGCAAGGTGCGCGGGCGCGACGCGGTGCTCCTGCGCGAGGGCGAGGTCGTGGCGGCGCACCTCGACCTCCCCTGGGCAGAGGACGACCCCGCCCACTGGGAGCGGGCGGCGGCCGCGGAGGGAAGGATCGTGCTCGCCGGCCGCCTCGGGCCCGACAACGTGCGCACCGCGATCGAGCGCGTACGGCCCTGGGCCGTGGATGCGAGCTCGCGGCTCGAGTCGGCGCCGGGAGTCAAGGACCACGCGCTCGTGCGCGCCTACGTCGAGGCGGCCCGCGGATGAGCGCCGGCACCTTCGGTCCCTACGGGGGACGCTACGTCCCCGAGACGCTGATCCCGGCGCTCGACGAGCTGGCCGCCGCCTGGGCGGAGGCGAGGGCCGACGGCGCCTTCCGGGCCGAGCTCGAGGAGCTCGGGCGGAAGTACGCGGGCCGGCCGACGCCGCTCACCCTCGCCGAGCGCTTCGCGCCCGGGATGCGCCTGTACCTGAAGCGGGAGGACCTCCTGCACACCGGTGCGCACAAGCTCAACAACGCCCTCGGGCAGGCCGTGCTCGCGCGCCGGCTGGGCAAGCGGCGGATCGTCGCCGAGACCGGAGCCGGGCAGCACGGGGTCGCGACGGCGACGGTCTGCGCCCGCTTCGGGCTCGAGTGCGTCGTCTACATGGGGGCGGAGGACATGCGCCGGCAGCAGCCGAACGTGGAGCGGATGCGACTCCTCGGCGCCGAGGTGCGCCCGGTCGAGCTGGGCACCCGGACGCTGAAGGAGGCGACGAGCGAGGCGATCCGGGACTGGATCGCGAACGTCGAGACCACCCACTACCTGATCGGCTCCTGCGTCGGGCCGTCCCCGTACCCCGAGCTCGTGCGCGAGCTGCAGTCCGTGATCGGGCGCGAGGCGCGCGAGCAGGTGCTGGCCGCCGAGGGCCGGCTGCCGGACGCCGTGGTCGCCTGCGTCGGCGGCGGCTCGAACGCGATCGGGATCTTCGCGGGCTTCCTCGCCGACGAGGGCGTGGCTCTCGTCGGCGTGGAGGCGGCCGGGGCCGCCTCGCTCGGGAGCGGGCGCACGGCCATCCTGCACGGCGCGCGCTCCTCCGTGCTCGCCGACGAGGACGGCCAGGTCGTCGACGCGCACTCGATCTCGGCCGGCCTCGACTACCCGGGCGTCGGGCCCGAGCACGCGTGGCTGCGCGACTCCGGCCGCGCGCGCTACGTGAGCGCGACCGACGAGGAGGCGCTCGCCGCCTTCCGGCGGCTCGCCGAGACGGAGGGGATCATCCCCGCCTTGGAGCCGGCGCACGCGCTCGCCCGCGCTCGCGAGCTGGAGGCGGAGCTGGTCGTCGTCTGCCTCTCCGGGCGCGGGGACAAGGACCTGGCGGAGGCGCTGCGCGCGCTTCGCACGTGACCCGCAAGGCCCTCGTCGTCTACCTCATGTCCGGGCCGGAGACGCCCGAGCTGGCCGAGGCCGCGGTCGCGGGCGGAGCCGACGTCCTCGAGCTCGGCTTCCCCTTCTCCGACCCGCTCGCCGACGGCCCGGTCGTCCGCCGGGCGGCCGAGCGGGCGCTCGCCCGGGGGATGCGCACGCGCGCCTGCCTCGAATGCCTGGCGCAGGTGCGGGAGCGGGTCGGCGGCGAGACGCCGCTCGTGCCCATGACCTACGCCGCGCTGCTCGAGGCCTACGGCTGGGAGCGCTTCGCGGCCGACGCCCGCGCGGCCGGGGCGACGAGCCTGATCGTGGCCGACCTGCCCGCGGGCGAGCGGCCGGAGCTGCGCCGCGTCCAGCTCGTCGCCCCCACCTCGACCGACGAGCGGATCGCGCTCGCCGCGCGCGAGACGGACGGCTGGCTCTACCTCGTCACCCTCGCCGGGACGACCGGCCCGCGCGCCGAGCTCTCCGCTGCGCTCCCGGCGCTCGCGGCGCGAGCCAGGAGGCTCGGTCCCGGCATCCCGCTCTACGCGGGCTTCGGAATCTCGACCCCGGAGCAGGCGCGCGCCGCGGCCGAGCTCGTCGACGGGGTCGTGGTCGGCTCGCAGGCTCTCCTCGTGGCCGAGGAGGGAGCGGAGGCGCTGCTGGCCTTCGTCCGCTCCCTCCGGGCCGCGCTCGACGCGTAACGTCCCCTGCGGACCTTACGGGGACGGCTCCGGAAGGGCGACCGCCGGGTGGACGGCCGCCCCCGCCGCCCCCGCCGCCCGCGCCGCGTGGGTGAGGCCGAGGTGGCCGTGCGCCTCCGTCCCGTAGCCGCCGGGGACGGGGATGTAGAGCTCGGGGTAGCCCCACATCCCGTGCTCGGAGACGTTGAGCCCGGCCGTCTCGGCGGCGGCGTCGGTGCGGATGCCGAAGGTCGCCTTCAGCAGCCAGAGGCAGGCGAAGGAGGCGCTGAAGGTGAACGCGCCCACGGCGCCGAGCCCGAGCAGCTGCACGCCGAGCTGGTCGAGGCCGCCGCCGTAGAGGAGGCCCGCCCGTCCCGTGGCGAGGCTCTCCGCCTGCGCGGGCAGGGCGAGGAAGCCCAGCGAGAGGGTGCCCCAGACGCCGGCCAGGCCGTGCGCGGCGATCGCTCCGATCGGGTCGTCGATCCGCGCCCGCTCGACGAGGAGGACGCCGAGGACGACGATGCCGCCGGCGACCGCCCCGATCAGGATCGCCCCCCAGGGGGCGACGAAGGCACAGGCGGCGGTGATCGCGACCAGCGCCGCGACCGCCCCGTTCAGCATCATCGACAGGTCGGGCTTCCCGATCACGAGCCACGAGGCGCAGACGGCCCCGAGGACGCCCGCGGCCGCGGCGAGGTTCGTGTTCAGCGCGACGTAGGCGAAGAAGCCGACGCCGCCGAGGTCGACCGAGAGCGTCGAGCCCGGGTTGAAGCCGAACCAGCCGAACCAGAGGATGAGCACGCCCAGGGTCGTGAACGCCATGTTGTGGCCCGGGATCGCGTTCGGCTTGCCGTCCGGCCCGAACTTGCCGATCCGGGGCCCGAGCAGGAGCGCGCCCGCGAGCCCGGCCAGCGCGCCCTGGTAGTGGACGACGGTCGAGCCGGCGAAGTCCTGCATGCCGAGGGAGAAGAGCCAGCCGTCGGGGCTCCAGATCCAGTGCGAGACGACGGAGTAGACGAGCGTGAAGGCGGCGCCGAAGGCGAAGTAGACCCAGAGCTTCGTCCGCTCGGCCATCGCGCCCCAGACGATCGCGAGCGACACGCCCGCGAAGACGACCTCGAACAGGTACGCGGCCGCGCCGGGGATCGTGCCGAACCAGGAGAAGGGCGCGGCTCCGACCGCCAAGAGCTCGTCGATCGAGGGCACGAAGCCCGAGCCGCCGACGAGGCCGTTCCCTCCGTCCCCGAAGGCGATTCCGAAGCCGACCAGGTAGTAGACGATCGAGGCCAGCGCGAAGATCAGCACGTTCTTCGCCGCCACGTGCCCGACGTTCTTCATCCGCGTCAGGCCCGCCTCCAGGAACGCGAAGCCCGCCTGCATGAACATGACCAGCACCGCCGCCACGACCACCCACAGCGTGCTCGTGGCGATGGCCAGCTCCTTGGCCGTCATCCGCTCTCCACCTCCTCCAGCCTCCTTCCGGTCCGGTTGTGCGTGACCCGGTCGACGGGGCTCGCCCAGACGATCCCGTCGCCCGATTCGTTCCCGCTTCTGGCGGCGTCCACGATCGCCGCGACCACGTCCTCGGCCAGGTCGTCGCGGACGACGAACGTGAGCAGCGCCTTGGGCAGGAAGCGCGACTCGAAGATCCGGCCCCGGTACTCGTGGGTGATGCCGCGCTGGCGGCCGTGGCCGATCGCCTCCACCACCGTCACCCCGACGTGGCCGGTCTGCTCCTCGACCGCGTCGATCACCGTCTCGACGCGCTCGCGGAGCACTACCGCCTCGACCTTGACCATCCGCCCTCCTTCCGGGACCAACAAAAAAGCCCCAGGGGCTCGCCCCTGAGGCACCACTGCCTTCCCTCGCCGCCTCCTGCGCCGGCGAGGAAGCGCCCACGCTAGCGGACGCGCCCGACGGACGTCAAGCCGCAAGCGGGCGCAACGCGCTCAGCCGAGGTCGAGCGCGCGGCCGATGCTGCGCACCGCCTGGCGGATGCGCTGCTCGTTCTCGACGAGCGCGAAGCGGACGTGGCCCTGGCCGCCCGGACCGAACCCCTCTCCCGGGCTGACCGCGACCTTCGCCTCGCGCGCGAGCCGGAGCGCGAACTCGAGCGAGCCGAGGCCGCGGTAGGGCTCGGGTATCGCCGCCCAGACGAACATCGTCCCCCGTGGCCGCTCGACCTCCCAGCCGATCCGCCGGAGTCCGTCGCAGAGGACATCGCGCCGGCTGCGGTAGACGGCGTTCACCTCGGCGGGATGGTCGGCGTCCTCGGTCAGGGCGGTGATGGAGGCGATCTGGATCGGCTGGAACGTGCCGTAGTCGAGGTACGACTTGAGCCGTCCCAGCGCGTGCACCACGGCGGCGTTGCCGACCATGAAGCCGACGCGCCAGCCGGCGAGCGAGAACCCCTTGGTCAGCGAGTAGAGCTCGACGGCGACCTCCTTCGCCCCCTCCGCCTGCAGGATCGAGGGCGGGGTGTGCCCGTCGAAGCCGAGGTCGGCGTAGGCGAAGTCGTGGACGAGGAGGACGTCGTGCTCGCGCGCGAGGTCGACGACGCGCTGGACGAAGGCGCGATCGGCGACCTCGGTGGTCGGGTTGTGCGGGAACGAGAGCACGATCGCGCGCGGCCGCGGCCGCGTCCTCATGAGCGCCTCCTCGAGCGCGCCGGGGAGCTCGCGGACGGGGGCGACCGGCACCCGGGTCACGGTCGCGCCCGCGAACGCGGGCGCGAAGAGGTGGATCGGGTAGCTGGGGCTCGGCACGAGCACCGCGTCCCCGGGCTCGGCGAGCACCCAGAACAGGTGGCAGAAGCCCTCCTTCGCTCCCATCGTCACGATCGCCTCGGTCTCGGGGTCGAGCTCGACCCCGTAGCGGCGCGCGTAGCGGGCGCAGATCGCCCGGCGCAGGTTGGGGAGGCCTCGGCTCGCGGAGTAGCGGTGGTTGCGCGGGAGCCGAGCCGCCTCGCAGAGCTTCTCGACCGCAACGGTAGGGGACGGGAGGTCCGGGTTTCCGAAGCCGAGGTCGATCACGTCCTCGCCGGCGCGGCGCAGCTCCAGCTTGAGCCGGTCGATCTCGGCGAAGACGTACGGCGGCAGGCTGGGGATGCGGCGGAAGTCCATCCGCTCTACCCGGTGTTGCGGAGGGCGGCGGCGATGCCGGCGATCGAGCGCAGCAGGGGGCGGCGCACGCGCTCGCGCTCCGCCGCTGAGGCGGCGGGGTCGCGAAAGCGGCGGAGGAGCTCGACCTGGATCGCGTTCATCGGGTCGACGTAGGGGTTGCGCAGCTTGATCGAGCGCTGGACGACCGGATGACGGTCGAGCAGCTCGCGGGCGCCGACGATCTGGAGCACCGCCTCCACCGTGCGCGCGTGCTCCTCGGCGATCGGCGCCCAGAGGCGGTCGTCGGCGACCAGCTCGAGGTAGCCGGCGGCGATGTCGAGGCTCGACTTCGCGAGCGTCATCTCCAGGTTCTCGAGCAGGGAGCGGAAGAAGGCCCAGTCGCGGTACAGGCGGCGCAGCTCGCGGCGGTCGGCCGCGGCGAAGGCGGTGCCGCAGCCGTACCAGGCCGGGAGCAGGCAGCGGTTCTGCGTCCAGGCGAAGACCCACGGAATCGCCCGCAGCGAGGAGAGGTAGCTCTCGTCGTCGGGCCGCCGCGCCGGCCGCGAGCCGATCTCGAGCAGGGCCAGCTCGTCGATGGGGGTGAACTCCCGGAAGAAGGGGACGAAGCCCTCGTCCTCCCAGACGAGGGCGCGGTAGGTGCGGTGGGCCTCGGCGGAGAGCCGCTCGAGCAGGTCCGCGGCGCCCTCCGGGGGCTCGGCCCCGGCCACCTGCGGGAAGGCGGAGAGGAGGGTCGCCGCCAGCGCGGCCTCCAGGTTGCGGTAGGCGAGGCCGGGAAGGCCGTACTTGAAGGACACCGTCTCGCCCTGCTCGGTCAGCTTCAGCCGCCCGGGCGGGTGGCCGGGCGGCTGGGCCAGGATCGCGGCGTGGGTCGGCCCGCCGCCCCGCCCGGCGCTGCCGCCGCGGCCGTGGAAGATCGTCAGCTCGAGGCCGTGCCGCGCCGCCAGCTCGGCGAGCGCCCGCTGCGCTCGGAAGATCTCCCACTGCGCGGTCAGGTAGCCGCCGTCCTTGCCCGAGTCGGAGTAGCCGACCATGACCTCGAGCCGGCCTCCGCGGGCGAAGCGGGGATCGCCGAGCAGCTCCTCGATCACATCCGGGGCGGCGCGGAGGTCGGCGATCGTCTCGAAGAGCGGGACGACCGCGAGCGGCTCCTCGCTCAGGTCGAGGGCGCGGCGGACGTCGTCGGCGCCGCTCGCTGCGGAGACGATCACCGTGTCGAGCGCCTCCGGGCCGTGCCGGGCCCGCGCCCGGGCGATCGCGCGGAAGGTCTCGCGGACGCGCTCGTCCGGCTCGCGCAGGTCGCCCGCGTGCAGCCGGACGTCGAGCTTGGCGAGGTGGAAGCCGAACAGCTCGACCCGCCGCCGCAGGGCCGCCAGCCGGCCCTCGGCGACGCGCGCGGCGCGGCTCGCGCGCAGGCTGCGGTCGAGCAGGTCGAGGTCGGCCCGAAGCTCGGCCGCCGAGGCGTAGCCGGAAGCGTCGTCTCCGGCCAGCGTGCTGCGCAGCCGCTGCCAGACGAAGGTCAGCTTGCGCCGGTAGGGCTCGTCACGGTTGCGCTCGCCCAGCTCGGCGGCGAGCGCGGGCAGCTCCCGCTCGTCGCGGGCGATGGAGTCGAGCAGCTCGGGCGGGACGGGCGCGAGCCGGCTCGAGCTCCCGATCGCGCGCGCCAGCTCGCGCACCTCGTCGGCGTAGGTGGTCAGGGCCAGCTCGCGGGCGCGCTCGAGCGCGGCCGCGATCGTCTCGGGCCCGGCCTCGGGGTTCCCGTCCAGGTCGCCCCCGATCCAGGTGCCGAAGCGGAACGGCGCCGGCGCCCCCGGCAGCAGCCGGCGGTAGTCGGCGAGCAGGAGCTCCGCGACCCGGAGCAGGCTCTGCTCGAAGAACCAGAGCCCGTGGCGGATCTCGTCCACGACCCGTGGCCGGGGGCGCACCTCGTCCGTCTGCCAGAGGAGCGTGACCTCCTCGGCCAGGGCCTCCTCCACCCGCCGCCTGCGGGCCGGGGTGAGGGAGGGGTCGTCGAGCTCCCCGAGCAGCCGGCTCAGCCGCAGGTGCGC
>DATMAP010000202.1:0-11369 GCA_035559835.1 Gaiellaceae bacterium
GTTGGTGGCGCGAGCGGCGCGAGGCGGTGGCACGCGGCCGCGGTGCGGAAGGGCTCGCGCCGGGCTCCGACCTGGCCGGACGCCTCGCGCGCCTCGCCGAGCTGCACGCCCGCGGCGAGCTCACCGACGAGGAGTACGCCGCGGCGAAGGCCCGCGTCCTGGCGGGGGAGTAGCGCGGGCAGGCTCGAGCCGCCCGGCGCCGAATCTGGCCCCGTGCCCGACCGGACGATCCAGGCGATCCTGCTGGCAGCGGTCTGGACGGCCGTCGTCCTCGCCGTCCGCGTCGGGCTCCTGCGCGCGTTCGCCCGCTACGAGCGCCGGCTGGCGGAGCGCGACCCGGCGATCGCCGCCCGCCGGCGGACGACCTTCAGCCTCCTCCTCCGCGTCAGCGTCGTGCTCGTCGCCTTGGTCGGAGCCTGGAGCGTGCTCTCCGTGTTCCCCGAGACCCGGGAGGTGGCCCGGGCGGTGCTCGCCTCGGGCGCGGTCCTGGCCGTGCTCTTCGGAGTCGCGATCTCGACCCCGCTCGGCAACCTCGGCTCGGGCGTCCTGCTCGCGCTGACGCAGCCGATCCGCCTGGGAGACCGGGTCAGCATCGGCGAGCACACCGGCGTCGTCGCGGAGATCACCCTCAGCTACACCGCCTTGGTCACCGACGAGGGGAGCCGCGTCTTCGTGCCCAACCGGACGATGGTCTCCACCACCCTCGTCAACCGCTCGGTCGGCGACCACCGCCGGGTGGTCGCCGTGCGGCTCCCAGTCGCGCTCCGGGCGCCGCTTCGGGACGCGCGCCGCGCCGTCTCCGAGGCGGCCGAGCGCGCCCGGGGCGCCGGGTCGCTGTCGTTCGCGGTGCTCGTCGACGAGGTAGGCGAGAAGGCGGTGTGGCTGAGCGTGGTCGGGCAGGCGCCGCCCGACGCCGACGTGGCCGCGCTCGCGAGCGCGATCCGCGAGGAGGCGCTGGCCGCGCTCGCCTCGGCAGATCTCCTCCCGCCCGCCTGACGGCCCGCGACCCGCGGGTCGCCTACATGCAGTCGCGCAGGGCCTGCGCCTCCGGGAGCGTCCCGAGCTTCTTGAGCGTGTTGTTCTCGATCTGGCGGATGCGCTCGCGCGTGACCCCGAAGGCGCGGCCGACCTCCTCCAGGGTGCGCGGGGGCGAGCCGTCGAGCCCGTAGCGCAGCTCGATCACGCGCCGCTCCCGCTCCGGCAGCGCCGAGAGCGCCAGCTCGATGTCCTCGTGCCGCAGCGAGAGGGAGGCCGTGTCGAAGGGCGACTCGACCGTGTCGTCGGGGACGAAGTCGCCGAGCGAGGAGTCCTCCTCCTCGCCGATCGGCTTCTCCAGCGAGATGGGCAGCTGGGCCATGCGCAGGATCTCCCGCACCTCCTCGGGCGCGATCTCGAGCTCCTCGGCGATCTCCTCGGGAAGCGGCTCCCGGCCCAGGCGCTGGACGAGCTGCCGCTCGATGTGCACGACCTTGTTCAGCTTCTCGACCATGTGCACGGGGATGCGGATGGTGCGCGCCTTGTCCGCGATCGCCCGGGTCACCGCCTGCCGGATCCACCACGTGGCGTAGGTCGAGAACTTGTAGCCCTTGCGGTAGTCGAACTTCTCCACCGCGCGGATCAGCCCCAGGGAGCCCTCCTGGATCAAGTCGAGGAAGGAGAGCCCGCGTCCCAGGTAGCCCTTGGCGATCGAGACCACGAGCCGGAGGTTGGCCTCGATCATGTGCTGCTTGGCGGCCATGTCCCCTCGCTCGATGCGCTTGGCGAGCGAGACCTCCTGGTCGGCCGTGAGCAGCGGCACCTTCCCGATCTCGCGCAGGTAGAGGCGGAGCGAGTCGAGCGAGGGCTCGACCGAGAGGTCGAGCTTGGGCGTCTTGTCGTCCTCGGCAGGCGGCGGCTCCTCGTGCGGGAGCGCCTTGTGCTCGACCCCCTCGACGAGCTCGACCGAGTGGTCGATCAGGTACGCGTAGAAGTCCTCGACCTGCTCCTTGGTCAGCTCGACCTCGTCCAGCGCAGCGACGATCTCGTCGTAGGTGAGGAACCCTCGCTCGAGACCCTGCTCGATGAGACGGTGGAGCTCCTCGACCTCGGGGAGCGCGATCTCGACGGGCAGCATGGGCTTGGCTTTCTCCTTTCCGCCTCGAACGGATACCGACCGACCTGCATGCACCGAGCCGGACCTGCTTTCCCGCGGCTCACCGGGCGCGCGGATAGTAATCGGACATGGCCGTTTGGGGAAGGTCCGAAAGCGACAGTGGCGGCTCAGGCGACGTGGAGCGTTCCCACCCGCTCGCCCCGTGAGTTCTCGACCGAGACGTGGCCCGGCTCCCCGGACGCGAGCCCGAGGCGGTCGAGGAAGGCTGCGAGCGCCGGCCGGAGGGCCCGCGTCGCCCCGTCCTCGACCTTGAGGGCGAGACCGAGCCCCTCGGGGGAGGCTGCGCACAGAAGGCCCTCGGCGCCGCCCTTCGCGAGGAAGCCCGGAAGCGTCTGCATGAGCAGGGTGTCGGCGGCGAGCGGTCCCCGGATCAGCTCCGGATGGGCGCGCATCGCCGCCGCGACGCGCGGGCCGCCGTCGAGAGCCTCGAGGCGCGCGAAGGCGTGGGCCATCCGCTCGAGCGGGAGCGCGAAGGTGACGACGCCACAGCCGTCCGTCGCGGTCGGGATCGAGCCCGGCTCGACCTCGGCCGCCGCCGCCACCTCCGCGAGCATCGCGTGCTGACAGGGGTGCTCGGGCAGGCGGTAGCCCGCGAGCGGCCAGCCGCGCTCCCGGCAGAGCAGGAGCATGGCCGCATGCTTGCCCGAGCAGTTGTGCTCGAGCGGCGTCGGCTCGGGCCCGCACTCGAGGTCGTCCTCGCGCGCCCCCGCCCGCCGCAGCAGCGCGCGGACGGGCTCGAGCTGCTCGGGGCGGGCGAGGTGGGACGCGCACGCGATCGCGATCTCCTCGTCGGTCAGGTCGGGCCGCGCGCGCACCACCGGGAGCGCCTGCAGCGGCTTCGCCGCGCTGCGGAGGAAGGTGACGAGCGCCGGATCCCCCGCGGCCGCAACGACGCGCCCTCCGGCGACCGCGACCGCGTGGACCAGGTGGCGCGCCTCGACGACGCTGCCCCGCGTCGCCTCGACGACGATCGCCCCCATGGTCGCGAGACCCTATCCCACCGGTGTCAGACACCGCCGACCGCGCTGCTCGCGAGGACGCCTGCGCGCGCCTGGCCGAATCCGACCCGTCGGGCCGCGGAAGGCCAGACGACGAGCGGGCTCGCGCTGTGGACAGATTGTGACGCTCTTCGCACACAGTCCCCTTGACAGGATTCGGTGTCTGACACCGGGGTGGACTTGTTTATGGTCGAGAAATGACGTATGTTTGGCGATCATCGACCGTACCCCCGACTACGAGCTGGACGAGGTGCTGCTCGTGGAGCAGGTGGAGCAGCTCCGAGCGCTCGCACACCCTCAGCGCGCGCGCATCGTCACGCTCCTCCGCGAGCGCGCGGCGAGCACGACGGAGCTCGCGGCCGCGCTCGGAGCGGCGAAAGGGACGATCGCCTACCACCTCAAGACGCTCGAGCGCGCCGGGCTCGTCCGCGTCGTGCGCACGCGCCGGGTGCGCGCCGTCACGGAGCGCTTCTACGGACGGGTTGCGCGGCTGTTCGTGCTCCGCAGCGACGACTCGCTGCCCGAGGAGCTGCGAGGAGGAGCCCTCGGCGCGATGCTGCTCCGGCAGGCGGCCGAGGAGCTGCTCGCGGCGGCCCCGGACGAGGACACCTCCGCGCTCGTCCATGCGCGCCTCCCTCCCGCCGCCGCGCGCCGCTTCGAACGGCGCCTGAACCGGCTGGTCGCCGACGTCCAGAGCGCGGAGGACCCGGAGGGCGAGCGGCACGCGCTGGCGCTCGCCTTCTTCCGGAGTCCCGTCGCGCCGCCCGCCCGCGAGCGTCGCGATGCGTAGCCGCTGGCCCCGGGGCGGGCTCTGGCGCGACCGCGACTTCCTCAAGCTCTGGGCCGGTCAGACGATCAGCATGGTCGGCTCGCAGGTCGACGACCTCGCGCTCGGCTTCGTCGCGATCGCCGTCCTCGACGCGAGCGCCTTCGAGGTCGCCGTCCTGGGGACGCTCAACTTCCTCCCGTTCCTCCTCTTCACGCTCCCCGCCGGCGTGTGGGTCGATCGCGTCCGCCGGAGGCCGATCCTGATCGGCGGGGACTTCGCACGGGCCGCCCTGCTCGCGACGATCCCGATCGCGTACGTCGCCGACGCGTTGACCCTCTGGCACCTCTACGCGGTGGTGTTCCTCGTCGGGCTCTGCCAGGTGTTCTTCGACGTCGCCTACCAGTCGTACCTGCCGTCCCTGATCGAGCGCGATCAGATCATCGACGGCAACTCGAAGCTGGAGGTCAGCCGCTCGGCGGCGCAGGTGGGAGGACCAGGCCTGGCCGGCGCGCTCGTCGAGATCTTCACCGCCCCGTACGCCGTGCTGGTCGACGCGGCCAGCTTCGCCGCCTCGGGGCTCTTCCTGCTCGGCATCCGGAGGAGGGAGGAGACGCCGATCCGGCAGACGGTGGGCGGGCGCACGACGAGCCTCTGGGCCGACCTGCGGGAGGGGCTGCGGTTCGTCCTGCGCAACCCGAACCTGCGCGCGCAGGCGGGTTGCACGGCGACGTCGAACCTCTTCTCGAGCGTCGCGTTCTCCATCTTCCTCGTCTACGCCGTGCGGGAGCTCCGCCTCTCGGCCGGGGTGATCGGCCTCGTCTTCTCGATCGGCGCCGCGGGCTCGCTGCTGGGCGCGCTCACGGCGACGCGCATCTCGAAGCGCTTCGGGATCGGGGCGACGACGATCGCGACGGCAGCGCTCTTCGGCCCGGCGACGCTCCTCGTCGCGGCCGCGCCGGCCGGAAACGCCGCGATCGGGTTCCTCGTCGCCGCGCAGCTCGCCTTCGGCTTCTCGGTGGTCGTCTACAACATCGTCCAGGTCAGCTACCGGCAGGCCATCTGCCCGCCGCGGCTGCAGGGACGGATGAACTCGGTGATGCGCTTCCTGGTCTGGGGGACGATCCCGATCGGCACGCTCGCCGGTGGCGCGCTCGCCACCTGGATGGGCCTGCGCGAGACGATCCTCGTCGGAGCCGTGGGCGGCGGGCTCGCCTTCCTCTGGATCGTCTTCTCGCCGCAGCGGCGCCTGCGGGAGCTGCCGGCGCCCGTCGAGGACGTCGCGGCTGAGCCGGCCCGTGCCTGAGCTCCCGGAGATCGAGGCCTGGGCGCGCGAGCTCGACCCGCTCGTCTCGGCCGCGCCGATCGAGCGCGCGGGCCCGGCGCACATCGCGACGCTCAAGACCGCCGACCCACCGCTGGCGACGCTGGACGGGCGGCGGCTCGCAGGCACGCGTCGCCGCGGCAAGAACCTGCTCCTCCCCACCGCCGACGGCGAGCTCGTCCTGCGCGTGCACCTGATGAGCGCGGGGCGCCTCCGCTACCTGCCTCCCGGCGCCAAGGGGCCCAAGACGCCGATGTTCCGTCTGCGCTTCGCCGACGGCGCCGAGCTCGTGCTCACCGAGGCCGGTAGGAAGAAGCGCGCCGGCGTCTGGCTCGTCTCACCGACCCAGCTTGCCGCCGACCTGGCCCACCTCGGCCCGGACGCCCTCGAGATCGACGCTCCCCGGCTGGCCGTGATCCTGAGCCGGGAGCGCCGCCAGCTCCATCCCCTCCTCCGCGACCAGCGCGCGCTCGCCGGCATCGGCCGCGCGCACGCGAACGAGATCCTCCTCCGCGCCCGCCTCTCCCCCTTCAAAGCCTCGACCGAGCTCTCCTCGGAGGAGGTCGAGCGCCTCGCGGCCGCGATCCGCGAGGACCTGGAGCGCGGGCTCGCGCTCCGGCTGCGCGGGAAGAGCGACCGCGAGGTCTACCGCATCCACGACCGCCTGGGCGAGCCCTGCCCGCAGTGCGCGACGCCGATCGCCCACGTCGACTTCGAGGAGCACACGATCTTCTACTGCCCGGCCTGCCAGACGGGCGGGCGCCTGCTCAAGGACCGGCGCCTCTCCCGTCTGCTGCGCTAGGCGCGCTGCTAGCGTGGGCAGCGTGAGCGACGCCCTCGAGCTCCACGAGGATCTCCAGGCCTCAGCACCCGAGATCGCGCTCGCGCTCTCGCGGGCCGGGGTGAGCGGCGTCCAGAAGGCGGTGCGGATCCGGCGTGGAGACGCGGAGACGGTGATGGCCGCGGTCATCGACTGCACGGTCGACCTCGCCGCCGACCAGAAAGGCGTGCACATGTCGCGCTTCCCGGAGCTGTTCGAGGAGGCGATCGACCTCGTCGTCGAGCGCGAGGCGCTGCTCGTCGAGCTGCTTGCCGAGCACATCGCGACCCGCGTCGTCGAGCGCCAGCGCGCGCTCCAGGCCGAGGTCTGGATCCGCGCCCAGTGGCCGATCCACCGGCGTACCCCGGTGACGGGCCTGCAGACGCAGGAGATGGTCACCCTGTGCGGGATCGCGGCCGCCTCCGAGAAGGGCACGCGGCGGGTCGTGGGCGTGGAGGCGACCGGGATCAACGCCTGCCCCTGCGCGCAGGGGCTCGTGCGCGGAAGCGCGAGCCGGCGGCTGCTCGAGGCCGGCTTCGAGCGGGACGACGTCGAGCGGATCCTCGAGCTCGTGCCCCTGGCGACGCACAACCAGCGCGGCCGCCAGACCCTCTTCGTGGGCACCGAGCAGGACCTCGACGCCGAGGTGCTGGTGGACATCGCCCAGCGCTCGATGAGCGCGCCCATCTACGACCTGCTCAAGCGCCCCGACGAGCTGTTCGTGGTCGAGCACGCGCACCTGCAACCCCGCTTCGTCGAGGACTCCGTACGGCACGCGCTGCGGGACGCGCTGGAGACGCTGCCGCAGCTCGACGACGCCGACTTCCTGCTCTCGCGGCAGGTCAACTTCGAGACGATCCACGTGCACGACGTCGTCGCCGAGCGTTTCGGGACGGTGGGCGAGCTGCGGCACGAGCTGGAGACGGGCGAGCCGGCGCCGCAGCAGACGACGCTCGCCGCCTGGCTCCGCGGCTGAGCCTACGCCGCGGACTCGCCGCCCGCCGAGCGCGCGGAGAGCCCCTCGAGCAGACGCGTGAACTCGAGCGGGAAGACGAGCTTGGAGGACGGGCTCTCCCCGAGCGCCTTCAGCGCCTCGAAGTACTGCAGCGTCATCGTCTTCTCGTCCACCTCCCGGGCCGCCTCGAAGATCCGCGTCAGCGCCTCCTTGAAACCCTCAGCACGGAGGATCGCCGCCTGCTTGTCGCCCTCAGCGCGGAGGATCGCCGCCTGCTTCTCGCCCTCGGCGACGGTGATGTTCGCTTGCCGCTGGCCCTCGGCCTCGGTCACCACCGCGCGGCGCACGCGCTCGGCGGACATCTGCCGGTTCATCGCCTCCTGGATGTCGCGCGGCGGCGTGATCTCGCGGATCTCGACGTTCGTGACCTTGATCCCCCAGCGGCCCGTCTCCTGGTCGAGACGCGACCGGATCAGCTCGTTGATCCGGTCGCGCTGCGAGAGGACGTCGTCGAGGAGGATGTCGCCGATGACGGCGCGCAGCGTCGTCGTCGCCAGCCCGAGGACGGCGGCGTGGTAGTCCTCCACCTCGAGCACCGCCTTCTCGGCCTCGTTCACGTCCACGCGCAGGTAGACGAGGAAGTCGATGTCGATGGGCGCGTTGTCCTTGGTGATGTTCGTCTGGCGCGGGATCTCGAGGACCTCGGTGCGCGTGTCCACCCACACCTTCGAGTGGACGACCGGGAGCGCGATCACGATCCCGGGCCCCTTCATCCCCTCGAAGCGGCCGAAGCGGAAGCGGGCGATCCGCTCGTAGTCCTTGACGAAGTTGAGGATGACGCCCATCGCTACCCTCCTCCACCTTGCGGGCTCGCGGCCGGCTCGGCTCCCGGCCCTCCCTCGCTCGGCGCGGGCTCGACCACGAGCCCGAGCTGCGAGAGCTCGGCCACTCTAACGCGCTCCCCCACCTCGGCGCTGTCCGCGCCCCGCAGCTCCGCCGTCCAGGACTCCCCGGCGAGCCACACCTCGCCCCGCGGAGCGAGCCGGACCGTGACCAGCGCGAGCTCGCCGAGCAGCCGCTCCCGCGCGTAGGGGCTGACGTAGACCGGGCGGTGGGAGAGCCGCATCTCCCGGACGAGCAGCACGGTGAGCGCCGCCGTGAGCACGCCCACGGCGGCGAGCAGCCAGCGGCTGACCGCGAGCGTCTGGCCCGGAAGCTCGGAGCCGCCGAGCAGGAAGAGCCCGCCGAGCACGAGCGCGACCGCGCCGAACGCTCCGAAGAGGCCGACTCCCGGGTGCAGGGCCTCGAGCACGAAGAAGAGCACCGCCAGCCCGAGGAGCACGACCGCCGCCCAGGAGAAGGGCAGGAAGCCGACGCCGGCGAAGCCGAGGACGAGGGAGACGACGCCGATCGCCCCCGGGACCCACAGCCCCGGGCTCCAGATCTCGACCGCGAGCGCGAGGGTGCCGAGGGAGATGAGGAGGAAGGCGACGTTCGGGTCGGCGAGGAAGGAGAGGATGCGCTCGAAGAGGCTCATCTCCACCGTCCGCACGCGGGCGCCCGCGGTGCGCACGGGCACCGGCCCCCCGGCCGCGGCGAGCGTGCGCCCGTCGAGGCCGGCGAGGAGCCGGTCGAGATCGGGCGCGACGAGGTCGGCGATCCCGAGCTCGACGGCCTCCCGGGCAGAGTAGGACCTCGCCTGCCGGACGGTGGCCTCGAGCGGGGCGACCGGCCGGCCGCGGCGGTCGGCGATGGCGCGGATGAGGGCTGCCGCGTCCTCGGTCGCCTTGCGCGAGAGCGTCTCCGGGAGATCCTCCCCGCCGGCGCCGACGACGGCCGCCGCCCCGATGTTGGTCGCTGGGGCCATGGCCACGAGCGCGGCCGCAGAGGCGACGAAGGTGCCGGCCGAGGCGGCCTGCGCGCCCTCGGGCGCCACGTAGGAGACCACAGGCACGCGCGAGCCGAAGATGGCGCCGACCATGTCGCGGGTGGCGTCGAGGAGGCCGCCGGGAGTGTCGATCCGGACCACGACGAGGGACGCGCGCTCGTCCCCGGCCTCGTCCAGGGCCCGGCGGAGGAAGCGAGCGGAAACCTTGTCGATCGCACCGTCGAGCTCGACGACGAGCACAGACGCCCCCTGCGCCCGAGCCGGCGTCGGCCCGGGGACGGCGAGCGCGGCCACGGAGGCGGCGGCGGCGAGAACGAGCGCGAGCCGGCGGGGCTCCCTCATCTGGGAGGGATCGTAGGCGGTGCGGCTACGTGCGGCGAGCCGGGGGCCGGCCGAAGCGGTGCTCGGTCCCGCGCAGCAGGCGGCCGATGTTGCGGCGGTGGAGGAGGAGGATCGCCGCCGCGCCGGCGCCGGCGAACGCGAGCACGGGCCACGGCTCCCCGTACAGCCAGACGAAGAGGACGAGCGCGAGCGCGGTCGCGATCGAGGCCAGCGAGGCGTAGCGGGTGAGGAAGAAGACGGCCAGCCAGACGCCGACGCAGGAGACGGCGGCGAGCGGCGCCAACGCGAAGGTCGCTCCGCCCGCGGTCGCGACCATCTTCCCCCCCTTCTGGAAGCGGAGGAAGACCGGCCGCGCGTGCCCGAGCATCGCCGCCGCGCCCGCGAGCACCCCGACCAGCTCGCCCCCCGCCGCGAGCCCGAGCAGCGCGGCCGCGAAGCCCTTGCCCACGTCGAGCAGCGCCACCGCGGTTCCCAGCCGGCGTCCGTAGACGCGGAAGACGTTGCTCGCGCCGACGTTGCCGCTCCCGCTCGCGCGGATGTCCTCCCCGCGGAAGAGGAGCGGGAGCCAGTAGCCGAACGGCAGCGCGCCCAGGAGGTAGCCGCCGAGGACGGCGAGCGCCTCCCCCACCGGCCTACTCCAGCGGGATCCGGTACGCCGCGATCCAGCCGTTCACGACGCTCCAGTCGAGGTTGCGGAGGAACGCGTCGATGTAGGCGGCGCGGTCGGTCTGGTAGTCGAGGAAGTACGCGTGCTCGTAGACGTCGAGCGCGACGAGCGGGGTCGCGTTCCAGACCGGGAAGGTGTTCTGGGCGTCGCCGACGTACGTGAAGAGGCGCCCCTCGTCCCAGTCGTAGGCGGTCCAGGCCCAGCCCCGCGCGGCCATCGCCGTCGCCTTCAGGTCGGCGCGCCAGGCCTCCACCGAGCCGAAGTCGCGCTCGATCAGGGCCCCGATCGCGCCCTCCGGGTCGCCGCCCTCGCCGCCCAGGTGCTCGAAGTACAGCTCGTGGTTCTTGATCCCGCCGATCGCGAAGGTGAGGTCGACCTTGAGCGCGCGCAGGTCGGAGTAGACCTGGTTCGCGGCGGCGAGATCGGCCTCGCCGAGCCGCCCCAGGATCTCGTTGCGCTTGGCCACGTAACCCTGGTACAGACGGTAGTGGGCCTCGACCGTCGTCCGCGAGATGCCGTCCAGCTCGAGCAGGGCGGGCTTCAGCTCGCGGGGCCTGATCTGCACGAAGTTCGTCATCCGGGACTCCTCGGGCTCGGCGGAACGCCGCGGAGCATATCCTTCCCCCGACGACGATCCGCGAGGAGAGGAGCTGGCAGATGGCCTACACACTTCCCCCGCTTCCGTACCCGTACGACGCGCTCGAGCCGCACATCGACGCGCAGACGATGGAGATCCACCACGGCAAGCACCACGCCGCGTACGTCGCCAACCTGAACGCGGCCTTGGAGGGCACCGACCTGGGCGACCGGCCGATCGAGCAGCTGCTCGGCACCCTGGAGCTGGTGCCCGAGGAGAAGCGCACGGCCGTGCGCAACAACGGCGGCGGCCACGCCAACCACTCGCTCTTCTGGGAGATCATGAGCCCGAGCGGCGGTGGCGAGCCGAGCGGAGCTCTGGCCGAGGCGATCGCCGCCACGTTCGGCGGCGTGGCCGAGCTGAAGGCGCTCGTCAACGACGCGGGCCTCAAGCGCTTCGGCTCCGGGTGGACCTGGCTCGTCTGGGACGGCACCGGCCTGGCCGTGAAGTCGACCCCGAACCAGGACTCGCCGCTGATGGAGGGCGACGTGCCCCTGCTCGGGATCGACGTCTGGGAGCACGCGTACTACCTCCGCTACCAGAACCGCCGTGCGGACTACCTGGAGGCCTGGTGGAACGTGGTCAACTGGGACGCGGTCGCGGCGCGGTTCGAGGTGGCGCGCGCGTAGAGCGGCAATCCGCTCGCAGGCCGGGCCCGTAGCACCGGGCGAGATGAGCTCCCCGGCGTTCGCGCTCCCCTTCGCCACGTCCTCGAGCCGGAGAGGGGCGAGAATGGACGCCGTGCACGAGCGTGAGCCCACCGACGGCGAGCTTCTCGTCCGGGCGGGCGGCGGGGATCGGGCCGCGTTCGAGCGGCTCT
>DATMAP010000203.1:0-9337 GCA_035559835.1 Gaiellaceae bacterium
ACCGCTTTGCCTATCCGACGAGCGCCCATCGCGCCAAGGCGCTCTCCGGCTACCTCAGGTGGTACAACCAACGCCGACCGCACGGCTCGCTCGGAGCCCGACCACCGATCAGCCGCGTCTCACACGTCTGTGGTCAGTACATCTAGAGGCGGCGACCGCGCGCAGGCTTCTTGTGACACTTTGTCACAAGCCACCCCCTCGCCCGCTCGTATCGCCGCCGGCGCTGCGATAAGGTCCGCGGTCCGGTGTCGATGCTGTACCCATCCATCGACCCGAACGAGCGGTTCCGCGCGCGACGGGTGGCGGCGAGGCGGCGGAAGCGGCTGCGTCGCGGCTTCGCGATCGGGGTCTCGCTGGTCGCGGTCGCCCTGCTCGGCGCCGGCGCGCAGCTCGTCGGCGGGGAGCGGAAGCCGGCGGCGCCTCCGCCCTCGCTGCTCGCGGCCGCCGCCCCGGAGCGCCCGCGGCCGCTCCCGGTCGAGATCCGCGGCGTCCACGTGACGCTCGGCCTCGCGTCGCTTCCCGGCAAGCTCGAGGAGTACCTCGACCTCGTGCAGGCTGGCCTGACCGCGCTCGAGCTGGACGTGAAGGACGAGACGGGCCAGATCGGGTTCGTGCCCCGCTCCGTTCCCCTCGCCTCCCGCGTCGGGGCGGCCGGCGACTTCTACGACCCGAGAGCGGTCGTCCGGCTCGCCCGGGAGCGCGGCGTCTACCTGATCGGGCGGGTGGTCGTCTTCGAGGACCCGCTGCTCGCGCGCGGCCGGCCGGAGCTGGCCGTGCGGCGCGGGGACGGCTCGGTCTGGCGCGACGCAGCCGGGCTAGCCTGGACGAATCCCTACGACCGGCGGGTCTGGGAGTACAACCTCGGAGTCGCGGCGGCCGCGGCGAGGGCCGGCTTCGACGAGATCATGTTCGACTACGTCCGCTTCCCCTCCGACGGCGACGTCGTCGCCGCGGTCTTCCCGAACCGCCGCGGGCTCCGCAAGGACGACGCGATCCCTGCCTTCCTGCGCTACGCGGCGCCCCGGCTCCGCGCGCTGGGAGTGCGCGTGTCCGCGGCCGTCTTCGGGCTGTCCGCGGTGCGCGACCTCGGGATCGGGCAGCGTCCCCGGCTGCTGGCGCCGCACCTGGACGCCCTCTACGCGATGACCTACCCCTCGCTCTTCGGCCCCGGCGAGCTCGGTCTGGCCGACCCCAGCGCGACGCCGGGCGAGACGGTGACGCGCGCGCTCGCGCGCTTCCGGCGCGCGCTGCGAGGACACCCGACGCTCCTCTTGCCCTGGGTGCAGGACTTCAGCTTCACGCGCTCCTACGGGCTCGAGCAGGTGCGCGCGCAGATCGAGGCCGCGCGCCTGGCCGGCGTCAAGGGGTACCTGCTCTGGAACCCGGAGGGCCTGTACACCGACGGAGCCCTCTCGCCGTCGTAGCGCCTCAGGGGGCGAGCCGCTCGCGCAACCAGCCCTCCGCTGCCCGCCGGTAGCGGATGCGGTCGTGAAGGCGGTTCTCGCGATGGAGCCAGAACTCGACCGCCAGCGGGACGACGCGGTAGCCACCCCAGAACGGCGGCAGCGGGATGTCGCCTGCGCCGAAGCGCTGCGTCGCCTCGGTGTAGAGACGGTCGAGCTCGCTGCGGGCGAGGGGACGCGACTGCGGCGAGGCCCAGGCGGCGAGGCGGCTCCCGCGCGGCCGCGAGCGCCAGTAGGCCTCCGACTCGTCCTCGGGGAGCAGCTGCACGTCGCCCTCGACCCGCACCTGGCGCCCGAGCTCGGGCCAGTGGAAGACGAGCGCCGCGCGCGGGTTCTCGGCCAGCTCCTCGCCCTTCCGCGACTCCCGGTTGGTGAAGAAGACGAAGCCGCGCTCGTCCAGGCCTCGCAGCAGGACGACGCGGGCCGAGGGCTGGCCTGCGGCCGTGGCGGTCGCGAGGACCATCGCCTCCGGTCTCGCGGTCGCGTGCTCGGCCTCGCGCAGCCAGGCCCGGAACTGGGCGATCGGGTCGGGGTCGAGCTCGCGCAGGCGCACGGCAGGACTTTCGCACGCTCCGGCGCCCGCCGGGCGGGTCTCGAGCGACCGGCGAAGGGAGCTCCGCTAGGCTGCGGCGCGTGGCGGCGACCCGCGTGATCGAGCTGCGGACGGGGATCCCCGGCCCGCGCTCCCGCGAGATCCTCGCGCGCGAGCGGCACGCGGTGGCGCGGCCCCTGATCGTCCACGGGCCGGTGGTGGCCGCGTCGGCCCGCGGAGCGACGATCACCGACGTCGACGGCAACACGTTCATCGACTTCGTCGGCGGCGTCGGAGTCGCCAACGTCGGCCACAACCATCCTCGGGTCGTGCAGGCGATCCACGAGCAGGCGGACGCCTTCCTGCACACCGACTTCACCGTCGTCCCCTACGAGCTCTACGTCGAGGTCGCCGAGCGCCTGTCCGCGCTCGTCCCCCTCTCGGGCGAGACCCGGGCCGCGTTCTTCAACGCCGGCACGGAGGCGGTCGAGAACGCGGTCAAGCTGGCGCGCCTGCACACTCGCCGCCCGGCCGTCATCGCCTTCGAGGGCGCCTTCCACGGGCGCACGCTGCTCGCGCTCACGCTGACGTCGAAGACGCACCCGTACAAGACCGGCCTCGGGCCCTTCGCGCCGGAGGTGTACCGGGCACCCTTCCCGAACCCCTACCGGGGGCCCTCCGCGCAGGAGGCGCTGGCGGCGCTCGAGCGCATGCTCGAGACGCACGTGGGGGCCGACCAGGTCGCCGCGATCGTGTTCGAGCCGCAGCAGGGCGAGGGCGGCTTCGTCCCCGCCGACCCGGAGTGGGTCCGCGGGCTGCGGCGGATCTGCGACGAGCACGGGATCGTCCTCGTCGCCGACGAGGTGCAGACCGGCTTCGGGCGCACCGCGCGCATGTTCGCGCTGGAGCACTTCGACGTCGAGGCCGACCTGATCGTGGTGGCGAAGTCGCTCGCCGGGGGGCTGCCGCTCTCGGGGGTGGTCGGGCGGGCGGAGATCATGGACGGCGCGCACGAGGGTGCGATCGGGGGGACGTTCATCGGCAACCCGGTCGCGCTCGCCGCTGCCTCCGCGGTGCTCGACGTCCTCGCGGAGGAGGGCATCGTCGAGCGCGCCGCCGTGCTCGGGGAGACGCTGCGCACGCGCATGCTGGCCTGGCAGGCGCGCTGGGCGGCGATCGGCGACGTCCGCGGGCTCGGCGCGATGCTCGCGCTCGAGCTCGTGCGCGACCCTGCCACCAAGGAGCCCGCCCCCGAGCTGGCGTCAGCCGTGATCGAGGAGGCGCTTCGCCGAGGGCTGATCCTGCTCAAGGCGGGCGTGTACGGCAACTGCATCCGCGTCCTCTGCCCGCTCACGATCTCCGAGGGCGAGCTCGACGAGGCGCTCGCGGTCTGGGAGGAGGCGCTCGCGGCGGCTCTGCCATGACCCGTGGCGTGCTGCGCCGGGACGCGAGAGCGACGGCGATCGCGAAGGTGCCGCGCGGCGGCCGGCGTCAGTAGCGGAGCTGCGAGCGGCGCGCGTGGCGCTCGAGCGCGAGCTCGACGAGGCGATCGAGGAGCTCCCCGTAGGAGACTCCGGAGGCCTCGAACAGCTTCGCGTACACGCTCGTCGCGGTGAAGCCGGGGATGGTGTTGATCTCGTTCACGACCACCTCGCCGTCCGGCCGGACGAAGAAGTCGACGCGGGCCATGCCCTCGCACTCGGTGGCGACGAACGACTCGACGGCGAGGGCCCGGACGCGCTCGGCCGCCTCCTCGGAGATGCGGGCGGGGACGAGGAGCTCCATCCCGCCCTCGTCGTACTTCGCCGAGTAGTCGTACCACTCCGCGTGCGCGACGATCTCGCCCACGGCCGAGGCGACGGGTTCCCGGTTGCCGAGCACGCCGCACTCGACCTCGACGCCGGGCAGGAACTCCTCGATCAGCACCTTGTCGTCGTGGCGGCGGGCGAGCGCGACCGCAGCCTCGAGCTCCTCGGGCCCGTGCACCTTGGAGATCCCGACCGAGGAGCCGAGCCGAGCCGGCTTGACGAACACGGGGTAGGGGAAGGGGTGGGCCACCGCGTCGCCCTCGCGCAGGGTGACGTTGCGGGCAACCGGGATGCCGCGGTCGCGCAGCACGGCCTTGCACAGGTCCTTGTCCATGCACAGCGCCGAGGCGGCGACGCCGGCGCCCACGTAGGGCACGCCCGCCAGCTCGAGCAGGCCTTGCACCGTCCCGTCCTCGCCGAAAGGACCGTGCAGGACGGGGAACACGACGTCGACCTCGTGCAGGATGCGGGCCGGGGCGGCGTCCGCGACCACGGGGAGCGTCTCCGCCACGGCGCCGCCGGTCTCCGCCGGGCGGCGCTCTCCGGCTCCGAGCTGCCAGCGCCCGTCGCGCCCGATCTCGATCACCGCCGCCTCGTAGCGGTCCGGGTCGAGCGCCTCCAGCACCGAGCGGGCCGAGGCGAGCGAGATCTCGTGCTCGCTCGAGCGCCCGCCGGCGAGGACGGCGACCCGCAGACGGCGGCTCACGGCACCGGCGTCGTCGGCGGAGGCGCCGTGAAGCGTCCGACGAAGAGCCGGACGACCGAGCCCGGCCTCGCCTGCGCGCCGCCGACCGGGTCCTGCGAGATGACGACGCCGTCGAGCGTGGGGTCGTCCGTGTCCTCGAAGACGACGCGGGCGCGGAAGCCTTCCGCCTCGAGCGTCGCCTGGGCGACGGTCACGTCTTGGCCGGACACCTCCGGCACGGCCACGGTCGCCGGCCCGCGCGAGACCGAGAGGGTGACCGTGGAGCCCTTCGAGGCCGACGAGCCGCCGTCGGGCTCCTGCGCGAACACGATTCCGCGCGCGAGGTCGGAGTCGCCGTCGCTGCGGACCGGGACGAAGCCGAGCCGGCGCAGCTCGGCGGCGGCCTCGTCGTAGGGAATCCCGACGACGTTCGGCACGGTCACCGGCTTCTCGCCCTTGGAGACGTTGATCCGGACGCGCGTCCCCTCGACCACGACCGTCCCCGGGGCGAGCGACTGGGCCGTGACCGTGCCGGGATCGCGGTCCGAGAAGACCTCCACGATCTGGACGTCGAGCCCGGCTCGGGTCAGCTCCTCGACCGCGTCCACCTGGCTCTGCCCGACCACGCTCGGCACGGTCACCTCCGGCTTGCCCGAGGAGACGTCGATCAGCACGACCGTGTCCTTGTCGACCCGCGTGCCCTCGGTCGGATTCTGGCTGATGACCACCCCCTCCTCGACGTCCGAGCTGGGCACGCGCCGGACCTGGGGGACGAGGCCTTTCTGCTCGATCAGGTTCTCCGCCGGCGCCTGCTGGAGCCCGACGACGTAAGGCACGGCCACCGGCTTGGCCTCCTCGAGCTGGCGCTGGACCGTGTCGTACAGGAACCAGCCGCCGGCCAGGAGCGCGAGCACCGCGCCCACCCCGAGCAGCCAGGGCCAGAGCGCGCGCGACCTTCCCCGGGGCGGAGGAGGCGGAAGCGGGGGCACCTCGCGCCGGGCTACGCGGGTCACGGCGGTGGCTGCGTCCGCGTCCCGCCCTCCGGCGAGCACGACGGTGGCGGCGTCCGCCGTCTCCTCGGGCACGCGGCCGCCCCGTGCGACCGTCTCCAGGTCGGCGTCCATGGCCGCCGCGGACGGGTAGCGCTCGGCCGGCTCCTTGGCGAGCGCGCGCAGGACGATCGCGTCCAAGTCGGCGGGGATGTCCGGCCGCCGCGCCGAGGGCGGCTCGGGGACCTCGGCGAGGTGCTTCATCGCGATCTCGACCGGCGTCTCGCCGGTGAAGGGGACCTCGCCCGTGAGCAGCTCGTAGAGCACGATCCCCGCCGAGTAGAGGTCGGACGTCTGGTCGACGGGGGCGCCGCGGGCCTGCTCGGGAGAGAGGTACTGGGCGGTGCCGATGATCGCGCCCTCCTCCGTCATCTGGCTCGCTCCCGCCCGCGCGATCCCGAAGTCGGTCACCTTGACCACGCCCTCCGGGTCGACGATGACGTTGTGCGGCTTGATGTCGCGGTGGACGACGCCGTGCCGGTGTGCGTAGCGGAGCGCGGCCAGGAGCTGTCGCGTGTAGGCGATCGCGACCGGGATCGGGCAGGGCCCCCGGGAGCGGATCAGCTCCTTGAGGGTGACGCC
The DNA here is from genome assembly GCA_035559835.1 of Gaiellaceae bacterium. Lineage (GTDB taxonomy): Bacteria > Actinomycetota > Thermoleophilia > Gaiellales > Gaiellaceae > GMQP-bins7. Next base: position 6,120 of record DATMAP010000203.1, read on the forward strand.
CTCGACGTACTCCATGACGATGAAGTAGGAGCCGTCCGTCGTCCCCCGGTCGTAGATGGAGACGATGTTCGGGTGGGAGAGCCCGGCCGCGTGCGTCGCCTCGCGGCGGAAGCGCTCGACGAACTGGTCGTCGTTCGCGTAGCGGTCGTGCAGGATCTTGATCGCCACCCGGCGCCCCAGCTCCTGGTCCTCGGCCAGGTACACGTTCGCCATCCCTCCGCCGCCGAGCTTGCGGGTGACCCGGTAGCGGCCTGCGAAGAGGGTGCCGGTGAGGGTGTCCTGGGTGGCCATCGTCCGTAGAGGTTAGGGATTCTCCGCCGAGGCCAGGAGGGCCTCCAGGACCGCCCGCGCGATCGGGGCGGCCGTCGTGCCCCCGGTTCCGCTCTGGTTCTCGAGAACGACGGCGATGGCCACCTCGGCCGGCTCGTCCTCGCTCCGTCCCGCGAAGGCGATGAACCAGGTCGTGTTCGAGCCCGGGACGCCCGTCTCGCCCGTCCCCGTCTTGCCGCCGACCACGAAGCCGGACAGCCGCGCGGCCGTCCCCGTCCCTCGCTCCACCGCGAGCCGCATCATCCGTGCGACCGCTTGCGCCGTCTCCTCGCTCACCGCCTCCCGCAGCAGCTTGGGCCGCGGGCGGAGGACGACCCGGCCGCCGGGCCGGACGATCCGCTCGACCACGTGGGGCTCCATCAGCCTGCCGCCGGTGCCGATCGCGCCGGCCACCATCGCCATCTGCAGCGGCGTCACCAGCATCCGCTCCTGGCCGAACGCCATCCGGCCGGCATCGACGTCGGAGTCGAGCCTCGGGGTGTAGAGCTTCCGGTTCCGGTAGAGGCCGCTCGCCGCCCGCTCCTCGCTCGGCGTCTCGAGCGGCGGCCGCTGGTAGAAGCCGAAGCGGCGCGCCTGCTCGAGGATCCGCTTGGCGCCGAGCTTCAGGCCGACGTTGCAGAAGACCGAGTTGACCGAGTGGACGAGCGCATTCTCGAGCGAGATCGTCCCGAACGGGCGGGAGGTGTCGAAGTTCGAGACCCGCTTCCCGTACACGAGGCAGTAGCCGGGGTCGAAGAAGGAGGACTCGGGCGTGTACTTCCCCGACTCGAGCGCGGCGGAGGCGGTGATCACCTTGAAGGTCGAGCCGGGGACGTACAGGCCCGCGGTCGCCCGATCGAGGAGCGGCGCGGGCGAGGCGCAGTCGGCGGTGATCCGGGAGATCTGCGCGAAGCGGGTCTCGACCAGGTTCGGGTCGAAGCTCGGCGAGGAGACGAGCACCCGCACCTTGCCCGTGCGCGGGTCGAGCGCGACGACCGCGCCGCAGCGCGTCCCCAGCGCCTCGAGCGCGACCCGCTGGGCGTCGAGGTCGATGGTGGTCACGACGTCGCTCCCCCGCACGGGGCGGCCGCGCAGCTCGTCCAGGGCCTTGTCCACGACCGAGGAGAGGTTGTCCGTGGCGCCGGTCAGGTAGTCGTTCAGGGACCGCTCGAGACCCGTCCGCGAGCGCCCGGCGGTCGAGTAGCCGACGACGTGCGCGGTCAGCGGTCCGTACGGGTAGCGGCGGAAGAAGAGCGTGCTCCCGTCCACCTCGCGCTCGACGTTGCGGGCGAGGCGACGGCGGGGGGCGAAGGAGAAGATCAGCCCGCGCTCGATCGCGAGCTCGGCCACGCGCCTGATCGCGTTGTCCTGGCGGTCGGCGAGCCCCGGCGCCGCCCAGGTCTGCCAGTACGTCGTCATCACCACGAGCACGGCCAGGAGGGCCAGCGAGACGTGGGTCAGGCGGACGATCTGCCGGTTCATCGCGGTGCGGCCGCTCGGTTCGAGACGAGCAGGAGCCCCGCCAGGAGCAGGAAGTTGGCCAGGACGCTCGTCCCCCCGTAGGAGAGGAAGGGGAGGGTGATCCCCGTCAGCGGCACGACCCGCAGGACGCCGCCGACGATGACGAACGTCTGCAGGGCGAACCCGAACGTCAGCCCGGCGGCGAGGAGCTTGGAGAACCCGTCCCCGGCGCGGAGCGCGATCCGCATCCCGCGGACGACGAAGAGGAGGTAGCAGAGGAGGAGCGCGCTCACGCCCACGAGCCCCAGCTCCTGGGCGAGCGCCGAGTAGACGAAGTCGGTGCGCAGGAACGGGATCAGCTCGGTGCCGTCGGGCGCCGCGAACGTCCCCCGGCCGAGGCCGGTTCCCCCGAAGCCGCCGTTCGCGATCGAGTACAGGCTTTTGACGAGCTGGTAGGAGGCGCAGTCCTGCCGGAGCTCGAGCCTGCCGTTGAGCGCACAGTAGACCCGCTCGTCGGTCCAGGGCTCGAGCCAGATCGTCACCCGGTCGCGGACGTGCTGGAGCGCGGTGTAGAGGAGCGCCGCACCGCCGGCGAAGAGGCCCAGCCCGACGCCGACGTAGAGCGCGCGGCCCGTGGCCACGTAGAGCATGGCGAGGAAGATCCCGAAGTTGAGGAGCGCGCTGCCCAGGTCGTTCGTCTGGACGACGACGAGCATGGCGGCGCCCCAGATCGCGAGCAGCGGGCCCAGGTCCTTGAGCCGGCCCTGTGCCAGCGTCTCCCGCTTCTCCCGCAGGTAGCCGGCGAGGAAGACGATCAGGCAGATCTTCGCCAGCTCCCCGGGCTGGAACTGGAGCGGCCCGGCCTGCACCCACAGGCGAACGCCGTTGACCCGCTCCCCGAGCCCCGGCACCGAGGGGAGCAGGAGGAGGAGCACGGCCGCGATCCCGAACAGGTAGCGGTAGGACTCGAGCACCCGGTAGTCGCGGCGCAGGACGATCAGCGTGGCGACGAGCACCCCGACGCCGATCGCCACCCAGAGCGCCTGCCGGGCGCCGCCCGCAGGGTCGAGCCGCTCGTTGATCGCCACCCCGACGCCGGTCAGCACCGCGGCCAGGGGCAGGAGCCCGCCGTCCGCGTACGGGACCGTCCTCCTCGCCACCGCGTGGGCGGTGAGGTAGAGCGCGAAAAAGCCGGCGGCGAACGCGGCCGCGCGCGGGGAGAGCGAGCCCTCGCGGGCGATCGCGACGCTGGCGAGGGCGAGGCCGGCGACGAGCCCCGCGAGCACGAGCCCGGCCAGCTCGCGGTCGCGGGCGCTCACCGGGCGACGCCCCAGTAGAGGAGGAGAAGCGCGGCGCCCAGCGCGGCGCCGATCAGGAGGAGCGCGCCGAGCCGCCCGCCGGGGCCGGCGCCGTGACGCGTCGGGGCGGGCACGGGCAGCTCCGCCTCC
>DATMAP010000204.1:0-51630 GCA_035559835.1 Gaiellaceae bacterium
CGAGGCGCTCCGCGACCTGCCCGGGGTCGCCCGCCAGCACCTCCGCCACGCCCGCGCCGTGGTCGAAGCGGACGAGCGTCTCGGCGACCACGAAGGCGCTCTCGGGGAACGGCGGGCCGTCCGCAGGCAGCGGCACCGTCGGCTCGAGCGCCGCCGCGTGGTCGTAGGCGAGGTAGCCGACGACCGGAGCGCTCGCCGCCTCCGCCTCCGCCTCCGCGAAGGAGACGAGGCGCGCGCCGGCGCCGACGAACGAGTTGCGGCCGAGCCGGCCCCGCTCGACCGACTCGAGCAGGAAGCTCCCTCCCCCGCGCCCGTCTCCGCGCAGGCGCAGGTAGGCCCCGAGGGGGGTGAGGAGGTCGGTGGGGATGGCGGGAAGCGAGGTCATGGAACGAAAAAGGCCTCTGCCGAGGCCTGGGGCGAAGCGGGTCGTGGGTGCGCTCTCAGCGCACGCTCCCGCCTCGCCTCGGGTGCCACCACCAGCCCTGAGCCGACGCGGGAGTCATCGGCCGCCAGCCTAGCGCCGCAGGGGCAGGGAGCGCAAGGGAGCCGGGCGCTACGGGAGGACCTTGCCCGGGTTCATGATCCCGTCCGGATCGAAGGCGGCCTTGATCCGCCGCATCAGCTCGACACCGTCCTCCCCGTGCTCGAGCGGGAGGAACTTCGTCTTCCCGTACCCGACGCCGTGCTCTCCCGTGCAGGTGCCGCCGAGGGCGATCGCGCGCTCGGCGATCCGATCCGCGAGCGCCTGCACCGTGGCCAGCTCGGAGGGCTCGTCGGGATCGACCAGGAAGCAGACGTGGAAGTTCCCGTCCCCGACGTGGCCGACGATGGGAGCGACGAGGCCCGCGGCGTCGATCTCGGCCCGGGTCTCGGCGACGCAGCGCGCGAGCTCCGAGATCGGGACGCACACGTCGGTGATGTACCCCCTCGAGCCGGGCCGGAGGGCGAGAGCCGCCTCGTACGCCTGGTGGCGGGCCTCCCACAGCCGCCGGCGCTCGTCCTCGCTCGTCGCCCAGGCAAAATCGCCTCCGCCCAGCTCGCGGGCCAGGGAGGCGACCTCCTCGGCCTGCTCGGCGACCTCGGAGGCGCTGCCGTGGAGCTCGAGGAAGAGGGTCGGCGCGACCGGGTGGGCGAGACCCGCCCGCCGGTTGACGGCATCCATCTGGACATCGTCGAGGAGCTCGATCCGGGCGACCGGGACCCCGAGCTGGATCGTCCGGATGACGCAGGTGACCGCGTCCTCGAGCGAGGGGAAGGAGCAGACGGCCGCCGAGATCGCCTCCGGGGTCGGGTAGATCCGCAGCGTCGCCTCCACGATCACGCCCAGCGTCCCCTCCGAGCCGACGAAGAGCCGGGTCAGGTCGTACCCGGCCGACGACTTCCGCGCCCGGGAGCGCGTCCGGACGACGCGCCCGTCCGCCGTCACCACGGTCAGGGAGAGGACGTTGTCCCGCATGGCGCCGTAGCGCACGGTGGTCGTGCCGGAGGCTCCCGTGGCGACCATGCCCCCGATGGTCGCGTCCGCCCCGGGGTCGACCGGGAAGAAGACCCCCTCGGGCCGGAGTCGTGCCTCGAGCTGCTTCCGGGTCACCCCCGCCTCGACCGTGACGTCGAGATCCTCGACGGCGAGGCGCAGGATCCGGTCGAGCCTGGTCGTGTCCAGACAGACCCCTCCCCGCAGGGGGACGACCTGGCCCTCGAGCGAGGTGCCGGCCCCGAAGGGCACGATCGGCACCCTCCGCGCGCGGCAGGCGTTCACGACCGCGACGACCTCCTCGGCCGAGCGCGGGAAGACGACCAGGTCCGGCGGCTCGCCCCGGTGGTAGGACTCGCCGTGCGCATGCTGGCGGCGCACGGCCTCGCTCGCGGCGACCTGCCCGGGGCCGAGCGCAGCCACGAGATCCGCCGTAAGCCCGTCCAGGTCGTGCGCCGTCACGGTCACCGTCGAAGCATCGCAGGAGCGTCTCGCCTCGCGCCCGAGCCCGTCAGTAGGACGGCCGCAGCGGCCGCCGCTTCGCCACGGCGAAGACGGTGAGCGCGCCGAAGACGAACCCGCCCACGTGCGCGAAGAAGGCCACCCCGCCCCCTGCCTGCGGCTGCAGGAGCGAGGCGCTCCCCGCCCAGAGCTGGAAGGCAAACCAGAAGACGAGGTAGAAGAGCGCCGGCACCTCGACCAGGAGCCAGCCGAAGAGCGTGACCACCTTCGCCGTCGGGAGCAGGAGCAGGTAGGCGCCGAGCACGCCCGAGACGGCCCCGCTCGCGCCGATGTTGGGGATGCTCGCCTGCGCCGCGTCGCCGAAGGCGAGGGTGACGGCGGTCTGGGTCGCGGTCGCGGCGAGGCCGGCGGCCAGGTACCAGCCCAGGAAGCGCAGGCGCCCGAGCGCGTCCTCGACGTTGTTGCCGAAGATCCAGAGGAAGAGCATGTTCCCGAGCAGGTGGTCCCAGCTTCCGTGCATGAACATGGAGGTGAAAGCGCCCTCCCACCAAGACAGCTCGCCGGCGGGGAGGCTGGGGTCGGCGGGCAGGAGGCAGGGACCCTGGACGGTGCAGGGATAGAAGCCGTAGCGGAAGACGTCCACCTCCACGCTCGTGCCTGCCAGCTCCCAGAGCCAGACGGCGACGTTGGCCGCGATCAGGAGCACGGTGACGAGCGGGAAGTGCCTGGTCGGCACGTTGTCGCGCAGCGGCAGCACGGGCTCTCGGAGGTTACGCGCCCCGGAGGCGCGCGTCCCGAGGAGCGGAGGCTCAGTTCAGCTCGGGCGATGCTCGCGGGAGACGTTCGCGCGCCAGCGCCAAGACGTACAGCTCCCGCCGCATCCGGCGGAGCAGGTCTTCGGCCAGGCGGCGCACGATCGCCCGTGCGACCGGGCTCCGGGAGCCGTTCCGCTCGAGGTCGGCGAGCGCAGCGGGCGCATCGGGCACGCCGCGCTCGCACGCGCGGCGCAACGCGGCGAGCGCGGGCTCGGCGAGCCCGTCGTGCCAGAGGTCCGGCGTCAGGCAGCGCAGCTCGCGCGCGATCTCGGCCGGGTCGCCGCGATCCAGGGCGCAGGAGACGATGACGAGGCAGGCAAGGCAGATCCCGCACTCGGGATCGAGGTCGAGCGCGGCTGCGACCGCGTCGGCCCGAGCCTGCGGAAACGGCCGTGCCCTCGCCACGGCTGCCAGGAAAGCAGAGAAGCGGTGACGGCATGCGAACAGATGTGCGCCAACATGGACCGGGGCGTGCCGGTCCGGAACGCCGGCCCTCAGGCGGCCACGGGCGCCGGGTGGTCGGACGCGCTCGCGCGCTCGAGGGCGACCGAGGTGTCGTAGAAGACGGCGCTGCCGCCGGTCAGGTCGGCCAGGCAGGTGTTCTTCAGGTACGGGTCGAGCCGCATGGCCGCGTTGCCGTGGAACCCGGCCGCACGACGGCGGTCCCCGGGCACCGTCTCGCCGTCGATCTCCACGTCCCGCGCCCCGTAAGCCCAGTGCCCGTGCCCGAGGGAGAACGCGACCACGCCAGGCCGGATCCCCTCCACCACCTTCAGCTTGCCGACCATCGGCCACGTCTGGCCGTTGCCGATCGGCCAGGCGCCGTCGGGGTTGGTCGCGGAGACGAGCCGCACCCAGTCGCCGTCGGAGAGCCCCAGCTCCCGCGCGTCGGTCGGGCTGATCAGCAGGTGGTTCTCGGGCAGCAGGTCGAGAAGCCAGTAGTTCGCGGCCGTGCGGGACTTCGTGTGCGCGATCTCGCGGAACGTGATCAGGCGGAGCGGGAAGCCGGGATCGGCGATCTCCTTCCCCAGCGACGAGCGCGGCGCCGGGACGTAGACGGCGAGGCCCGGGTAGTGCTCGCCCGTCATCGCGTTGATCGCCTTCGCGGACTTCTCCTGGTACAGGTCGAGCTGCTTGCCGTAGGGGTTCTTCAGCCGCTCGCCGTCGTACCCCTCGCCCTCGAAGCGACCGCCCCGGGCGAGCACGGTGACGGTGCGCCGCCACCACTCGTCGCCGACGATCCGGCGGTAGCGGTCCGGGTCGAAGACGGTCTTCGGCAGGTGGCGCCGCGCGGCCAGGAAGAGGGCGAGATCCTCGTCGGAGGCCGGCTCGACGGGGTTCTCCTTGTCACCCGCGGCCACGTTCGCAGCCATGAGCAGGTAGAGATCCTCGGGCCGGGCGAGCGGGCGGCCCGGGGCGAGCCCGTCCGGACCGAAGCCCGGGAGCCCGAGCTTCTCCGCGAGCCCGAAGAGCATCGCCTCGAACGAGAGCGGCTGCGTCTCGCCGAACACGGTGACGTCCTCGGTCAGGGGTGCGATCACCGGCTGCCGGATCGGCTGCACCTTCTCGACGATGTTCGGGTGCGAGCCCGCGAACTCCCAGCGCTCGAGGTAGGTGAGATCCGGGAAGATGTAGTCGGCGTACATCGAGGTCTCGCCGACGACGATGTCGCTCGCGACGAAGAGCGGCAGCTTCTTCGGGTCGGCGAGGGTCTCGATGTTCGTGTGCCCGCCCGGGAGCGCGTACACGGGCGAGCCCATGTACAGGAAGAGGGCCTTGATCGGGTAGGGGTAGGCGTCGGCGATCGAGGGGACGATCTCCTGGTAGACGTCGCTTGCGAGCGGGTACCAGGGCCGCTTCGCCGGGTAGCCGGCGAAGATCGTCGTCTTCTCGTAGGCAGCGTCGTGGCGGATGCTGGAGATGCCGAACGGCTTCAGCTTGGCCGGGTGCATCCCGGGGAGGAAGAAGGGCATGCCCTCGATCGGCTCGCCGTCCTTGTCTCCGGTGATCGAGAAGGTGGTCGCCTTGGACATCCCGCCCTTCCAGTCGAAGTTCCCGACCAGGGCGTTCAGGGTGTTCCACGCGATCACGTTCGAGTACCCGTTCGTGTGCTGGGAGACGCCACGGTGGATGTCGGCTGCGGCCTTCTTGCCGTGGCTCGTGAACTCGGAGGCCAGCTCGACGATGTCGGCCGGGTCGAGCCCCGTGAGCTCCGCCCAGGCCTCGAGCGTCTTCTCGGAGGCCGACTCCCAGAGGAGCCGGAACCCGCTCTTCACCCGGAGACCCCGGAGCCTGGTCGAGACCAGCAGGTCGCCGACGACCGCGTTCTCCTCGTCGCTGGGATCGACGGCGACCGGCTTCCCGCCGGCGAGGACGACGAAGCGGTCGTACTCGTACGGGTTTCCCTTGGCGTCCAGGCGCTCCTCCACCTCGCCCAGCCCGACCTCGGAGGCACGCACGAGCTTGCCCTCGTTCCCGCCCTCGGCCCAGACGAGCCAGGTCGCGTTCGTCCAGGTCGTCTCCCCGTTCGCCGCCGCAGCGGCCTTGTTCGCGTTGCGGAGGAAGGCGGCGTCGTAACGCTCCTGCTCGATGATCCAGCGGATCATCGCCAGGGCGAGGGCGCCTTCCGAGCCCGGCTTCGCGGGCAGCCACTTCCACGCCTTGGCCGCGGTCTTGGAGAGCCTGGGGTCGACGACCGCGATCTTCAGCCGGCCGGAGGCGAGACCGTCGGTGATCTGGCTCGTCCGATAGGGAGGTCCGTAGTTGGCCTCGAACGGAGAGGCGCCGACGAAGACCACGAACTCGGCTCCGCCGAGGTCGGCCTGCCAGTAGGCCTTGACGCCCTTCTGCCACTTGCCGTCCTGCCACTGCTCGCTCATCGCCTTGCCGGCGAAGTAGAGGGAGCCCTGGCAGACGGTGGTGTGGCCGTGGGCGTTCGTCGATCCGAAGCTCTCCTGGATGAAGCGGCGCAGCAGCTCGGCGCGACCGCCCTTCAGCCGGCCCCAGGCGAACACGACCTGGTTGTTCTTCGGACCGAGGTCGGGATGGTCGGGATCGATCAGGAGGTCGAGGTGGGCGGCATGCTTGCGCTTGAACTCGGCCACCGTCAGCTTCCCGTCCCAGATCGCCTTCACGTCGTCGCTCAGCGCGCTCGCGAGGTCGGGGTCGCGCACGGCCCATAGCTCGCGGAGGCCCGGCACGCGGCCCTCGCCGAAGTGGTCGCCCCCCTCGACGATCTCGGTCACGGCCTGCTCGAAGGGGATCGACCGCCAGCGCCCCGAGCCGCGCGGCCCGTCTCGCTTGAGCACCTTCCGCAGGCGGTACGGGTCGTAGGCCGTCTGGATGCCCGCCTGCCCCTTGGGGCAGATCCAGCCGTCCACCCCCGCCACCTGCGCGAGCGGGGTCTCGTACGGCACCGGCGGTTTCATCGTCCAGGGTGAGTAGGGGTTCCCGTCCAGCTTGACGAGGACGCCGTCCACGACCTTGGCCTTGATCCCGCACTGCGTGTTGCACTGCTGGCAGACGGAGTAGAGGATGTTCTCGGGCTTGGCGAGCTCGTACGGGCTCGCCCCCAGCGGGCTCGAGGCGCCCCCGCCGGGCTCCCCGAGCCGGTGGAGCGCGAGCGGGAGCTGCGAGGCGACGAGGGCGCCGCCGGCGAGCCCGACCTTGCCCAGGAAGGCCGAGCGCGTCTCCGCCCCGGCGGTACCGGCGGGGAGGGCGTCCGGCTGCGGCAGGGCGGCGAGGCGCGTCGGCACGAGCCGGTACCAGAGCCCGACGAGGCCGACGAAGAAGGCCGCGGCGAAGATCGAGACCAGCCACTCCTGCAGGGTGGGCGTGTAGGAGAAGCTGAGGCCGGGCCCGGTGTAGGCCTCGTCCAGGCCTTCGATCTGCGGCACGGCCAGCCCGGGGATGACGATGTTCAGCCGCACCGAGAGGAGCGTCACGCCGACGAGCGCAGCGGCGCCCGCCACGAGCGCCGGCCGGCGCGGCCACACGAGGAGCACGGCGGCCGGCACGACGACACCCGCGGCGAGGTGCACGAACCAGAAGACCCACCAGCGCGGCCCGGTGAGCACGAGGTCCCAGGCCGCCCAGCCTCCGGAGGCCTGCGCGCGCTGCGTCCAAGCGATGCTCACGTCCGCCCACTCGATCAGCGCGGCCACCCCCAGCAGCCCGAGCGTGACGCGGCCGAGGAAGGCGACCTCGCCGGGATCGCGCCGCCCGCGCTCGTCGACCGTCAGGGCGGCGAAGACGGTGAGCACGGCCGCCGCCGAGAGGAGCGCCGCGGCGACGAAGAGGAGCGGCAGCAGCCCCGTGTGCCAGAACGGGCGCGAGCCGACGACCCCGAAGAGGGCGCCCGTCGCGCCCGAGACGGCCAGCGCGAGCAGGCCTCCGGCGAGCGCGAGGGGGCGGAGCCAGGGCGAGTCCGTCCCGGACGGCCCGGCGAGCCGCGCGAAGGGCCGGAAGCGGGCCAGCTCGTTGCGGAAGGCAAACGCCAGCGTCACGGGGAGGAGCAGCCCGAACGCGGTGTAGAAGGAGATCTCCCAGGCCATCAGGGAGGTCGGGTTGCCGTAGACGTACACGTGCCAGAAGCGCTCAAAGTGGCCCAGGTCGAGGCCGACGACGACGAGCCCGGCGAGGAGCGAGGCGAAGGAGACGACGAGCGCCGGCCGCCCGCTGCGGCGCAGGCGCTCGATCCGGAACACCTCGCCGGCGGCGAAGAGCATGTAGGCCCCGGCCGACACCCCGACGAACCACGCGTACACGGCGACCCAGAGCCCCCACGGGATGTAGCTGCCGAAGTCCGCGTCCTCGGCCACGAGCCGCCAGAGCACGCCGGCGGCGCCGGCCGCGAACGCGAGCGCCCAGACGCCGGCGAGGACACGGATGAGGGTCGTGCGCGACATCGAGCGAGCCTCCTTCACGTGAGGTAGTAGACGCGGGGCCGGGTACCCAGCTCCTCCTTCAACCGGCGCGCCTCGGGACGGCCGATCAGCTCTGCGACCAGGCTGTTCGGATCGTTGGCATCGCCGAAGAAGGTGGCGTGGCCGACGCAGCTCGTCACGCAGGCCGGAAGCTGGCCTGCCTCCAAGCGGTGCAGGCAGAAGTGGCACTTCCGCGCGTTGCCGATCGGAGACCCTCCATCCGCACGGCGAAGGCCGGCGTCGTACTCCGGCGAGCGCTGCTCCTCGTAGGGCTGGAGGGCCGGGGTGCCCTCGGTGTAGTACTCGCCCTTGTCCGCCGTCCGTGCCGAGTACGGACAGGCGGTCAGGCAGTAGCGACAGCCGATGCACTTCTCGTAGTCGATCGCGATCACGCCGTCCTGCCGGCGCCAGGTGGCGCCGACCGGGCAGACCGGGGTGCAGGGCGGTCGCTCGCACTGCATGCAGGGCCGGGGCAGGAAGCGGCGGCGGACGTTCGGGTACGTCCCCACCTCCTCCTGCACCACCGGGCGGTAGACGACGCCCGGGGGAAGCTGGTTCTCCGCTTTGCAGGCGATCGTGCACGCGTCGCAGCCCGAGCACTTGCGCAGGTCGATGACCATCACCCACTTGCGCTCCCCGACCGGCTTTCGCATCGCTGCCACCAGCTCGCGCTGCATGCGCAGGAGGTCGCTCTCGCCTTCGCGCGGAGGCGGGAGCGCGGGCAGCCCCGCCGGCGAGGAGGGCGACGGGTTGGCCTCGATCGCACGCTCGCCGGCGCGTGCGGCCCGGGGAGCGACGACGGCCAGGGTCGCCGCCGCGCCGGTCATCCGCAGGAAGTCGCTGCGGGAGGTGCCGTTCGCGCCCGGCGCTTCGTCCACGAGCGGCCGCGGGCGCTCCGGGCCGGCGACCTCGGCCACCGCCTGCAGCGCGATGGCGAGCGAGTCCTCGCCGATGCTCGTCAGCACGTAGCCAGCCGCTCCGGCGTCGAGGAGGTCGGCCCGCTCGGCGTCGTCGAGGCGCGGAGCGAGCGCGACCACCGGCGCCTCACTCCCGGCCAGCCGCTCGCAGGCCGCGACGTCGTCTGCTCGCACGCCGGTCAGCTCGAGCACGATCAGGTCGGGACGGAGCTGGTCGCGCAGGCGCACGGCCTCCTCGACGTCCCGAGTCTCGCCGACGAGCCGGTGCGGTGCACGGGAGACGGCGAAGACCCGCCGCCACCGCTTCCGCAGGCTCTCTCCGGCCGGGATCGACAGCACGTGCGCCATGGGCGACCTCCTCGCGAGCGTCCGTTGGGGCACAGCCTTCCTGGAGCACGACCGGGCGCCATCCGGATTTCCCGGCCCACCGGCGAGGGAAACTACGGATCGCGCGGGCGTCCCCGGCGGGATACGATCGGCGCCGTGCACGAGTGGCTCGAGTCCGCGCGCGACCGGATCGCCGAGGCGAGCGGCGTGGACGCGGCGCAGCTCGCGCTGAGCGACGAGGACGTCGCCGCGCTCCTCGACCTCGCGCGCGTCGCGGCGCACGAGAGCGGGGATCGCACCAACGCCCCGCTCGCCTGCTACCTCGTCGGGCTCGCGCTCGGACAGGCTCGCGGCGTGGGGCTCGGCCGGCTCGCACGCGAGGCGGCCGGCGCGGGAAGCTGAGCCGCGCCGAGCGACGGCGACGAGCCCGCAGGAAAGCGAGATCACGCTCGGGCTCGAGCACGTGGCCGCCCGGAGGTAGCCGGCGACGGGCGGGCGCGCCCGCCTGGCCGAGGTCGCGGGCGACAGGGCGACAGGCCGCCCGGCGGGGACCCGCTGGCACGCTAGGCTGCTCCCCGCCATGGCCTCCGCGCCGACGACGCCTCTCTGCCCGCCCCTCGAGGGCTCGCCGCTCGCGCTCGACGAGGTGCGGCTGCCGCCGGGAGGGTCGTTCGCCCCCGGCGCGGACGAGCACGACGTGCTCCTCTACGCCGTCGCCGGCGCCGGCGCGCTCGCGGCCGGAGGACGCCTCCACCCGCTCGCTCCCCGAACCGCCGCCCTCGTCCTCGCCGGCGAGGAGGCGACGCTCGAGGCCGGTCCGGAGGGGCTCGCGCTGATCCGCGCCACGGTCGGCCCGGACGCCGACCGCCACGCCCCGCTCGGCCCCCGCGAGCTGACCGTCTCGCTCGAAGAGGCCGAGGCCGAGCGCGCGACCGGGGCGCGCTCCTTCCAGGTCCTCTTCGGGCCGCACAACGGCTCGACGCGGGCGACGCTCTTCGCCGGGTTCATCCCGCCCGGGAAGGCGCCGTGGCACTACCACCTGTACGACGAGATCGTCTGGGTGCCCGAGGGGCCGGGCCGGCTCCATCTGGGCGGCACGGTGACCGAGCTCGGCCCGGGGTCGGCCTTCCGCCTCCGGCCGCGGGAGGTGCACATCGTCGAGAACACGAGCCCGGACCAGGAGCTGACCGTGATCGGGATCTTCACGCCCGCAGGCAGCCCCTCCGCCGCCTACCTGACGCCGGACGTCGCCGCCGAGTACCGCTTCGCGGGCTGAGCGGTGGCGCTCGGCCTCCCGGTCGTCTGGGCCGATGCGCACCGCCGGCACGAGCCGGAGGCGGAGCTGTGGCTGGGCGTGCGCACCCCGGCCACCGAGGTCCCCGCGCGGGCGGAGGCGATCCGCGACGCGCTCGAGCAGGCGGGAGCGCGCTTCGTCCCGGCCCGGGCCCACCCGGACGCGGCCGTCCTCGCCGTCCACGATCCCGGCCTCGTCGCCTTCCTGCGCACGGCCTGGGCGGACTGGGAGGAGGCGGGGCTCCCCGAGGATCCCGGCCAGGACCGGGTCGTGCCGTACCTCCTCCCGCACCCCGGCCTGCTCGCCGGCCTTCCGCTGCGCGAGCCCCAGGCGGTCTGGGCCCGCGCTGGCGCGTACTGCTTCGACACGATGACGCTCGTCGGCCCGGGGACGTGGGAGGCCGCGCGGGCGGCCGCCGACGCCGCCCTCACCGCCGCCGACCTCGTCCTCGCCGGCGAGCGCGCAGCCTACGCGTGCTGCCGCCCGCCCGGCCACCACGTGACGCGCTCGGCGTACGGCGGCTCCTGCTACCTGAACAACGCCGCCATCGCGGCCCAGCACCTGCGCGAGCGCGGCTGCGCGCGCGTGGCGGTGCTGGACGTAGACGCTCACCACGGCAACGGCGCCCAGGCGATCTTCTGGGAGCGGGAGGACGTCCTCACCGCCTCCGTCCACGTCGACCCGGGGGCCGGGTGGTTCCCCCACTTCGTCGGCTTCGCGGACGAGCGCGGCGGCGGGCCGGGCGAGGGCGCGAACCTCAACTTCCCCCTCGCCCCCGGCTCGGGCGACGCGGAGTGGCTGGCTGCGGTGGACGCGCTCGCCGCCGCCGTCCGTGCGCACGGCAGCGAGGCGCTCGTCGTGGCGCTCGGAGTCGATGCCGCCGCCGGCGACCCGCTCGCGCCCCTCACCGTCACCGAGGACGGCCTTCGGGAGACCGGTCGCCGTCTGGGTGCGCTCGGGCTTCCGGCCGTGCTCGTGCAGGAGGGCGGCTACGACCTGCCCGCGCTGGGAGGGCTCGTGCTCTCCGTCCTCGAGGGCTTCGCCGCCGGTCAGGCCCCGGGCGGCGGCGCGACGTAGATCCGCACCTTCAGGCCGCGGAAGGAGTCCGTGAAGGCCCCGCCCCGGACGCGCACCGCTCGCCGCTCGCCCAGCACGCGGAGCGCGCTCGCGGTCAGGCCGGGAACGCGGATCGTCGCCCGCGCCCGCTCGATCCAGGAGTTGACGGCGAGCACGTAGGTCGCGCCGTTGTGCCGGCGCACGCCCGCACGCACCGGGCTCGCCGCGGGCGCGACGCTGACCGTCCCCTCCTCCCCGAGGAGCGCCGGAGCGAGCGAGGCGAGCTCGCGGGAGAGGGCCGCGATCTCGGCCCGGACCGGCTCCGACCACACGTCCGGGAACCAGCCGATCCCGCGGGCGCCGCCCGCGACGGCGAGCCAGGTCTCGGCGCGGACGAGCGCCGGGCTGGGGTCGAGGCCCGCGCACTGGGACATCGGCCCGGCCTCGATCCACTGGTAGGTCGGCTTGCCGCGTGCGAGCGCGACCAGCTCGCGCTGGGCCTCGTAGACCGCGTGCAGCGTCCCCCGTCGGCACCAGATCTGGAGCGGGTAGAGGTTGAACCCGACCACCTCGGCGCGCTCGACCAGCGCCGGATACGCCGCGCGCCCCTGCGGCAGCGGCGCCGCGCCGCTGTAGAAGTGGTTGCTCAGGGTGAGGAAGGTCGGCCGGCGGCTCTCCCGCGAGGGCGGGAGCCGGGGCAGGTCCTCGGGCCGGCCGAGCACGACGTCCGCCTCGTCGAGGTAGTGGAAGCCGACCACGCCGGGGCCGTCCTGGCGCCCGTCCGCGGAGGTGATCGAGAGCGCGCGGCCGCGGAGCGCGGCGAGCTGGGCCTCGACGCCGGCGCAGCCGGTGCCCATGAACACGTTGATCCCCGCCGCCAAGCTGAGCGGGAAGGCCCACGGGCACTGGGACCAGACCATGCGGGGGAAGAACGGCTGGCCGGCGACGAGCAGCGCGCGCGGGGTCGTGGTCGCGCCGACCCAGAGCGGCCAAGCGGGGGTCGCGAACGTCCCCTCGGCGACCGCCCGCTCCCGCCCGGAGCGGGCGACGACACGGTAGCGGTACTGCCGCGCCGGCTCCAGCGCGGTCAGGGCGCTCCGCCCCGCCCCGCTCGGGCCGGAGATGACCCGGCGCGACCAGACGGCGGGCTCCTCGTCCAGCCCGTACCCGACGACGACGGCCGCCCGGGCGCTCGCCCGCCAGCGCAGGGTCGCCCCGAAGGGCGCCGCCTCGACGGCGGTCACCGTCACCGAGAGACCGCTCGCCGCGGCTCCGCCCGCCGCCCCGGCCAGGCCGGCCAGGGCGAGCAGCGCGAGCGCGGTGCAGGCTGCCGAGCGCACCATCCCGAGTGTATGGACGCCACGCGTGCGGAATCGATGGGAGCTCCCGGCCGCCCGCGGCGCGCGGTGCTGCTCTACGACGCCGGCTGCCGCCTGTGCCGCTTCGCGGCGCGGACGGTCGTCGCGCTCGATCGGCGCCGGGAGCTCGCCTTCCTGCCCCTGCGCGACCCCGAAGCCGCCCCGCTCCTGGCGTCGCTTCCCGAGGAGGAGCGCTACGCGAGCTGGTACCTCGCGCTTCCCGACGGCTCGCTCGCCGGCCGCGGAGCCGGCGCGGTCGAGCTGCTCCGTACCCTGCACGCGACCCGTGCGCTCGCGCGGCCGCTGGCGCTCGTCCCGGAGCGTGCTCTCGACGCCCTCTACCGCGCGGTGGCCGGGCGGCGGCGCCTGCTCGGGCGCCTCGTGCCCGACGTCCCGGCCCCGCGCCGGTTCCCGTGAGCGGCGCCCCGACCTACCCTGTAGGCGTGCAGACTGCGGCAGTGGAGCTCGGCCCCGCCGAGATCCGGCGCCGGGCCGAGGAGGCGCTCGAGCTCCTCGGGCCGCGCTGCCTCGTGTGCCCGCGCGCCTGCAAGGTCGACCGCCGCGCCGGCGTGCCCGGCCTCTGCGCGGTGGGCCGCCACGCGCTCGTCGCCTCCTGGTTCCCGCACTTCGGCGAGGAGGACTGCCTGCGCGGGTGGTCGGGCTCCGGGACGATCTTCTTCTCGGGCTGCAACCTCCGCTGCGTCTTCTGCCAGAACTGGGACATCTCGTGGGGGCGAAGCCGCGGCGTCGTCGCGACCCCGGAGCGGCTCGCGGCGATGATGCTCGAGCTCCAGGACCGGGGGTGCCACAACGTCAACTTCGTGACGCCCGAGCACGTCGTCCCCCAGGTGCTCGAAGCGATCCCCCTTGCCCTCGAGGGCGGCTTGCGGCTTCCGCTCGTCTACAACACCTCCGCCTACGACAGCCTCGACAGCCTCCGGCTCCTGGACGGGGTGGTGGACGTCTACATGCCCGACTTCAAGCTCTGGACCCGTGAGGCTGCCCGCCGCTACCTGAAGCGGGCCGACTACCCCGAGGTCGCCCGCGAGGCGATCCGCGAGATGCACCGCCAAGTCGGTGACCTCGTGCTGGACGGACGCGGCCTCGCCGTCCGCGGCCTCCTCCTCCGCCACCTGGTCATGCCCGGGCTGCTCGAGGAGACGGAGGCCATCCTCCGCTTCGTGGCCGAGGAGCTGGGACCAGGCTGCTACGTGAACCTGATGGCCCAGTACTACCCTTCGGGCAAGGTGGGGCAGGGCGGCGAGTACCGGGAGATCGATCGCCGCCTCCGCCGCGAGGAGTACCGCGAGGCGCTCGCGCTCGCCGAGAGCTTGGGCCTCCGGCTCGATCCCCGCAGCCGCGCCGAGGGACGCCTGCTCGCGCGCGCAGGCTAAGGCTCGGCCGCGGGGGCAGCGAGGCCGCGAGCGTGCACCGCGAGCCAGATGCAGGGCGGCTCCACGCTCGTCCGCTCCACCCGGTGACGCGTCCCGGCTGCGATGAGCACGTGGTCGCCGGGCCCGAGCACGACCCGCGTCCCGTCTGCGAGCGAGAGCTCGGCCTCCCCCTGCAGGAGCGCGACCCACTCGTCGCGGCCCTGCTCGAGCCACTCGCCGGGCGGGGTCGCCTGGCCGGCGGAGACGATCCGCTCGACGAGCACCTCCTCGCCTCCCGCCAGCGGCTCGAAGAGCTCGTCCGGCGGAAGCACCGGCGGAAGCGCGAGCAGGTTCACGGCGCGACCGCGGCGACCTCGCGAGCGAGCGAGGAGACCGAGAGCGGGCGCCCGGAGGCCTGCTCGACGAGGCGGTCCCAGCGGACCGACTGTCCGGGCGCGAAGAGCCGCTCGCGGAGCTGCGCACCGGCCTGCGGGCGATCGACCAGGCCGCCCGTGCCGTCCGCGAGCGCGTCCCGGAGCTGGGCGGCGACGATCGCCCCGTACAGGTACGTGTGGTAGTAGACCGGTGCGGTCGCGACGTGGATCTTGGCCGCCCAGTCGGGGGCCCCCCGTCCCTCCGGCGGGGTCACGAGCTGGTAGCGGGCGACGAGCTCCCACCAGGCCCGGTCGAGGTCGCCCTCCGGATCGGCGTAGAGCGTGCGCTCGAAGCCGGTCATGACGAGCACCCAGCGGGTGAACACGAGTAGCTCCGCAGCCCGCGCGACCCGGAGACGCTGCTCCAGCTCCGCTCCCTCCCGCCCGGAGAGGCCGAGCACGCCCTCGAGCCACTCGCGGCTCCCGGCGAGCGCGCCGAAGAGGAGCGCGGTCGCCTCGGTCGTGACGAGGTGCGTGCTGCGCAGGAGCCAGGGCAAGTCCTCGTCGAAGCCGAGGTCGTAGACGCCGTGCCCCAGCTCGTGCAGCATCGTGTTCGTCCAGCTCTGGTTCGGGACGACGTTGGCGAGGACGCGCACATCGCCTTCGTGGTCGACGTCGAGACAGAAGGCGTGCTGGCACTTTCCAGCCCGCGGGAACAGATCGCTCCGGGCGAGGATCCCTTCGACCTCGAGCCCGACCCCTTCGAACGTGCGGCGGGCGAGCGCGACCACGTCCTGCCCCTCGAAGAGCGGGTCGAGATCGACGCTCCCCTCCGCAGGCGCTTCCTGGAAGAAGGGGTCCGCGTAGTGCCACGGGCGCAGCTCCGACACCGCACAGCGGAAGCGCTCCGCGAGGCGCTCGTCGAGCGAGGCCTTCCAGCGCGCGAAGGGCTCGGCCGTGGTGCGGTCCGCGTGCTCGAGCGTCGCGAGCAGCTTGCCCTCGTCCAGCTCGTCCGTCGCGAGCGAGAGCGCGAACCAGTCCCGGTAGCCGAGCGAGCGGGCGGCCTCGTTGCGCAGGCGAGCCAGCTCGCGTACGTCCTCTGCGACCGCGGCACCGACGGTCTTGGAAGCCTCCCAGGCCTCCCGCCGCTCCCCGGGGTCGTCGCTCTCGCGGAGAATCCGCTTGATCGCGTTGTCGTCTACCTCGGCGCCGCGCACGACCCCGCGATGCCGCGCGAAGCGGGACTCGACCGATGCCTCCAGCTCGACGATCCGCGCCCGCAGCGGCGCCGGGAGCTGATGCGGGAGCATGCGGTCGTGGAGCAGGTCGAGCCGGCGCCTCGTGAGCGGATCGTCGCAGGCCCGGCGGGCGGAGACGACGGCGGCGTAGAGGTCGCCGTCCGCGAGCGCATCGGAGTAGGCGAGCTCGGTCTCCGCCCGGCGGCCCGCATTGTCGTCGCTCGCCTCGATGTTGGCCTCCCACCAGGCCAGGTTCCGGGCGCGCACGAGCGGCCTCAGCGTGTCCTCGGCGGTGTCGGCGAGCGCGCGTGAAGCGTCCATGAGCGCGCGCCGAGCATACCCTCGCTCCTCCGAGCCCGGCGCGCCCGAGTCGATTCGGTGTCAGACACCGAATCGCGTCAAGTGTCCTTTGTGCCGATTGAGTGACAATCGCTCCCCAGCCCAATCGCGCTGATCGTGCGGTCTTCGTCCCCGATGGGGGCCTGATTGGACATGGCGTGTTCGGCCTTGTCCCTACCGACACCGTCCGGGTGTCTGACACCGGGGTATCCGCCCGCTCGTGACGCCCCGGTGGAGGTCGTCTAGCGTTCCGGCCATGGGCACGGCGGGCACGCGGACGCTCCCCTGGAGCTGGTACGTCGACCCGGCCGCGCTGCGCCTGGAGCAGGAGCGGATCTTCCGCCGCTCCTGGCAGTACGTCGGGCACGAGGGGGAGGTGGTCGAGCCGGGCTCCTTCGCAGCTACCCGGGTCGGGGACGTGCCGGTCGTGCTCGTCCGAGACGAGGCGGGCGAGCTGCGCGCCTTCCTCAACGTCTGTCGCCACCGCGGCTCGCTCGTCTGCGAAGGCACCGGGCGGCGGGCGACGCTGCAGTGCCCGTACCACGCCTGGACGTACGGCCTCGACGGCCGGCTTCTCGCCGCGCCCCGCTCGGAGCGCGAGGGCGGGATCGAGACCGACGCCCTCGGGCTCGTCCCCCTCCGGCTCGAGCGCTGGGGCCCCTTCCTGTTCTGCAACCCCGACCTCGAGGCGCCACCGCTCGCCGAGCTGCTCGGCGCCGTCCCCGAGCGCGTCGCGGCCGCAGGCATCGACGTCGCCGCCCTGCGCTTCCACCACCGCTGGGAGGCGGAGTACGCCGCGAACTGGAAGGTGTGCGCCGAGAACTTCCTCGAGTGCTACCACTGCCCCACTGCGCACCCGGGCTTCTCGGCGGTGATGGACGTGTCGCCCGAGACGTACCTGCTCGAGGCCGAGGGACCACGTCTCTCCCAGCAGGCGCCGCCGCGGCCGCTCCCGCGCGGGGCGTACGACCCCGCGGGGGAGGTGGAGCAAGGGCAGTTCCACCTCCTCTTCCCGGGGACCGTGGTGAACGTCCTGGCCGGCCGCCCCAACCTCTCGCTGGGGCCGATCCTCCCGCTCGGACCCGAGCGCACGTACCGCTTCCTCGACTACTTCGTCGCCCCCGACGCCGACGAGGCCTGGCTCGAGGCGATGCTCGCCTTCGACGCCCAGGTCGGCGCCGAGGACCGGGCCCTCGTCGAGCGCGTCCAGCGCGGCCTGCGGAGTGGCCTGCTCGGCGAGGGCCGCCTGCTGCCCGCATCCGAGCGGCTGGTGGCTCGCTTCCAAGCGCTTGTGGTCGATGCCCTCGCTTGAGCGGGCGGGTTTCGGTTAGCGTCCAGCGCGCAATGCGGATCAGCCTCACGCCGCGGACGGCCGAGTTCTTCACGCTGTTCGCCCAGGCCGGTGAGAACGCGCTCCAGGTTGCACAGCTCGTCGAGCGCCGGTTTCGGGAGCACCCCGGCTCGGGCGTCACGCAGGAGCAGGTGAAGGCCGAGGAGACGGAGGGGGACGAGATCACGCGCAACCTGATCACCCTCCTCAACACGCAGTACGTGACCCCGTTCGACCGCGAGGACATCTACATGCTCGCGACCGAGATCGACGACGTCGTCGACTACCTGGAGGAGGCCTCGGACCTGCTCGGCCTGTACGGGGTGGAGATGCCGACCCGGCACGCCGTGGAGCAGTGCGCCGTGATCGTGCGCGCCTGCGAGCAGCTCGCCCTCGCCTGCCGGAACCTCAAGGGCATGCGCGGCGTGCAGACCGCCCTGGTCGAGCTCAAGCGGCTCGAGGACGAGGGCGACCGGATCCTCCGCGACGCCCTGGGCGCGCTCTTCCGCGACGAGGGGATCGACCCGCTGATCGTCATCCGCTGGAAGGACATCTACGAGGCGCTCGAGCGCGCCCTCGACGCCTGCGAGACGGCCGCGCACGTGCTGACCAACATCGTCGTCAAGAACGCCTGACTCGTCGTGGATCTGACGCTCGTCGCGGTCGTCGCCGTCGCGCTCTTCTTCGACTTCACGAACGGCTTCCACGACGCTGCGAACGCGATCGCGACGACCGTCTCCACGCGCGCCCTTGCCCCGCGCGCTGCCGTGGCCATGGCCGCGGTCCTGAACTTCGTCGGCGCGCTCGTCTCGATCGAGGTCGCCGCGACCGTCGCGAAGGGGATCGTGGACGCGGACGTGATCACCCTGAAGGTCGTCCTCGCCGGGCTCGTCGGCGCCATCGCCTGGAACCTCTTCACCTGGTACCTCGGCCTGCCGACGAGCTCCAGCCACGCGCTCATCGGCGGCGTCGCCGGCTCCGCCGTCGCCGCGAACGGCTTCGACGTGGTCCTCTGGCACGGGATGGTGCACCGGGTGATGATCCCGTCGCTGCTCGCACCCGTGCTCGGGATCGCAACCGCCGCCGTGCTCGTGCTCGCCCTGATCTGGATCGTCCGGCGGCGCTCGCCCGCGCTCGTCAACCGGATCTTCCGACGGGGACAGCTCGTGACCGCGGCCTTCGTCGCCTTCACGCACGGGACGAACGACGCCCAGAAGACGATGGGCGTGATCACGCTCGGGCTCATCGCAGCCGGCGACGTGAACCCCGACGACTTCCACGTCCCGCTGTGGGTGATCCTCTCCGCCGCCGCCGCGATGGCGGCCGGCACCTACGCCGGCGGCTGGCGCATCATCCGCACCCTCGGCCAGCGCGTCGTCCACCTCGAGCCGCTGCAGGGGTTCGCCGCCGAGGCGGCGACGGCGTCGATCCTCTGGACGACGGCGCACGCCGGCTTCCCCGTCTCGACCACGCACACGATCACCGGCTCCGTGATGGGTGCCGGCACCTCGCGCGGCCTGCACGCCGTCCGCTGGGGGGTGGCCGGCAACATCCTCGCCGCCTGGATCATGACCGTGCCCTTGGCGGGCTCGGTGGGCGCCCTCATGGAGCTCGTCACCCGCGCCCCCGGCGGCACGCCGATCGTCCTCTGCCTCGCCGGCGCCATCGCCGCCGGCGCCTTCCTCGCCCGGCGCTACGACACGCGGCGGCGGCTGGTGCCGGCGCAGGCCTGAGCGGGACGCCTATCGTGCCGGCGATGGGAGACCGACGGCCGGAGGTGCTCTTCGTGTGCGTCCACAACGCCGGCCGGAGCCAGATGGCCGCCGGCCTCACGACGCTGCGCTCGGGCGGGCGCGTCGCCGTGCGCTCGGCCGGCTCCGAGCCCGCCGAGGAGGTGAACCCGCTCGCGGTGGAGGCCATGGCCGAGCTCGGCGTCGACCTCTCGACCGCGCTCCCGCGCCGCCTCGCCGACGAGGACGTGCGCGCCGCCGACGTGGTGATCACGATGGGCTGCGGCGACGCCTGCCCGATCTACCCCGGGAAGCGCTACGAGGACTGGCAGGTGGACGACCCCGCCCAGGCCAGCTCGCTCGACGAGGTGCGCCGCATCCGCGACGAGATCGACCGGCGCGTGCAGCGCCTGCTCGCCGACCTGTTGCCGGCGAAGTGACGGAGGGGCGGCCGGAGCCGCCCCCCTCGCACTGGCAGGTCGTTCGGACGGAGGGAGATCGACTAGCTTCTGTTCGCCGTCCTCACGGAGAGCAGGAAGTAGCGCTTGGCGCGCTTGAGCTGGGCCTTCGTCAGAGGCACGAAGTCCGCGCGCTTGGCGATGGCGGCCTCGTTTTCGAAGATGAAGCCGAGGAACGCCTGCACCTCCGGCCGCTTGAACGAGGCGCCCTTCGCGTAGATGAAGAGCGGCCGCGCGAGCGGCTTGTAGGAGCCGTCCTGAGCGCTCTGCACGCTCGGAGCGACGCACTGGCCCGTCTTCGGGTTGCGGATCTCGACCGCCTTCAGCCGGCTCTTGTTCTCCTCGAAGTACGAGAAGCCGAAGTAGCCGAGCGCGCCGCGGTCACCGGCGACGCCCTGCACGGTGACGTTGTCGTCCTCGGTCGCGAGGTAGTCGGAGCGGCTCGCGCGCGACTTGCCCACGATCGCCTCGGTGAAGTAGTCGAACGTCCCCGAGTCCGTGCCGGCGCCGTAGAGCCGCAGCGGGACGTCCGGGAAGCCCGGCCGCACGTCCTTCCAGTTGTCGATCTTCGAGCCCGGCTCCCAGATCCTCTTCAGCTCCTCGACCGACAGGCACCGCGCCCACGTGTTCTGCGGGTTCACGACGACCGTCAGCGCGTCGTTGGCCACCGTGAACGCGCGCCACGGGACGACGCCGTTCTTCTTGCACTCGGCGGCCTCCGACAGCTTCATCGGCCGCGATGCGTTCGAGAGGTCGGTCTCGCCCTTGCAGAAGCGCTGGAACCCACCGCCCGTGCCGGAGATCCCGACCGTGATGCGAACTCCCTTCGCGCCGGCGCGGTTGAAGAGCTCGGCCGCGGCGGTCGTATACGGGCCCACGGTGGACGACCCATCGGCGGTGATCGTGCCCTTCAGCTTCCGCAGGTCGAAGACGGGGTTCGGCGCCGAGCCGGCGATCGCGACGGACGCGACCGCGAGGCAGGCCGCGGTCGCACCGGCAAGAGCGAGGCTCCGGCGCCCGAGAGAGATCTTCATCGTGTGTCAGCGCTCCTCGTGTCGAAGGACATTGCGCCGCGATCGTCGCTGCGCGGGCGTGCCCCGTGGGCAGCCGGGCGGTGAAGAGACGGTGACGCGGTGGTGAGCGCCGTCAGGCGAGCGGACGGGGATCGTGCGAGGCGTCCCCGAACTCGCGGAACTCGCCGGTGGCGAGGAAGGCGGCCTGCTCGCCGATGTCGACCGCGTGGTCGCCGACGCGCTCGAGGCAGCGTGAGACGACGATCGCGCGCAGCCCCCACTCGAGCCGCTCCGGCCCCAGCTCGAGGAGCCGCGAGACGACGCGGCGGTTCGAGCGGTCGATCAGCTCGTCGAGGCCGATCAGCGACTCGGCCAGCTCGACGTCGCGCTCGTGGAAGGCCCGCAGCGCCACCCGAACCATCTCCTCCGCCCGTTCGCCCATCTCGCGGAAGGCCCCGAGCAGCACCTCGTCGGAGGGCAGGTCGGCGGAGAGCTTCGTCAGCTTCGCGACCGTGGTGCAGAGGTCACCCATCCGCTCCAGGTGGAGGTTCGAGTGCAGGATCGCGAGCACGAGCCGGAGGTCGCCCGCCACCGGCGTCTGGCGGGCGAGCAGGAGCTCGACCGCCTGCTCCGTGCGCAGGTAGACGGCGTCCACGTCGTCGTCGAAGGCGATCACCTCGTCGGCCAGCTCGCCGTCGCGGGCGACGAGCGCCTCCACCGCACCCCGCAGCGAGCGCAGAACGAGCTCCGCCTGCTCGTCGAGCAGGGCCTCGAGAGCCCGCAGCTCCTCCTGGAAGGAGGCGCGCAGCGGCACCTACCCGAACCTCCCCGTGACGTAGTCCTCCGTCCGCTTGTCAGACGGCATCGTGAAGATCTTCGTCGTCGTGTCGTACTCGACGAGGACGCCGCGGCGGGCGCTCCCGTCCTCGTTCACGACGACGCTGAAGAACGCCGTCATGTCGGCGACGCGGGCGGCCTGCTGCATGTTGTGGGTCACGATCACGATCGTGTACTCGCGCTTCAGCTCGTGCATCAGATCCTCGATGCGCGTCGTCGAGATCGGATCGAGCGCCGAGGCCGGCTCGTCCATGAGGATGACGTCCGGCTCGACCGCGAGGGCGCGCGCGATGCAGAGCCGCTGCTGCTGCCCGCCGGAGAGGCCGAGCGCGTTGTCCTCGAGGCGATCCTTCACCTCGTCCCAGAGCGCGGCCTGACGGAGCGCTCCCTCCACCCGCTCGTCCAGGTCCCCCCGCATGCCGAGCACGCGCGGCCCGAAGGCGATGTTGTCGTAGATCGACTTCGGGAACGGGTTCGGCTTCTGGAACACCATCCCGATGCGTCGCCGGATCTCGACCGGGTCCACGTCCTTCGCGTACAGGTCCTGGCCGTGGTAGAGCACCGAGCCGACCACCTTCGCGCCCGGGATGAGGTCGTTCATACGGTTGAAGCAGCGGATGAAGGTGCTCTTCCCGCAGCCGGAGGGCCCGATGAACGCGGTGATCGTGTTCTTGTAGACGTCGAGCTCGACCTCCTCGATCGCCGGGTTCCCCGAGTAGTAGACGCCGAGTCCGGAGACGGAGAAGACCTTCTCGCGCCGCTCGATCTCCGCGCGCTCGAGGGCGGCGGATGTCTGGACGATGCGCGTGGTGTCGATCTGCGGAGCTTCCATCTGCGTCATGGCCTCACCAGCGCCTGCGGTAGCGGTTTCGGAGGAAGATGACAGCGGCGTTCATGCTGAGCACGATCACGAGCAGGACGACCGCACCCGCGGCGGCCAGCGTCTGGAACGTCGGGTCGGGCTGCTTCGTCCAGTTGTAGATCTGGACGGGAAGCGCGGTGTACGCGCCGAAGAGCGTGGGGTCGAAGGCGACGTAGACGACCGCGCCGACCATGATCAGGGGGGCGGTCTCCCCGACGGCGCGCGAGAGCGCAAGGATCGAGCCCGTCGCCATGCCCGGGATCGCCGCCGGGAGCACCTGCCGCCACACGACCTGCCACTTCGTCGCCCCGAGCGCGAACGCCCCTTGGCGGATCGAGTCAGGCACCGACCGAATCGCCTCGCGCGAGGCGACCACGACAGTCGGGAGGACGACCAGGGTGAGGATGAGCGCCCCGGCCAGGACGACGCGCCCGAGGCCGATCCCGCGCACGATGAACGCGAGCCCGAGGATGCCGTACACGATCGAGGGAACCGCGGCCAGGTTCTGGATGTTCACCTCGATCAGGCGGTTGTACCAGCGCTCTCGGTTCGCGTACTCCTCGAGGTAGATCGCCGTGAAGATGCCGATCGGCACCGCCATGATCAGCACGAGGGCACCGAGGTAGAGCGTCGCGAGGATCGCGGGCCGCGCGCCTGCCTCGGCTGCGAGCGTCGAGGGGGAAGACGTCAGGAGCTGGCGGTCGAGCTCCGGCCAACCGGTGACGACCGTGTCCACCAGGAGCAGCGCGAGCGTCCCGAAAGCGACGAGCATCGCGAAGAGCATCGCTCCCCGGAAGGCGCGGTTCCGCCAGACGCGGCGCTGGCGGCCGACCGGAAGCGGCGTCTCGAGGGTCGTCACTCGTAGATCTCCCGGTACTTCCGCACGAGCCGGATCGAGATCAGGTTCATGACGAGGGTCATCACGAAGAGCGTCAGGCCGACCGCGAAGATCGTCTTGTACTCGATCGACCCCGTGGGGACATCGCCGTTCCCGGTCGCGCCGATGAACGCCGTCATGGTCGAGATCGTCTCGCGCGGGTCGAACGTGATCTGCGGGAGCTGGCCCGCGGCGATGAGCACGATCATCGTCTCTCCGACCGCGCGCGAGAACGCGAGGACGAAGGCGGCGATGATCCCGGAGATCGCCGCCGGGACGACCACTCGCGTCGAGACCTGGAGCTTGTCGGCACCGAGGGCGTACCCGCCGTCGCGCAGGTCCCGCGGGACGGCGGCCATGGCGTCCTCGGAGAGGGAGGCGACGGTCGGGATGAGCATGATCCCGAGCACGATGCTCGCCGCGAGCGCGTTGAAGATCTCCACCTGGATCCCGATGTCGCGCAGGAGCGGCGTCACGAAGGTGAGCGCGAAGTACCCGAGCACGACGGTCGGGATGGCGGCGAGGATCTCGAGGATCGGCTTGAGGAAGCGGGTGACGTTCTCGCGGGCGTACTCGCTGAGGTAGATCGCGACACCGAGCCCGAGCGGGAAGGCGATGAGCGACGACCAGAACGAGATCATGAGCGTTCCCACGACGAGCGGGACGACGCCGAACTCCGGCTCGAGGAAGAGCGGCGCCCAGGTCGTGCCGGTGAGGAACTCCCACGGGGAGACGATCCGGAAGAAGTCGATGGCCGGGAGGAGGAGCGAGAGGACGATGCCGACCGTCGTCAGGACGGAGATCGTGGCCGCGACGAACAGCGCCCCCTGGACCGCAACCTCCCCGATCCGGACTCGCTTCTTGGGGAGCGCGAACTCCGAGGAGCCCTCGAGCGACAGGTCGATCGTCGCCACTACTGCGTCGCCCCCACCGCCGCGTCCAGCTTCGTCAGCTGCTCGTCGATGTGCGCCCGCGACATCGGCACGAAGAGCGCCTCCTCCGCGATCCTCTGCTCGTTCTCGAGCGCGTAGCGCACGAACTCCTCGACCTCCGGCTTCTCTCGGAGCGAGTCGAGCTTCACGTAGATGAAGAGCGGCCGGGAGAGGGGCGTGTACCTCCCGTCCTGCGCGGTCTCGACGCTCGGAGCGACGCAGCCTGAGCCGCCGTCGACCTCGAGCGCCCTGAGCTTGTCCTGGTTCTGCTCGAAGTACGAGAACCCGAAGTAGCCGAGCGCGCCGCGGTTGCCGGCGACGCCCTGGACCGTGACGTTGTCGTCCTCGGTCGCGGAGTAGTCCGTCCTGCTCGCCCCCGCCTCGCCGTTGATCGCCTCGGTGAAGTAGTCGAAGGTCCCGGAGTCGGTGCCGGCGCCGTACAGCTGGAGCCTGACGTCGGGGAACGACGGGTCGACCTGCTTCCAGCTCGTGATCGTCGAGCCCGGCTTCCAGATCGCGTTGAGCTGCTCGACCGTGAGACAGTCGACCCAGTCGTTCTCGAGGTTGACCACGTTGGTGAGCGCATCGATGGCGATCTGCAGCTCGACGTACTCGATGCCGTTCTGCTCGCAGACCTCGGCCTCCTCGTCCTTGATCGGTCGCGAGGCGTTCGAGATGTCCGTCTCCCCGGCGCAGAACCGCTCGAAGCCGCCGCCGGTGCCGGAGATACCCACGGTGACGTCGGCTCCCCCGTCCCGCTTCCAGTCCTCCGCAGCCTTCGTCGTGAAGGGGCCGACGGTGCTGGAGCCGTCGGCGGTGACCGCGCCCGAGCCACCGCCGCCACCGCAGCCCGCAGCGACGAGGGCGAGCACGGCAGCGAGCGGCGCGATCACGCGAGAGCTCATGCCGCCAGTGTCCCGGCCCGCCACGGCCGACCGGGGCACCGGCCGGTGAAGATCCGGTGACGATCCGGTGAACGGGCTACGAGGGCGCCGGGAAACGGCAGCGGATCTCGAGCCCTCGGCCCCTGCCGCCGCGTGCCTCGACGCTGCCGCCCGCCTGGGTGACGACGTGCTTGACGATCGCGAGCCCGAGCCCGGTGCCGCGGGAGGCGCGCGAGCGATCGGCGCGGTAGAAGCGCTCGAACAGGCGCGGCAGCTCGGCCGCCTCCACCCCGATCCCGTCGTCGCGGCCGCGCACGACGAGCGCCCCGTTCGGCTCCCGCTCGACCGAGAGCACGAACGTCGCTCCCGGCCCGGCGTGGCGGATCGCGTTCTCGGCCAGGTTGCGCGCGACGACGCGCAGCATGCGCGGCCGGATCGCCAGCTCGGCGCCGGCCGGGCACTCGAGGCGCAGATGCACGCCCGCGCGGGCGGCGCGCTCTCGCAGCTCGGTCAGTGCCTCCTCCAGCACCGGGCAGACGGGAACCGGCCCGAGCGCGACGACGCGCGCGCCCGACTCGAGCTCGGAGAGGAAGAGCACCTCGTCGATCAGCTCCGTGATCTGCTCGACCTCGCGCAGCGCGGCCTCGACCAGCGCGGGCACGTCCTCGCCGGCAAGCGTCGCCGTCTCGAGCAAGGTCGACAGCCGGGCGAGCGGCGTCCGCAGCTCGTGCGAGACGGCAGCGGTGAACCCGGAGCGGAGCTCCTCGTAGGCGGCGAGGTCGCCCTCGCGCGACAGGTACACGAGCCGCTCGCGCCGACCGTCTACCTCGTAGGGGACGACGAAGGGGAGCACGCCGCGCTCGCCGGAGAGGAGATCGGGCGGAAGCGGCTCGCCCTCGCGGATCCCCTCGACCGTCTGGCGCGCGCGCCGGCTCGCGAGGAGCACCCGGTCGGCGTCGTCGAGGACGACCACGGCCTCCCGGCTCTCCTCGACGAGCATGCGGCCGCGGACGGCGTCCGGATCCATCCTGATCGCGTTCTAACACAAGGTTTGCGCAACGCTTGCCCGCGGCTCACCGCTTCCGAACTCCGATCGCTGTGAATCCGTCCGTCCCTTCGAGGAAAGGAGAGACGGATGAAGCCCAAGGCGTTCGTGCTCGCGGCTACGGCTGCGGCGGCGCTCGCGATCACCGCGCTCGCGGCTGCGGCCCTCGTCGTCGGGACGCCCGGCGACGACGTCCTGCGCGGCACGGAGCAGGCAGACGAGATCCGGGCGCTCACCGGAAACGACGCCGTCTACGCGCGCGGCGGCGCCGACCTCGTGCGGGCCGGCTCCGGAGACGACGGGATCCGCGCGGCCGCCGGCAACGACCTCGCGTACGGCGGGTACGGCCGAGACGTGCTTGCCGGCGGCGACGGCAACGACCGCCTGTACGGCGGCTCCGACGGCGACACGGTCTCCGGCGGGAACGGCAACGACCGGGCGTCCGGGAACAAGGGCGCCGACGTCGTGTCCGGGAACGACGGCAACGACTCGCTCTTCGGCGGCTGGGGCGCGGACCGCGTCTTCGGCGGCGCCGGGAACGACGAGCTGTACGCGCTCGCCCCCGACGGCGAGCCCGACGTGCTCGACTGCGGGCCGGGGCAGGACAAAGCCTTCGTGCTCCGTAGCGAGCGGCCGCAGACGCGGCTCGTCGGCTGCGAGCAGGTCGTGGTCGTCGACGCTCCGACGGCCGACCAGGACGAGGGCGAGAACTCGGTCGCCGACGCCGAGGCGGACGGCTAGCGAAGCGGGCGGCTCGCGAGGACGGCGGCCATCGGGGCGGGCAGCCATCGGGGCGGGCAGCCATCGGGGCGGGCGGCCATCGGGGCGGGCGGCCATCGGGGCGGGTGGCTCGCAAGCGGTGCGAGGGCCGGGCCGAACGGCCCGGCCCGTCCTTGCCAAGTGACACTTTGTCACTTGCTGTCCTTCACCACCTCCTCACCGGCCGGTAACCACTCGACCGCCCCCGGGCCTACCGAACGCGGTCACTATCGTGTCGTCGGATGGCGAAGGTCCTGATCATCGAGGACGACGACGTCATCGCCCGCGGCATGGCCCGGCATCTGGAGGCGGCGGGCTTCGACGCCGTGGCCGTCGCCAACGGGGAGACGGGGCTCGCCCGGCTCCGCTATGAGCGGCCCGACGTCTGCGTCCTCGACCTCATGCTCCCGGGCGTGGACGGGTGGCGGGTGATCGAGGAGGCGCGGGCGGAAGGGATCGGTACCCCGATCGTCGTCGTCTCGGCGCGGGGCACCGAGCACGACCGCGTCCACGCGCTCGAGCTGGGCGCAGACGACTACCTGGTGAAGCCATTCTCCATGAAGGAGCTGGCCGCGCGCGTGCGCGCTGCGGCCCGCCGCGGCGTGCGGGCAGCCGAGCCGCGCCGCGGCGACGCGATCGAGATCGAGGAGCTCCGGCTCGACCCGGACAACGTGCAGGCCTACGTCGAGGGAGAGAGCGCGGAGCTGACCCCGACCGAGTTCCGCCTCCTCTACACCCTCGCTCGCGAACAGGGTCGGGTGCTCACCCGGGACGAGCTGCTGCAACGGGTGTGGGGCCGGCGCGCCACCCACCGCGATCGGACGGTGGACGTCTTCGTCCGCAAGCTGCGGGAGAAGGTCGACCGGCGAGCCCCACGCCACACCTTCATCCACACGCGCTACGGCGTCGGCTACAAGCTCGAGGCTCAACCCAAGAGCTGACGCAGCCGAGAGGCCTCGGCGAACTCGGTTCGGGCTGCGGTGGCCTGCGGTGTCAGACACCGTTCTCTGTCAAGGGCGCTTGGTGCCGATTCAGTGCCAATCAGTCCACAGACCGACCCTCGAAAGCTCAGGTCGAACGGCCGCTTGCAGGCGAGCAGACATGTCCATGGGCACGGCCGTCGCCCGTCTCGACTTCGGCGGTGTCTGACACCGGTGGAACGGCCCACGTTCACGTTTTACGTCGCGCGGCCGGTGCTCGGCTCGGTTATACTTAGCAACGTTAATGGTTAGTGACGTTACTGTTTCTCCCGAGCACTTGGCGGACGAGCTGCGCCCCGTGCTTCTCCGCCTCGCCCGTGAGCTGCGCCGGGAGACCGAGCGGCTCGGGGTGACCGCCAGCCAGGCGACGCTCCTCTGGCTCGTCAAGCGCAGCCCCGGGCTGGCGCTCGCCGAGCTTGCCGCCGAAGAAGGCATCTCGCCGCCGGCCCTTTCCGGACACGTCGACCGGCTCGAGCGCGCGAGGCTGCTCGAACGCGTGCGCTCGAGCGACGACCGGCGGCGAGTCGGGCTCCGGCTCACCGAGGAGGGGGCCCGACTCCTGCGCCGCGTGCGCGCCCGGCGGACGACGTGGCTGGCGGAACGCCTGCGCGCGCTCGAGCCGGAGGAGCTCGCCACGCTGGAGGCGGCGGTCCCTGCCCTGCGCCGGCTGCTCGGCGATCCGGCATGACGACGCTGGCGCTCGCCCTCCGCAGCCGCACCTTCCGGAGCCTGCGCCGCCATCGCAACTACCGGATCTTCTTCACCGGACAGCTCGTCTCCGTCGCCGGCACGTGGATGCAGAACGTCGCTCTCGCGTGGCTCGTGCTGGAGCTGTCCGGATCGGCGCTCGCCGTCGGCGCCCTCGCGTTCTGGCGCTTCGTCCCCTTCACGGTCTTCGGTCTGGTCGCGGGGGTCTTCGCCGACCGAATCGACTCCCGGAGGCTGGTCATGGCCACCCAGGCTGGAGCGATGGCGGTCTCGATCGCCCTCGCCGCCGTCACGCTGACCGGCACGGCGACGCTCCCCCTCGTGTACGCGCTCGCCGCGCTCGGCGGCATCACCCTCGCCTTCGATGCCCCCGGTCGCCAGTCGCTCACGTTCCAGCTCGTCGGGCCGCGGGAGCTGCCGAACGCGGTCGCCCTCAACACCGGACTCTTCAACGGCTCCCGGGTGATCGGCCCGGCGCTCGCGGGAGCGATCATCGCGGCTGCCGGCACGGGGATCTGCTTCGCCCTCAATGCGGCCAGCTTCCTGGCCGTGCTCGCGGCGCTCGCCAGCCTCCGCCCGGATGAGCTGCACCCGGTCGAACGGGACCCGTCGGTGCGGCTCGTCGCCGGCACGAGAGACGCGCTCGCCTACGCCCTGCGCGCACGTGAGCTGCGGGCGATCCTCGCAGTGGTGACGGTCGTGAGCACCGTCGGGTTCAACTTCCACGTGCTCGTCCCGCTCCTCGCCGCGAGAACGCTCCACGTGGGGCCCGAGGGCTACGGCCTGCTCTCGGCCGCCTTCGGGCTCGGCGCGCTCGCGGGCGCGCTCGCGACCGCGACCTTCCGGGAGGCAAGCTGGCGCCTGTTCGCAGCCGGCGCCGCCGGTTTCGGCGTGCTCTCGCTCGCCCTCGCGCCCGTCCGCGACCCGGCCCTCGCAGGCCTGCTCCTCGTGGCGATCGGCGTCTCCTTCACCCTCTTCACGGCGAACGCGAACGCCCTCGTCCAGCTCGGCGCCCCCGACGCCTTGCGCGGGCGCCTGATCGGCCTCTACCTCTTCGCCTTCGTCGGGCTGGCGCCGCTGGGCGGGCTGCTCGCCGGCTGGCTGGCCGAGGTCGGCGGGACCGCGCTCGCGTTCGCCGTCGCCGGCGCGGCCTCGCTCCTCACGGTGGGCGTCGCCACCTGGCGGCGAGCCCCCGCTCAGACGCCCGGCATGGTCGCCGCGTCGCGCTCCTGACCGCTGCGGCGGAGGACGAGGTAGGCGACCACGATCGCCACCAGGGTCACCCCCAAGATCATCGCCGCGGTCGCGTTGATCTCGGGCGAGACGCCGAAGCGGAGCTGGCCGAAGATGTACACGGGCAGCGTCTGGCTGTCGACGCCGGCGACGAAGAACGACGTGTAGAAGTCGTCGAAGGAGAAGGTGAAGGCGAGCAGCCCGCCCGCGAGCACGGCCGGCGCGAGCCGGGGGAAGGTGACCTGCCGGAACGTCGCGAGCGGCCCGGCGCCGAGATCGAACGACGCCTCCTCGAGGCTCTGGCCCATCCCGACGAAGCGCGCCCGCACGATCAGGGCGACGACCGACGCGTTGAAGACGACGTGCGCGACGAGGATCGTCCAGATCGAGAGCGGCGACTCCACGCCCACGACCCCCGCCGCCTCGACGAAGAAGATGAGCGCCGCGATCCCGAACACGATCTCCGGCGTGACGAGGGTCATGTACGCGAGCGCGTCGAGCGGAACCCGCAGCCACGGCCGCATCCGCGAGAGAGCGAGCGCGAGCGCCGTCCCCAGGCAGCAGGCGAGGAGGGCGTTCCCGGAGGCGACGAGCAGGCTCGTCTGGAGCGCGTCGCGGATGTCCGGGTTGCGGAGCGCGATCCCGAACCAGCGGGTCGAGAAGCCCTCCCAGTAGAGCACCTGCCGGCCGCCGTTGAAGGCGAGCACGACCACGACCGCGATCGGCGCGTACAGGAAGGCGTACACGAGCAGGGCGTGCAGGGAGAGGAGCCTCCTAGCCACCGTAGGACTCCTGCCGCGAGAGCAGCCGCGCGTACGCGAGCAGGGCGACGGTCATGCCGCCGACCACGACCATCGCGATGGAGGCGCCGAAGGGCCAGTCCCGCGCCTCGCCGAACTGCTGCGCGATGAGGTTGCCGACGTAGAAGATCTTGTCCCCGCCCAGGATCGAGGGGATGAGGAACTCACCCGTGAGCGGGATGAAGACGAGCAGCGAGCCGGCGAGGACGCCGGGCAGGACGAGCGGCAGCGTCACCCGCCGAAAGGCGCGCAGGGGGCTGTCGCCGAGGTCCTGCGCCGCCTCCACGAGCGTCCAGTCCATCCGCTCGAGCGCCGCGTACAGCGGCAGCACCATGAGCGGGAGGTAGTTGTAGACGACCCCGATGTAGATCGCCTTCGTCGTGTACAGGAGCTCGAGACCGGCGACGGCGTCGCTCAGGTCGAGCGCGCGGAAGAGCGGGAAGTCGGGATCGAGCATGAGCAGCCAGGAGTACGTGCGGATGAGGAAGCTCGTCCAGAAGGGCACGATCACGAGCAGGAGCAGGAGCGTCTTGTGCCGTGCGTAGCGGGCGAGGTAGTAGGCGAAGGGGAAGCCGACGAGCAGCGTCAGCCCGGTGCCGACGAGCGCCAGCTTCAGCGTCCGCAGGAAGATCTCGCCGTAGAGCGGGTCCCAGAGGTAGCGGTAGTTGTCCAGGTTCCAGCGGAAGGCGACGTCGGTGAAGCCGGAGACCTCGGCGAAGCTGTAAGCCGCCATGATCCCGAGCGGCCCGACGAAGAACGCGAGGTACCAGGCGACGGCCGGGAGGGCCAGCCAGCCCGGGTAGCGGGGCCCGCCGGCGCCGGCGCGAACCTCCCCGCGCCGGCGCTCGGCTGCTGTCTCGACGGCCGCCAACTACGCCGACTTGAACTCCGTCCAGATCCGCTCGCGGAGCCGCGTCCCCCTGGCGGAGACGTTGTTGGCCTCCAGCTTGGCGACGAGGTTGGGCGGCGGGAACACGTCCGGGTTCCCGAGGATGCTCCGCGCCAGGACGCCCCGCAGGGTGCTCCGCTTGAGCGGCGACCCGTAGTAGGTGAAGGAGGTCTCCTGCGCGTTGACCCGCGGCTGGTAGACGAAGTCGATCCAGCGGTGGGCCGCGTCCGGGTTCTCGGCGCCGACGGGGATGACGTACGAGTCCACCCAGAACTCGCCTCCCTCGCTCGCGACGACGTACTCCGCCGGCTTCTTGGAGGCGACCACCGCTCCGTCCCCGTTCCACGCCATGCCGCCGTACGCCTTGCCGCCGATGATCTTCTGCTTGTACGTGACCGAGTCGAGCGAGTGCACGTACGGCTTCAGCTCGAGCAGGAACCGGCGCGCCTGCTCGAGCTCGCTCGCCGAGTCGGAGTTGTAGGAGTGCCCGAGCATGACCAGCACCGAGCCGATCACCTCCGGGCTGCCGTCGAGGAGCGTGAACCGCTTCGGGTACTTCCTGAACAGGGCGAAGAACTGCTTCCACGTCCGCGGCCGGTCCTTGATCAGGTCGGTGCGGTAGACGAACCCGGTCGTCCCCCAGTCCTTCGGCACCGACCACTCGTCCTTGCGGTCGAAGGGCAGGCCCTTGAACTTGGGGTCGAGGTTCTTGCGGACGTTCGGGAGCTTCGCCCAGTCGATCCGCTCGAGCAGCTTCTCCTGCGCGAGGATGTTGACCATGTAGCCCGTGGGCACGGCCAGGTCGTAGCCCCGCGCCCCCGCCTTGAGCTTCGCGAGCAGCGCCTCGTTGGAGACGTAGAAGCTCTTCTTGACCCGGATCCCGGTCGCCTTCGTGAAGTCGGCGTACGTCTTCGGGTTCACGTAGGCGGCCCAGTTGTAGTAGTGCAGAACACCGCCGGCCTGCTCCGCCTCGCCCGCAGCCGCGAGCGCGTCCCGGGTCAGGCGACCTCCGCCCGCCGCGGCCAGCGCCGCCAGCGCGGACACGGCCATGAACCCCTTGCGATCGACGCGCCGCTCGAACAGGGGCTCGTCGCTCATCACCTCACCTCCGTCGTCGAAAGTTGCAGCGTCGCGCCGCTCTCCCAGCTCAGGAAGACGCGCTCGCCTTCCCGGAGCGACTCGGCGCCCGTGCCGCCGTTCCCCCGCTGCTCCCGCACCAGCACCTCCTGTCCGTCGTCCGTCCTGACGAGGCACTGCACCGCCGGCCCCACGACCATCGTCGTGACCACGGTCACGGCCAGCCCATCCGCCCCGGTAGGTGCGGACCGCGTCAGGCGCGCCCGCTCGGGCCGGAGCGCCACCGTCCGCCCGCCGCGGTCGATGAAGTTCGTCTCCCCGATGAAGCCGGCCACGAACGGGGTCGCGGGCCGGTCGTAGACCTCCTCGGGCGACCCCAGCTGCTCGATCCGGCCCGCGTTCATGACCGCCACGCGGTCGGACATGGCGAGCGCCTCCTCCTGGTCGTGGGTCACGTACACGAACGTGATCCCCACCGTCTCCTGGATCCGCTTCAGCTCGATCTGGAGCTCCTTGCGCACCTTCAGGTCGAGCGCGCCGAGCGGCTCGTCGAGGAGGAGCACGCGCGGGCGCATGACGAGCGCGCGGGCGAGGGCGACGCGCTGCTGCTGCCCGCCCGAGAGCTGGCGCGGCTTCCGCTTCTCGTACCCGCTCAAGCGGACGAGCTCGAGCAGCTCCAGCGTGCGCCGGCGGCGCTCGGCGCGGGGGACGCCCCGCTGCTTGAGCCCGTAGGCGACGTTGTCGCCCACGCTCAGGTGCGGGAAGAGCGCGTACGACTGGAAGACGGTGTTCACCTCCCGCTTGTACGGGGGCAGGCTGGAGACGTCGCGCCCGCCGATGCGCACCTCTCCTGCATCGGGGCGCTCGAAGCCCGCGACCAGCCGGAGCGTCGTCGTCTTCCCGCAGCCCGAGGGGCCGAGCAGCGAGAGGAACTCGCCTGGCCGCACGGCGAGGTCGACTCCGTCCACCGCCGTCACCTCCCCGAAGCGCTTGGTGACCCCCACGAGCTCCACGTCGGCGCTCGCGGGCTCGGCCACCTGCTGCGCGGTCAGTAGCTGGGCGGGCTGATGATCCACATCACCTCCGCCGTCCCCTCGCCGGCGTTCGTCAGCCGGTGCGGAGTCGAGCTGCGGTAGTCGATGGAGTCGCCTTCACGCAGCTCGAAGACCTCGGTCCCGAGCTGGAGGTGGACGACGCCGGCCAGGACGACGAGCAGCTCCTCCGAGTCGCCGTGCGTGTACGGCTCGTCCCCCGTCGAGCCACCCGCCCCGAGCTCGCCGACGATCACCTGCAGGTGCTCGAGCGGCCTCGGGGTGAGCATGTACTTGCGCCCGAGCGTCCCGAAGGCGAGCGCCGGCCGCGCCTCCCGGCGCAGCACGCGCGGCCTCGTCCGCGCGCCGTTGGGCTCGAAGAGGTCGGCGACGTTGACGCCGAGCGCCGCCGCGATGCGCTTCAGGGAGGCGACGCTCGCGTTCGCCCGCCCCCGCTCCACCTGGCTGAGGAAGCTCTCGGAGAGCCCGGTGCGCTCGGCGACCGTCCGCAGCGTCAGCCGCCGGAGCGTGCGGATGGCGCGGAGCCGCTCCCCGACGTCGATCCGCGTCTCCTCAGAACTCTGCATGCTCATCGAAGAAAAGTGAAGCGAGACTACTCTCTGCTTCAGGTGGATGCAAGCGTCGCGGGCCCCGGGCCGGCCTCCGCTACACTCGCCGCACCGAGGGGCAGTATCCCCACACGGGCGTCATCGTCAGTCCGGCCTCGTGCCCGGTGGCGTCGGCCGCGAGTCGCGGCGGGAGAGACCTTCGTCCAACCGAGACGGAGGGAGGCTGGATGGAGCTGGACCTGTGGGTGTGGGCCGCGTTCGGAGTCTTCGTGGTGGCGATGCTCGCCCTCGACCTGGTCGCGTTCGGCAGGCGCGGAGAGGCGATCCCGTTCCGCCGGGCCCTCGCGTGGAGCGCCGGCTGGACGGCGCTCGGCCTCGCCTTCGCGGTGCTGCTCGCCGCCTGGCAGGGCCGGGCTCCGGCCGAGGAGTACCTGGCGGGCTTCCTGATCGAGAAGTCGCTCTCGATCGACAACCTGTTCGTCTTCGCGCTGATCTTCGCCTACTTCGGCGTGCCCGCCGCCTACCAGCGCCGGGTCATCTTCTGGGGCATCGTGGGAGCGGTCGTCCTGCGCGGGGTCTTCATCCTCGCGGGGGCCGCGCTCCTGGACGCGTTCCACATCACGATCTACGTGTTCGGGGCGTTCCTCGTCGCCACGGGGATCCGCATGGCCAGGCACGCGCAGGTCGAGGTCCACCCCGAGCGCAACCCCGCGCTCAGGCTGCTCGGCCGCCTGCTCCCGCTCACGACCCGGTTCCACGGCGACCGCCTCACCGTGCGTGTCGGCTCCCGGCGGGTGGCGACGCCGCTCGCCGCCGCGCTCGTGCTCGTCGCGACCTTCGACGTCGTCTTCGCGGTCGACTCGATCCCTGCGATCTTCGCGATCACGCGCGACACCTTCATCGTC
This sequence comes from Gaiellaceae bacterium, assembly GCA_035559835.1. Taxonomy (GTDB): domain Bacteria; phylum Actinomycetota; class Thermoleophilia; order Gaiellales; family Gaiellaceae; genus GMQP-bins7. The sequence goes on from DATMAP010000204.1 coordinate 34,872, forward strand.
TATGCGGCGAACGCCTTCTCACTCCTCGGGCTCTCCTCGCTCTACTTCCTCCTCGCCGGGCTGATGGGGCGCTTCCGCTACCTGAACCAAGGCCTGGCCGCCATCCTCGTCTTCGTCGGGCTGAAGATGGGCCTCTCTGACGTCTACGAGGTGCCGGTGCCCCTCTCGCTCGCGGTCGTCGTCCTCGTCCTCGCAGCCGCCGTCGGCGCCTCGCTCCTCCGCCCCCTCGCCGAAGGGGAGCGGACAGACGCAGGCGTGCGCCCGGGGCCAGGCGCACCGGCTCCCGGCGCAGCGAGGCCGCTCCCGGAGGAGAGAGGCGCGTCGTGATCCTGCTCGGGATCGTCCTCGTCGCGCTGGCGCTGCTCTTCGGCCTGACCGCGCTCGCGTTCGCCGCCACCCGGGGCCTGGGCGAGCCGCGCCGCGTCTTGGTCGCGCTCGCCGCGGTCTTCTCCACCGGCGCGGCGCTCCTCCTCGCCGCCGACTGAGGGCCCTGGCAAGATCAGGCCCGTGGAGGCCTACCGGACGCCCGACGAGCGCTTCCAGGGGCTTCCCGGCTACGCCTTCCCGCCGCGCTACCTGGAGCAGGATGGGCTGCGCATGCACTACGTGGACGAGGGAGCAGGCGATCCCGTCCTCCTCCTGCACGGCGAGCCCACCTGGGCCTTCCTCTACCGGAAGATGATCCCGCCGCTCGCCGCGGTGGCGCGCGTGCTCGCCCCCGACTACTTCGGCTTCGGCCGCTCGGACAAGCCGACCCGGGTCGAGGACTACTCCTACGACTTCCACTACCGCTCGATCGAGCGGTTCGCCGACGAGCTCGACCTGCGGGGCGCGACCGTCGTGGTGCAGGACTGGGGCGGGCCGATCGGGCTCCGGCTCGCGGTGGAGCATCCCGAGCGGGTAGCGCGGCTCGTCATCCTCAACACGGGGGTCGGCGCCGGCCGCGCGCCCTCGCCCGAGTGGCTGCGCTTCCGCGACTTCGTGCGGAGGGTCGGCACCGACCTCGTTCCCGGTCAGCTCGTCCGCATCTCGTGCGTGACCGAGCTCGCCGACGAGGTCGTCGCGGGCTACGACGCGCCCTTCCCGGTGCCGGAGTCGAAGGCGGGCGTGCTCGCGTTCCCCGAGCTCGTGCCCACCGAGCTCGAGCACCCGTCGGCCGCGAAGATGCTCGAGGTGCGCGCGGGCCTCGAGCGCTGGGAGCGCCCGGCCCTCGTCCTCTTCTCCGACTCCGATCCCATCTTCTCGGTGGCCGCGGCCGAGCGCCTGGCGGCGCGCATCCCCGGCGCGGGCCCGGCCGAGGTCGTCCGCGGCGCGGGCCACTTCCTGCAGGAGGACCGCGGCGAGGAGGTCGCCGCGCGGATCGTCCGCTTCCTCGCTGCAACAGGGGGTCATGCAACAGGGGGTCAGGTCCCGTTTGTTGCACGCCCGCGTGCAACAAACGGGACCTGACCCCCTGTTGCAGCTACAGACCCCCTGTTGCAGCTACATCGCCGGCGCCGCCCGCGTGGTCGCGCGCTGCTCCTGCTCCTGCCGCGTCAGCAGCAGGACGCTCGTCACCAGCACCCAGACGAGGAAGGCGAGGAAGCCGATGAAGCCGTAGGCCCCGGTCGGCGAGAAGAAGCCGTCGCCCGCATACGCCGCCCCGCCGACGGCGAACCAGAGCCCCGCCAGGAAGGCCAGCCCCGCGTACCACCGGGGGAAGACGCCCGAGCGGATGGACGCGACCGCGACGGCCTCCACGAGCACGACGAGCGGGAACGCGTAGGCGAGGCCGCCGAACCCGAGCAGCCAGAGCGCCCGCACGGTCTCGGCGTCGAGGTCCTGCGCGAGGCCCCACGCGAGGTACTGCTGGGTCGCGATCCCCAGAAGGGCGACCGCTGCGAGGAGGAGGCCACCGCCGAACGCGACCACCGCGAGCCGCGGCTCACCGCCGTCCCGCAGGCGGCGGTGCAGGCTCCCGAGGAACCAGACGAAGAAGACGAGCGCGAGGCCGCTGAGGAACCCGCTCGTGAGCAAGGCGGTCTCGTGCTTGTCGAACCACGCGACGACGTCCGCGGCCGGGTCGTCCGCAGACGGCGGGGAGGCCGTGGGTACGAAGAACGTGACGACGATCAGCGCCACGAAGACGATCCCGGTCAGCGGCGCCCACCGGTCCCAGTCGATGCGTCTCATGTCCCCTCCTTTGCTCGAGCGATCTGTCACGAGCATTGTCGCGTACCCCGGGACGCCCGGCAACCGCCGGCGGCGGCGCACCTCAGCCCGCGACGGTCCAGGTGTCGCCCGAGTGGAGGAGCGCGGCCAGGTCGCCCTCGCCGGAGCGCTCGCGCGCGGTCTCGAGCTGCGCGCTCATCAGGTCGTCGTAGACCTCGCGCTCGACGCTGCGGAAGACGCCGAGCGGGACGGCGCCGTCCTGCTCGAAGGTGATCCGCGAGAGCGCGAAGGCGAGGCTCGGCTCGCGGTGGGCCGCGTCGTGGACGAGGAGCGCCTCCTCGCCGACCTCGGCCACGTCCACCACGCGAGCCGACCCGTCGTCGTCTTGGACGACGCCCTTCTCGCCCTCGGCACCGAAGCGGATCGGCTCGCCGTGGCGGAGGTAGATGCGGTTGTCCTTCTCCTCGCGCACGCCGTCGAAGGCACCGTCGTTGTAGATGTTGCAGTTCTGGAGGATCTCCACGAATGCCGCGCCGCGATGGCGGGCCGCCGCCGCGAGCACGTCCGCCAGGCCTCGCTTGTCCGTGTCGATGGCCCGGGCGACGAACGTCGCCTCGGCTCCGATCGCGACCGAGATCGGGTTGAAGGGATGGTCGAGCGACCCCATCGGCGTCGACTTGGTCACCTTCCCCAGCTCGGAGGTGGGCGAGTACTGGCCTTTGGTCAGCCCGTAGATGCGGTTGTTGAAGAGGAGGATCTTCAGGTTGACGTTGCGCCGGAGGGCGTGGATGAGGTGGTTGCCGCCGATCGACAGCGCGTCGCCGTCGCCGGTCACGACCCAGACGGAGAGGTCGGGACGGGTCACCGCGAGCCCGGTCGCGATCGCCGGCGCCCGCCCGTGGATCGAGTGCATGCCGTAGGTCTGCATGTAGTAGGGGAAGCGCGCCGCACAGCCGATCCCGGACACGAAGACGATCCGCTCCCGCGGGATCCCCAGCTCGGGCATGAACCCCTGGACGACGTTCAGGATGGCGTAGTCGCCGCAGCCGGGGCACCAGCGGACCTCCTGGTCCGACTTGAAGTCCTTCGCCGTCAGCACCTGGTCACCGCTCATGAGTCCACCAGCGCCGTGATCGCCTCCGCCAGCTCCGCCGCCCGGAAGGGGCGCCCGCGCACCTTGTTGTAGCCGACCGCGTCCACGAGGAACTCGGCGCGCAGGAGCAGGCGCAGCTGGCCGAGGTTGATCTCGGGCACGAGCACCTTCTCGTAGCGGCGCAGCACCTCGCCCGTGTTGGGCGGGAAGGGGTTGAGGTGGTGGAGGTGCGCGGTCGCGACCTTGCGCCCGCTCGCCCGCACGCGGCGCGCTGCTGCCCCGATGGCGCCGTAGGTGGAGCCCCAGCCGACGACGAGCGTGTCCGCCTCGCCGTCCGGGTCGTCCACCGCGAGCTCGGGCAGGGAGGCCGCGATCCCCGCCACCTTGGCAGCGCGCAGCCGGACCATCAGGTCGTGGTTCTCGGGGTCGTAGGAGACGTTGCCCGTCTCGTGCTCCTTCTCGAGCCCGCCGATCCGGTGCTCGAGCCCCGGCGTGCCGGGGATCGCCCAGGGCCGAGCGAGCGTCTGCGGGTCGCGCTTGTAGGGCAGGAAGCGCTCGCCGTCGTTCGGCTCCGTCGCGAACGCGGTCGAGATGTCAGGGAGCGAGGCGAGGTCCGGGATCAGCCACGGCTCCGAGCCGTTGGCGAGGTAGGCGTCCGAGAGCAGGAAGACCGGCGTCCGGTAGGTGATCGCGATCCGGGCCGCCTCGATCGCCGCCTCGAAGCACTGCGCCGGCGTGGACGCGGCGACCACCGGTACCGGAGACTCCGAGTTCCGTCCGAACAGCACCATGAGCAGGTCGGCCTGCTCGGGCTTGGTCGGCATCCCCGTCGAGGGGCCGGCCCGCTGGATGTCCACGATCACGAGCGGCAGCTCGAGCGTGACCGCGAGCCCGACCGTCTCCGACTTCAGCACCACGCCGGGGCCGGCCGAGGTCGTCACCCCGAGGGCCCCGCCGAAGGCAGCCCCGAGCGCCGCCCCGGCCGCGGCGATCTCGTCCTCGGCCTGGAAGGTACGCACGCCGAAGTGCTTCATCGCCGCGAGCTCCTCGAGCACCCCGGAGGCCGGCGTGATCGGGTAGGCGCCGAGGAAGAGCGGCAGCCCGGAGAGCCTGCTCGCCGCGACGAGGCCGTAGGCGAGCGCGGTGTTGCCGGAGATCTGCCGATATGTCCCGGGCCGAAGCTTCGCCGGCGCAACCTCGTACGAGACGGCGAAGTCCTCGGACGTCTCGCCGTAGTTCCAGCCCGCCTTGAACGCCTTCGTGTTCGCCTCCACGATCTCGGGCCGGCGCGCGAACTTCCGCTCGATGAAGGCGAGCGTGCCCTCGACCGGGCGGTGGAAGAGCCAGGACATGAGGCCGAGGGCGAAGAAGTTCTTCGAGCGCTCCGCCTCGCGCGGCGTGATCCCCTCGACGTCCCTGAGCGCCTCCACCGTCATCGAGGAGAGCGCCACCGGGTGGACGTGGAAGTCGGCCAGGGAGCCGTCCTCGAGCGGGTTCGACTCGTAGCCCGCCTTCTGCAGGTTGCGCTCGGTGAAGGCGTCGGTGTTGACGATGATCGTGGCGCCCTTCGCGAGATCGCTGAGGTTGACCTTGAGCGCCGCCGGGTTCATCGCCACGAGCACGTTCGGCTGGTCGCCCGGGGTGAGGATGTCGTGGTCGGCGAAGTGGACCTGGAAGCCGGAGACGCCCGGCAGCGAGCCGGCGGGGGCGCGGATCTCGGCCGGGAAGTCGGGGAACGTGACGAGGTCGTTCCCGAACACCGCAGTCTCGCTCGTGAAGCGGTCGCCGGTGAGCTGCATCCCGTCGCCTGAGTCGCCAGCGAAGCGGATCACCACCCGGTCGACGTGCTCGACGGGCTTGGCCGAGCTCATGGACGAGGTATAGCGCACGCGGTGGTCGCCGACGCGAGGATGCTGCGCCGTCGTCCTCTCCGCGGGAGCGAGGTTCGCATCGCCTGCGAGCATCGCCCTGCCCCTCGCCCGCGCCTCAGGCGAGCGCGCGCCGGACGGCCTCGTCGAAGCCGGTGAGCGGGATGGGCACGAGCTCGCGGATCGTCTCGTCGCGGGCGACCGTCGGGTTCCGTAGCCCCTCGATGAGGGGTCGAGCGACCGACGCGCGGACCGGCGTCACGAGGTGCAGCCACCACGAGGAGAGTCGGGGCGTCAGGACCGGAACCTCGACGATGCGCGGGCGGCGACCTCGGATCGCCCCGATCCGCTCGATCATCTCGCGGTAGGACATCACCTCCGGGCCGCCGATGTCGAGCGTCCGCCCGAGCGCCGCCTCGATTCCGAGCACGCCGGCGAGGTACGCAACGGCGTCCTCGAGCGCGATCGGCTGCGTCGGCGTGGACACCCAGCGCGGGCAGATCATCGCGGGCAGGCGGTCGACGAGCGCGAGGATGGTCTCGAAGGCGGCGCTGCCTCTGCCGACGACCATCGCCGCCCGCAGCGTCGTCACGGGCACCGACCCGCTCGCCAGCACGGTCGCGGTCTCGCGCCGGCTGCGGAGGTGGGGCGAGAGATCGGGGTCGTCGTCGCCGAGCCCGCCGAGGTAGACGATCTGCTGCACGCGGTTGCGCTCCGCCGCCCTCGCCACGTTGGCGGCGGCGAGACGATCGACCTCGGCGAACTCGGGCGACCCGAGCGAGTGGACGAGGTAGACGACGGCGTCGGCTCCGGCGAGCGCCGCATCGAGGGTCTCCTCACGCGTCGCGTCGGCGGTCACCCACCGAGCTCTCCCGCTCTCCGGTCGCGGGCTCCGCGAGACAGCCACCACCTCGTGGCGCTCCACCAGCGCGGGCACGAGCGCGCGGCCGATCACGCCCGACGCGCCGAACACGACGACCTTCACAGCGCTCCCCGTCGTGCGCGATCGAGGAAGCGGCGCCCGATGCGCTCGTGCAGCGGGATCTGGAGGGCGTCGAACAGGCGACGGCGAAGGCCGATCCTCCCGCTCACCGCGAGCCGCGGCTGGAACTCCTGCACCGCGATGGAGAGCTCCGCGGGGCCCGTGCCGCGCTGCTCGAGGACGAGGTAACCACCGGGCGCCGAGGCGAGCAGCCCGCCCCGGACCGGGTAGCGGCACTCGACCCGGTCTCCGGTGACGGCCGTCTCCGCGATCCCGAAGCGGAGCAACGGCAGCGCGCGCAGGAGCACGAGGTCCGTCCCTCGGTCGCTCCGGCGCGGCCGCACGAGGCCTCGCAGGAAGCGGGCTACCTCTTCCCAGTACGCGTCCCCCAGGCGCCGCGCGCCCTCGTCGGTGGCCGGCACCGCGGGCAGCGCTGCAGTCACCCGCTGCTCCGAGTACGCGGCTCCGAGGCGCGGCGCGGTCACCTCTCGGACGCCGCGGAGAGATCGCCCACGAGAGGCGGCGGATGCTCGGGACGTCGTCGCGAGAGCCGCGAGGGCCACCACGTCCGCTCGCCGAGATCGAACGTCAGCGCCGGGACGAGAACGGAGCGCACGATGAGCGCGTCCAAGAGGACGCCGAAGGCGACGGTGATGCCGAACTGGGTGAGCGCGACGAGCGGGAGGACGGCGAGGACCGAGAACGTCCCCGCGAGGACGATCCCGGCGGACGTGATGACGCCGCCCGTGACGGCGAGGCCCTTCAGCATCGCCTCTCGCGTCGGCAGGGCGAGCGCCTCCTCGCGAACACGCGCCATCAGGAAGATGTTGTAGTCAACGCCGAGCGCGACGAGGAAGATGAAGGCCAGCAGCGGATAGCTCGGATCCTCGCCCGGGAAGTCGGCGGCGAGCTCGAACAGGAGGAGGCTGCCGCCGAGCGCGGCCAGGAAGGAGAGCACGACCGTCGCCATGAGCGCGACGGGGGCGACGAAGGCCCGCAGCAGGAGGACGAGGATCGCGAAGACGACGAGGAGCACGAGCGGGATGAGGAGCGTCGTGTCGCGCCGCGTCGCAGCGCGCAGGTCAGCCTCCTCCGCCGTCGGGCCACCGACGAGCACCTGGTCGCCGGCCACTGCCCGCACGTCGGAGCGGAGCCGCGAGATCGACGCGTACGCCGGCTCGCCGTACGGATCGCGCGTGAGAACGACGTCGAACCGCGCCCCTGGCTCCCCGGTCTCCACCCGCCCGACCGAAGCGACCTCGGGCGAGGCGGCGGCCGCTCTGAGGACAGCGTCGAGGAGCGCCGGGTCGCGCACGAGCACCGAGGTCGGGGCGCCCGCCCCCGCCGGGAACGACTGCTCGAGCAGCCTCTGCCCCTCGACGGACTCGACCGAGCCGCGGAAGATGGTCGTCGTCGTGAGATCGTCGTCGAGCGTGAGCGTGCCGAGGGCGAGCGCGCCCAGAACCAGGGTCGTCACGACCCAGACGCGCCGCGGTCGGCGCTCCACCCGCGCGCCGAGCCTCCGGAAGAAGCCTCGGCCGGTCGTCTCCTCGTCCCCGAACCTGGGCACGAACGGCCAGAACGCCCGCCGGCCGCCGACGAGGAGGAGCGCCGGCAGGAGCGTGAGCATCGCCAGCGCCGCCACGGCCACGCCCACCGCTCCCACCGGCCCCAGCCCCGAGATCGAGCTGACGTCGGCGAGGGTGAGGCAGAGGAGCGCTGCGACGACCGTTCCCGCCGACGCGACGATCGCCGGCCCGCCGCGACCGACGGCGACCCGCATCGCCTCGTGCTTGTCCTCGACGCGGCGGAGCTCCTCTCGGTAGCGCGCCGTGAGGAGGAGCGCGTAGTCCGTGCCCGCGCCGAACACGAGGACGAGCAGGATCCCGCCCGTCTGGCCGTTGATGACGAGGCCTGCGTCGGCCAGCAGGTAGCCGAGACCGCGTACGACGAACTCGGCGAACAGAACCGAGAGCAGCGGCAGGAGCCAGAAGATCGGGCTGCGATAGATCAGAACGAGCAGGACGAGGACGAGCGTCGCGGTCGCGTACAGGAGCGTCGTGTTGATCCCCCCGAAGACCTTCGTCGCGTCGGCCGCGAATCCCGCCGGGCCCGTCACCTTCACCTCGACGCCTGCGGGGACGCTCTCGGCGACGAGCTCGCGGACCTCCTCCACCGCGCCGACGAGCACCTCCTCGTCGCCCGCCGAGGCGATGGGCACGACGACGATCGCGCCCTTGCCGTCCTCGGAGAAGGTCGGCGGCGGGAGCTCTCCGACCCCCTCGACGGATGCCGCCGCGATCGCCTCCCGGGCGTCGAGGACGGCCGCACGCCGATTCGCGTCGAGGCCGTCCTCGCTGCGGAAGACGACGATCGCCGGAGCCACCTCCCCCGACGGGAAGCCGGACGACGCCTTCAGCACGGCGACGGACTCCGCGCCCCCCGGGAGGAAGCTCGAGGCCTCGTTGCGCTGCACCGACTCGAACTGGCTCGCAAAGGGGGCGAGTCCGGCGACGAGCGCCAGCCAGAGGGCCAGCACGGCGAGCTTCGAGCGGCGGCCCGAGACGAGGGCTGCGAACCACATAGATATATTATACAGATTCTCTACACAGTCGGTACAGAACTGTGGAAGGTTGCGCTCAGCTCGGGGGTCGACGATGCGATCGCGGGTGAGATCGTACGAGCGAGCGCTACTCGATCTCCGCCAGGAGGCCGCGGAGGTCGAGGGGGCGCGTGTACATGCCCAGGGTTCCGTCCGAGTTGCGCGGCCACTGCTCCCGGGGGCGGTCGCGGTAGAGCTCGACCCCGTTGCCGTCCGGGTCGCGCAGGTAGATGGCCTCGCTCACGCCGTGGTCGGAGGCGCCTTCGAGCGGGATCCCCGCCTCGAGCACCCGCCGCAGAGCCTCCGCGAGCGTCCGCCGGTCGGGGAAGCGGACGGCGACGTGGTAGAGACCCGTGTGGCCTGGCGGCGGGGGTGTCCCTCCCCGCGACTCCCACGTGTTCAGGCCCAGGTGGTGGTGGTAGCCGCCCGCGGACACGAACGCCGCCTCGTCGCCCCAGCGCTGCTGCAGCTCGAAGCCGACGACGCCGCACCAGAAGCCGAGCGCGCGGTCGAGGTCGGCCACCTTCAGGTGCACGTGGCCGATGTCGACTCTCGGATCGAGCGTGGAGCCCACCCGGCTAGCCTACCCGCGGCGTGATCGAGCTCTCCCGGGACGAGATCGACGAGCTCCTGCACGAGCAGGTCGTCGGGCGGATCGGCTGCCACGCCGGGGGGCTTACCTACGTCGTGCCGGTGATCTACGCGTACGACGGCGAGAGCTTCTACGTCGCCTCCGTCGGGGGCCGCAAGATCGAGATGATGCGGCAGCGCCCCGAGGTCTGCTTCGAGGTGGACGAGTACGAGGCGGGCAGCTGGCGGAGCGCGATCGCCTGGGGCACCTACGAGGAGCTGGCCGGGCCGGAGGCCGAGCGGGCGATCGACCTCCTCGCCGCGCGCTTCGGCCGCGACGGCTCGGGCGGTGCGCGCCGCCGACATGACGCGAGCGGGGAGCGGACGGTCTGCTTCCGGATCCGGATCCGGGAGATCACCGGCCGCGCCGTGACCAGGCGGTGACGCCGTAGAGCGCCGGCTCCGTCTGGCCGCAACCGGCACGCCCGCCGGGCTCGCGATCACCGCCCCTGCCTACGTCGCCGCCGCGACGGGCTGGCTCGCGGCGGCGATCGCGCTCGTCGCCGGGGCCGACGAGCTCGCCCGGGAAGCGATCGGTGAGGCGGCCCCCGTCCTCGCCGCCCACTTGGTCGGGCTCGTCCTCTTCCCCTTCGCGGTCGCGGCAGCCGCATGGCAGCTGCTACCGGTGATGTTGCGCAACGACCCGCCGACCGCCGGGGCGCGTCCGCTGGCGCTCGTCCTGCTGGCCGCCGGAGCGCCCCTCGCCGCTTCGCTGGCGCTGGGGCGCCCCACCGCTGCGGCCGTGCTCGCCACCCTGCTCGCAGCCGGGCTCCTCCTGCTGCTGGCCGAGCTGGCCACACTCGTCGCCCGCGCGCCCCGGGGCCGCCAGCTCGCCGTCAGCCGGCCCGCGGTCGCCCTCGCCGGCGCGCACGCGGCCCTCGCGTTCGCCTTGGGCGCCGTCATCCTCGCCGACCGGGGCCCCGAGCCGCTGGGCGTGCCCTTCGAGCGCTTCCTGCTGCTGCACCTGTCCGTCGCGCTCATCGGGTGGCTCACGATCCTGATCGCCGCCGTCGGGCGCACGCTCGTGCCGATGCTGGGGCTGGCAGCCGCGTCCCCACGGCGGCGGCTCCCGCTCGCGGAGGCGACGATCGCCGCCGGCCTCTGGGTCTACGCGGCCGGACTCGTGGCGGAGGCGCACGAGCTCACCGCCGCCGGGATCGCGCTCATGGCGGCAGGGCTCGCTCCCGTCGCGTCGCTCTTCGCCCGCGTTGCCCGAGGAGGCCGGATCGGCCCGCGCGAGGGGCCGGTGGCCCACGCCGCCGTGGGGCTCGCTTTCCTCGTTGAGGCTGCTGCGCTCGGCTTCGCCGGCGCGCTCGACGCGTTCGACGGACGGCGAGCCGCGATCGCCGCCGTGCTCCTCGTCGGGCTCGGCTGGGCGGCGGGGGTGATCCTCGGACATCTCGGCAAGCTCGTCTCGCTCGCTGGCTGGGGCTCGTGGCCGCCCGGGCCGCGCCCCAGCCAGGCGTCGCTCTATCCGCGCCGCGCGTGGCAGGCCGAGGCCGCCCTCTTCGCCATGGGTGTGCAGCTCGCCGCCGCGGGTGTCCTGGTCGGCTCGGCCGTGCTCGTCCGCGGGGGCGCCGTGGTCCTGACGGGAGGCGCGCTCTTGGCCCTGGGGGGCGTCGGCGAGACGCTGCGCCGCGTCCGGTCGGGACGGAAGGCCGGCAGGCCCTAGGCGACGAGCCCTCGGCGCCGCGCCTCCGCGACGGCCTCGAGCTGGGAGTGACAGCCGAGGCAGCGCAGGATGGCCGCGATGTGGTTGCGAACCGTGGTTTCGGAGAGCCCCAGCCGCGCTGCGATCACCTTGGCTGGCTCGCCAGCCGCGAGCAGCTGCAGGATCTCCGCCTGGCGCCGCGTCAGGCGCTCGGCCGGCGGCCGCGCGGGCCCGTTCTCGGGCCCGCTCCGGATCAAGTTGAGCACGACCGGCGGCTCTCCCTCCCTCCGCACCGAGACGGTCGAGACGGACACGAGCCGTCGTCCCGCAGGCGTGGCGATGAGCATGCGCCTGCACGGCACCGGCCACCCCTCCCGCGCGAGACGCGCGCCCGAGCAGCCCGGGTGGCAGAGCACGTCCCCGCGCTCGCTGACGCCGTGCAAGAGCTCCCAGCACGGCCGGCCCAGCGCAGCCGCCGCCGGGATCCCGGTCAGGCGCTCGGCCTCTTCGTTCCAGAGGGTCACGATCAGGTCGGCACCGAACGCGAACAGGGCATCTCCCGACCGGTAGGTCTCGGCCATGTCCGGCCGATCCTTGCGCCGCGGTCGCTCCCGCGCAACGCGCACTTGCCCGGATCGTCGCTGCGGTGAACTACCCATGCCCTACACGCCCAGCGGATGGCCCCCGTCGCGCAGGACGAGCGGCGAGCGGAGGGCCGCGCGCACGTTGAGCACCACGAACGTCCCCAGGGTCGCGATCTGCTCGAGCATCATCACGAGCCCCGCGGCGTCCTGATCGGAACGGGCCGAGAGGCCGAGAAGGTGGGCGTCGCCGTACGCGGGGTAGACGACGGTGCTCGTCAGGACGAGCGTGTTCGCGAAGAGCTGGCCGATCAGGAGGAGCGCCGCGGCGTAGCCCACGGCGCCCCACCTGGAGAGCGCCCGCCGCCGCGCAGGATCGACGAGCTGGATCCAGACGAAGAGACCCGCGGTGAAGAAGCTGGCGTGCTCCGCCGCGTGTAGGAGGGGAGACGCGAGGGTCGCCTGGTACAGAGCGGGAACGTGCCAGGCGCCGAACACGACGAGCCAGAACACGAAGGCCAGCGTGGGCCGGACGCCGGCCGCCAAGCGCCCGAGAAGCGGCGGCACGACGGCGAAGAGGAGCGGCCCGCGCAGCGCGAGGACGAGCAGCAGCGGGACGAGGTCGCCGAGGAGGACGTGCTGGAGCATGTGCGCGGAGAGCAGCTCGTCCTCGGCGACGGCATCGAGCGGCGAGAGGACGGCCAGCAGCCCGACCGTGACCGCGAGGCCGAAGAGCGCGGCCCTCCCCCACCCGACACGCCCATGTCGCCGCAGGCGGCGGAAGCCGCGCGCGAACGCCAGGACCGCGAGCCCGGCGACGCCGGCCGCCACCGGGTCGAAGCTCCAGCCTGCGTGCGCTAGGAGACCGCCCAGCGAAGCCCCAGGTAGACGAAGGACGCAAGCCAGGCAAGCAGGAAGAGCCCGAGGTAGATCGCCATGATCACGAGCGATCCGGGCGTCTCGTACCGCTCCTTCATCTCATCTCCTTTCGCCTCTCAAGGCACCGTCGCCAGGACGACCCCCGCCAGGAGGACGAGCAGGTAGGCGCCCGAGAGCTTGAACACGATGAACGCACGGGCTGGCTCCGGAGAGAGGAGGAGCCAGAGGGTGAGACCGAGGAAGCCGGCTCCGGCCGGGACGGCGACGGCCAGGTACGGCCAGGGCAGGAATGCTCCCAGGGCGAGCGACGCGACGACGAGGGCCACGGTGTTCGCCACCACGGCAGCGGCCGTGCGGCGCGCCCCCGCCCGCGCGGAGAGCATCGGCAGGCCGGCCTCCCGGTAGTCGCGCTCGAGCACGATCGCCAAGCTCCAGAAGTGCGACGGCGTCCAGCAGAAGAGGACGGCGGCGAGCAGGACAGCGGCCGGCGTCGCCGTGGACGCGCCCGCCTGCCATCCAGCCAGCGCGGCGAAGCTCCCGGACGCGCCTCCGAGCACGATCGAGTACGGGGTGCGCGGCTTCAGCACGCGCGTGTAGACGACGGCGTAGGTGAGCGCGCCGGCGAGCAGGTAGAGGGCGGCGCCTGCGCCGAGCACGAGCGCGGACGCCTGCGAGGCTCCGACGAGCCCCCAGCCGAGCACGCTCGCGACCCTCGGGTCGAGGCGGCCAGCGGCCAGCGGGCGGCTCCGCGTCCGGCGCATCCGCGCGTCGAGGTCGCGCTCGAAGACCTGGTTGAGGGCAGAGGCGCCGGCCGAGGCGGCCAGGCAGGCGGAGGCCAGGACGAGCAACGTGGCGACGCTGGAGACGCCCGCCGCGAGGGCAGCCGTGACCGCGACCGCCACGACCAAGACGTCGATCCGCAGCTTGAAGAGGGCGACCACGTCCCGCCAGCGAGCGCCGGCGCCGGCCGGAGCAGCGCCGAGCGCCGCGGTCATGGCTTCACTGCCGAGGGCGCCAGGCGCGAGGGGTCGTCGCTGCGCCGCCCGGCGAGCAGGGTCAGCACCATCACCACGACGAAGAGGGCGCCGGCGAGCGCAGCCAGGGCGACTCCCACGCCGGCGATGTTCATAGGGAGGTTCCAGCCCGAGAGGCCGTCGCCGCCGTAGGAGATGTCGGCGGTCCGGCGAGGCACCCCCAGGGCGCCGGCCCAGCTCTGGGCGGTGGTCATGATCAGCATCCCCGCCGTGTAGAGCCACGCCTGCCAGGCGGCGAGCCGGTGCGACCACAGCTCGCGCCGAACGAGCAGCGGCACGAGCACGTACGCGAAGCCCATGAACGCCAGCGTCGTCCCCCCGACCACGGTCTGGTGGAGGTGGGCGGGCACCCACATCGTGTTGTGGGTGACCATGTTCAGCTGCAGGGTCGTCTCCGCCGTGCCGCTCCAGCCGCCCAGGGCGAAGATGAGCAGCGAGCCGGTGAGGGCGGCGATGCCCGCGTGCCCCCAGCGGATCCGCCGCAGCCAGCCGAACAGCCCCAGCGCGCCCTCCCGCCGGAGCTTCGCCTCGATGCCGCCCAGCACGGCGAGGCCGTGCATCAGGCTCGGCACGCCCAGGCCGAACCCCATCAGCGTGCCCCCGACGAGCTTGACGTCGTTGCCGATGCTCGGATCGACGAGGAAGTGGTGCCCGAGCACGGGGAAGCTGATGAGCACGTAGAGCACGAACGCCACGCGCGTGAACTTCTGGTTGACGGGCCCCGCGCCGACCGCGAGCGCAGCGATCCCGTACCAGGCGACCACCATGGCGACCACGTTCACGTACTGCAGCGTGTGCCCGAGCCCCCAGAACCAGCCGCGGTAGACGATCGGCTCGACCGACCCGATCCAGCCGGCGGAGTAGAGCCAGGCCGGGACGAGGGCGACGAGCCCGGAGGCGATCGAGAGCAGGGCGAGGATCGCGGCCACGCCGACCCCGTACGTGATCAGCGGCAGCGAGCCCTCGTGGACGCCGTCGGTGCGCGCCTTCACGATCGTGAGGGCGAAGTTCACGATCGCGAGCAGGGCACCGACCGCGAACACGAGGTAGCCGAGGTAGAAGACCTGGTTGGCGACGAGCGGCGGGTAGGCCGTGAACGCGACGCTCGCCTCTCCGCTCAGGATCACCCCGAGCAGCATCGCGGCGCCGGCGACCATGAGGACGAAGGACGCCCAGCCGAGCGCGTTCGAGAAGAGGCGGGCGTTGAGCATGACACTCGACGCGAACACCATCGCCGCCACCTCGAAGAAGATGGGCCAGAGGATGAGAGCGGCGACCCCGTGCCCGGTCAAGGCCAGGTAGAAGGAGTCGGAGCCAAGCAGCTCGAGGCCGGGCGCCCGGGTCAGCCCGATCAGGAGCCCGAAGAGGCCCCCCGCCGCCAGCGCGAGCACGGCGGCGACGGCGTTCGCCAGAGTGAGCGCCTGCGGGGTGGCGAAGATCCGCAGGCCCGTGACGGCGCAGGTGCGCGACGGCTCCTCGCGGAGCCCGGGGAGGACGTGCGGGACCGGCTCGGCGTAGGCCATCGTCAGCTCTCCTCGGTCTGGCTCAGGGGACGGTGAGCGTGCCCTTCATCCCCGCCTCCTCGTGGCCGGGGACGGAGCAGTAGAAGGTGTAGGTGCCGGGGCGCAGCTCGGCGGTGACGATCGAGGTTCCGCCTTGGAGCACGACCTTGCCGACGACGTCGACGCCGTTGCCCTTGATCGCCACGTTGTGCGGAAGGGGCGAGGGGTTGCGCATGGCGATGGTGACCTTCCCCGCCTCGGCGCGCAGCGTCCGCGTGTCGAACGCGAGCGCGCCCGAGGGGTCGGCGGAGAGCTCGAGCGTGCCCGCGCCCCCGGGCGCCGGCGCCGCCTCGGACCCGCCCGCCTGTGCCGCTTGCCGCTCGGCCATCTCGGCGGCCGGGACGACCGTGAGGAACGTCTTCATCTCGTGGTGCTGCAGCCCGCAGTACTCGTTGCAGACGACGAGGTAGCGGCCCGGATCGCCCACGGTCAGGTTCAGCCCCGTGACGTGGTTGGGCGCCAGCTCGAGGTTGATGTTCTGGCCGCCGCCGACGAGAGAGAAGCCGTGCAGGGTGTCGGTGGCCGAGAGCCAGATCCGGTAGCGCGTGTTCGCCTGCAGGACGAGCTCGGGGTAGAAGGCGTACCGGCTCGCCGCCAGGTAGGCGTCCTCGCCCGCCGGCACGTACACGCGCCCGTCCGCGCCCCGGTGGCGATCGACGAAGGCCGTGACCTGCTTCGCGAACTCGGCCGGCGTCAGGTAGCGGTAAGTGGCGGGGACGTTCTGCTCGCCCCAGGCGAGCCAGGCGAAGACGACGGCGGTCATGACGACGAGCGAGACGCCGACCAGCCACAGGAAGACCCGCTCGTCGCGCGGTATCCGGCGGCCCCAGCCGGGCGCCGGCGCGGCGACGGGGGACTCGTGGGCGGCCATGGCTACGGCGTCACCGAGGGCAGACCCTCGAGGTAGCGACCCAGGATCTCGATCGTGGCCCAGACGAGGTAGAGGAACGCGATCGCCGCGGCGATCACCGTCCAGGCGGAGAGGTTGTCCAGCACCGCCTCCACGAAGCGCGTTCCGCGAACCTGGCTGGGCGAGTCGGCCTGCGCGTTCTGGCCCTCCGGGGCCGGGGTCGTCGTGCTCACCACGCTCCCTCCTGTCGCGTGCAGCTCCCGACCAGTGTGCGCAGCTCCCCTGGGCTGCTTCTTGATCAATTTCGATCAGCGCGCTCCGCGGCCCGATCGCTTGAATGGCCCCGATGCGCCCGACCCGCGGCTTCCGCCTCCTCGCGCTCGCAGCGGCCGGGGCGGCGTGGGCGCTCGTCGCCGTCGGCGGGGTCGTGCGGGTGACCGAATCCGGGCTGGGGTGCCCCGACTGGCCGCTCTGCGACGGCCGGGTCGTGCCGGCGCAGGCCAAGGAGCCGCTGATCGAGACGAGCCATCGCTGGGTCGCAGGGCTCGTCTCGCTCCTCGTGCTCGCCGTCGCGGTGTGGGCCTGGCGGCGCTACCGCGCACGCGCCGACCTGCTCGTACCCGCGGTCGTGGCCGCGGCGCTCGTCCCCGCGCAGGCCTTGCTGGGGGCGACCGTGGTCTGGCTCGAGCTGCCGGGCTGGATCGTCGCCTGGCACTTCCTGGTCGGGATGCTCTTCCTGGCCGCGACCGTCCTCACGGCCGGCGCCGCCTGGCGCGGCGGCAGCGGGCTGCCGGCGAGCGCCGGCTTCGTCCGGCTCGCGTGGACGGCGGTCGGAGCCGGGCTCGCCCTCGTCGCCCTGGGCGCGGCGGTGGTCAG
>DATMAP010000205.1:0-7172 GCA_035559835.1 Gaiellaceae bacterium
GATGCGGACGAGCCGCGGCTCGCCGTCCACGAGCGCGCGCAGCGCCTCCCGGACGACGATCGGCTCGGCGCAGGCGCCGCCGATCCAGCCCACGACCGTCCCGTCCGCGCGGACGAGCGCCCGGTCGCCGCGCCGCGTCGAGGCCGGACGCTCCACGCGCACGACCGTGGCCAGCGCGTAGCGCTCCCCGGCGGCGGCGAGCCGGGCCGCCTCCAGGAGGACCTGCTCGGGCCTCGTCACTCCGCGAGCCCCGCTTCCACGAGCGCCTGCCAGACCTTGTCCGAGGTCAGGGGCATGTCGATGTTGCGGATGCCCGCGTGCGCGAGCGCGTCGACGACGGCGTTCACGTAGGCCGCCGGCGACCCGACCGTGGCCGACTCGCCGACGCCCTTGGCGCCGAGCGGGTGGTGGGGGGAGGGGGTGACCGTCTCCGCCAGCTCGAACTCCGGCGTCTCCCAGGCGGTGGGGAGCAGGTAGTCCATGAAGGTGGAGCCGATGCAGTTGCCGTCCTCGTCGAAGGTGATCAGCTCCATGGCCGCGATCCCGAACCCCTCCGTCAGCCCGCCCATGATCTGGCCCTCGACGATCATCGGGTTGATGCGCACGCCGCAGTCGTCGACCGCGACCACGCGCAGGACCTTCCAGGCGCCGGTGCCGCGGTCGATCTCGACCACGACCGCGTACGTCCCGAAGGGGAAGGTCATGTTCGGCGGGTCGTAGTAGTGGACGCCCTCGAGCCCGGCTTGGAGGCCCTCGGGGAGGTTCGTGTAGGCCGCGAAGGCGACGTCCTGGATCGTCACCGACCGGTCGGGCGAGCCTTTCACGGAGAAGCGGCCGGGCTCCCACTCGAGGTCCTCCTCGGCCGCCTCGAGCAGGTGCGCGGCGATCGTGCGCGCCTTCTCGCGCAGCTCCCGCGCGATCGTGGCCGCGGCCGCCCCCGCCACGGGCGTCGACCGGCTCGCGTACGTCCCCAGGCCGTAGGGGGTGTTGTCCGTGTCGCCCTCCTGGACCTCGACGTCCTCATAGGGGATGCCGAGCTCCTGGGCGATGATCTGCGCGAAGGTCGTCTCGTGGCCCTGCCCCTGCGAGCGCACGCCGAGCTTGAGGATGGCCTTGCCCGTCGGGTGCACGCGCAGCTCGGCGGAGTCGAACATGCGCAGCCCGGCGATGTCGTACTCCGTCCCGTGCCCGGCGCCCACGACCTCGGTGAAGCAGGCGAGCCCGATCCCGAGCAGCCTGCCCTGGGCGCGCGCCTCGGCCTGCTCGCGGCGCAGCTCCTCGTAGCCGAGCTTGTCCAGCGCCAGGCGGAGCGCCGTCGGGTAGTCGCCGGAGTCGTAGACGAAGCCGGTCGCCGAGCGGTAGGGGAACTGCTCCGGCTGGATGAAGTTCCGCAGCCGCAGCTCCGCGGGGTCGACCCCGAGCTCGTAGGCGGCCGTCTGGACGAGCCGCTCGATCAGGTACGAGGCCTCCGTGACCCGGAACGAGCAGCGGTAGGCGACCCCGCCGGGCGCCTTGTTCGTGTACGCGCCGTCGGCCTCGATGTGCGCGGCCGGGATGTCGTAGGAGCCGGTGACGATGTGGAAGAGCCCCGCCTTGAACCGGCTCGGCTGCGCGTCCGCGAAGAAGGCGCCGTTGTCGGAGAGCAGCTTGACCCGGAGCCCCGTGATCCTGTCTCCCCGGAGCGCCAGCTCGCCGTGCATGTGGAAGTCGCGGGCGAAGCCGGTCGAGCTGAGGTTCCCGGTGCGGTCCTCGATCCACTTCACCGGGCGGCCGAGCAGGAGCGAGGCGGCGGTGGCGACCACGTACCCGGGGTAGATCGGCACCTTGTTCCCGAAGCCGCCCCCGATGTCGGGGGAGACGATGCGGATCTTGTGCTCGGGCAGGCCGGCCACGAGCGCGAAGAGCGTGCGGTGGGCGTGCGGGGCCTGCGAGGTCATGTAGATGGTCGCCTTGCCCGTGGCCGGGTTGACGTCGGCGACGCAGCCGCAGCACTCGAGCGGAGCAGGGTGGCAGCGGGGGTAGAAGGTGTCGAGGGAGACCACCCGGTCGGCCTCGGCGAAGGCGCGGTCGGTCGCCTCCTTGTCCCCGGCCTCCCAGTGGTAGATGTGGTTCGAGGTCTGCCCCTTCTTGTCGTCGCGGATCAGGGGCGCGCCCTCGGCCAGGGCCTGCTGCGGCGAGGTGACCGCCGGCAGGAGCTCGTAGTCGACCTCGATCAGCTCGAGCGCGTCCTTGGCGATGTAGGGGCTCTCGGCGACGACCGCGGCCACCTCCTGTCCCTGGAAGCGCACCTTGTCGGTGGCGAGCACCGCCTGCGTGTCACCCGAGAGCGTCGGCATCCAGGCCAGGTTGTGCTGGGCGAGCAGCTCGCCAGTGACGACGGCGACCACGCCCGGGAGCGCCTGCGCCCGGGAGGTGTCGATCGAGCGGATGCGCGCGTGCGCGACCGGGCTGCGCAGGAGCTCGAGGTGGAGCATCCCCGGCAGGACGATGTCGTCGACGTAGGTGCCCTTGCCGCGGATGAAGCGGTCGTCCTCCTTGCGGCGGACGGAGTGGCCGAGGCCGCGGATCTCGTGCGTCGTCGCCATCGCTAGCTCTCCTCCCTCAGCGTCGCGGCCGCGCGCTGGATCGCCTTGACGATGTTCTGGTAGCCGGTGCAGCGGCAGATGTTCCCGGAGATCGCCCAGCGGATCTCCTCCGGGCTCGGATCCGGGTTCTCGGCGAGCAGGGCGACCCCCGTCAGCATCATCCCCGGCGTGCAGAAGCCGCACTGGAGCCCGTGCTCGGCGCTGAAGGCCTCCTGGATCGGATGCAGGGCGCCCCCGGACTCGAGCCCCTCGACGGTCGTCAGCGAGCGGCCGTCGGCCTGGACGGCGAAGACGGTGCAGGACTTGACCGGAACCCCGTCGAGGAGGACGGTGCAGGCCCCGCAGCTCGTCGTGTCGCAGCCGAGGTGCGTGCCGGTCAGGCCGAGCGTCTGACGGAGGAAGTGGACGAGCAAGAGCCGCGTCTCGACCTCCGCCGAGCGCTCCACCCCGTTCACCGAGACGGTGACGGGCCGGGTGAAGACGGCTTCCTGGACTGCCACGGCTTGCCTCCTTCCCTACGCTTCCCGGGCAGCCGCGACCGCAGTCCGCAGCCCCCGCTCGACGAAGACCCGCACGACGTTGCGCTTGTACTCCGCGCTCCCGCGGAGGTCGTCCAGCGGCTGGGCGGCCTCGGCGGCGAGCCGGGCGGCGGCGGCGATCGCCTCCTCGTCCGGCTCGGCCCCGGCGAGCGCCCGCTCGGCCTCCTCCGCCTTCAGGTTGGTCGGCCCGACGCCGGTGAGGGCGATCCCGGCCCGCCCGATCCTCCCGTCGTCGAGCGAGACGTGGACGGCGACGCCGACGGTCGCGAAGTCGCCGACCTTGCGCTCGAGCTTCAGGTACGTCCCGCTCGCGCGCGGCCCCGGATCGCGGACGCGGATGCCCGTGACGATCTCGCCCGGCTCGAGGGCGGTCGTGAAGGGGGCCTGGAAGAACTGCTCGACCGGGACCGCCCGCTCGCCCGAGCGCCCGCGCGCGACCACCTCCGCCCCGATCGCGAGCAGCGCGGAGCCCCAGTCGCCCTGAGGGTCGGCGTGCGCGACCGAGCCGCACACCGTCCCCAGGTTGCGGACGATCGGGTCGGCGACCTGCGGCGCCGTGTCGCCGAGGACGCGGTAGCGCCCGCGCAGCAGCTCCGAGCGCTCGCAGGCCTTGTGCCGGACGAGCGCGCCCAGGTGGAGCGCACCCTCGCGCTCGCCCAGCTCGTCGAGCCCCTCGATCCGGTTGAGGTCGACGAGCGCCCGGGGCGCGGCGATCCGGAGCTTGAGCAGCGGGATCAGGCTCTGCCCGCCCGCCAGGACCTTCGCCTCGTCGCCGAAGCGCTCGAGGACGGCGAGCGCCTCGTCCAGGCTCCGGGGCGCGAAGTACTCGAACGACGCCGGGTACACGGGAAGCGCCTCCTCTCCTCGCGGCGGCGCCGCGGCCGCGGCGCCTCGCAGCCGAACGTGATCGTTGCGACTATATACGAGCCTCGCGCGCAGGTGGTTCTCCCCGCCGGCCCCGGGCGGCGATACTCGCACCGTGCGCAGGATCGAAGGCACGACGCGCCTCGTGGGCATCCTCGGCTGGCCGGTCGAGCACTCGCTCTCGCCGCGGATGCAGAACGCGGCCTTCGCCGCGGCGGGTCTCGACTGGGCCTACGTGCCGCTCCCGGTCCCGCCCGAGCGCCTGGAGGAGGCCCTGCGCGGCCTGGCCGCGCTCGGCTTCGTGGGCGCGAACGTGACCGCCCCGCACAAGCTCGCCGCGGCTCGCCTCTGCGGCGCCGAGCTCGCCTCGGTGAACACGCTCGTCGTGCGCGGGGACCGGCTGGAGGCGTCGTCCACGGATGCGGCGATCCTCGCCGGGCTCGAGGCCGAGCGCCCGGTCGTGCTCGGCGACGGCGGGGCGGCGGTGGCGTTCCTGGAGGCGCTCCCGCACGCACGCTCCTTCGCCCGGCGCGGGGCGTGGCCGCCCGACATCCGCGACGCCGACTTGGTCGTGAACGCGACTGCGGCCCGGGAGGAGGTGCTCGTCGAGCTGCGGCCGCAGCAGACGCTGATCGACCTCCCCTACCCGGAGACCGCGACCGCGCGGGCGGCCCGCGCGGCGGGGGCGAGGGTCGTCTCCGGGCTCGAGGTGCTCGTCGCGCAGGGCGCCGCCTCCTTCGAGCGCTGGACGGGTCGGAAGGCCCCGGTCGCGGCCATGCGCGCCGCACTAGGCTTGCCGCCGTGAGCCTCCACCTGACCACCGCGGGCGAGTCGCACGGGCCCGCCCTGGTCGCGATCGTGAGCGGGCTCCCGGCGGGCCTCCGCCTGGAGCGGGCGGCGATCGACGGCGACCTCGCGCGCCGGCGCGCCGGCTACGGGCGCAGCCCGCGCCAGCGGATCGAGCGCGACGAGGTCGAGGTCCTGGCCGGGCTCCGCCACGGGGTCACCCTGGGAACCCCGCTCGCGCTCCTGATCCGCAACCGCGACCACCGAAGCTGGGCCTGGGGGATGAGTCCCTGGCCGCCGGAGGGCGAGCCGAGCGGGAAGGGGACGGCGCCCGTGACGCTGCCCCGTCCCGGCCACGCCGACCTCGCGGGCACGCTCAAGTTCGGCCACGCCGACGTCCGCAACGCGCTCGAGCGGGCGAGCGCGCGGCAGACGGCGGCGCACGTCGCCGCCGGGGCGGTGGCGAAGGCGTTCCTGGCCGCGCTCGGCGTCTCCGTCGCCGGCCGCGTGCTCGAGATCGGCGGCGAGACGAGCGAGGAAGGCTGGAAGCGGGCGACCGACCGCGCGCGTGCCGACCGCGACACGCTCGGCGGCGTCGTCGAGGTCGTCGCCGAGGGCGTGCCTCCGGGGCTCGGCTCCTACGCGGAGAAGGACACCCGGCTGGACGCCCGGCTCGCGGCCGCGCTGATGGGCATCCAGGCGGTGAAGGGGGTCGAGATCGGCGAGGGCTTCGCGCTCGCACGCCTGCGGGGCTCGCAGGCGCACGACGAGCTGGAGCCCGGCCTCGAGCGCCGGACGAACCGCGCCGGCGGGCTCGAAGGCGGGGTCACGAACGGCGAGCCCGTCGTCGTGCGGGCCGCGATGAAGCCGCTGCCGACCCTGATGCGCCCGCTCGGCTCGGTCGACCTGGCCACGGGCGAGCCCGCGCAGGCGCTCGTCGAGCGCAGCGACGTGCAGGCGGTGGAGGCGCTCGCGGTCGTGGCCGAGGCCGCGGTCGCCTGGGAGCTGGCCCGCGCCGCACGGGAGAAGTTCGGCGGCGACGCGCTCGTGGACGTGCTCGCCGCGCAGCGCGCCTACCTGGAGCGGATCTCCTGGCCGAGCACGCGCTAGATCGCCACCTCGCCCTCGTCGGCTTCATGGGCGCCGGGAAGTCGACCCTCGGCCCCGAGCTGGCGCGGCGCTTGGGCCGCCCGTTCCTGTCCGTGGACGCCGAGGTCGAGTCCCGCGCGGGGGTCTCCGTGCCCGAGCTGTTCGCAGGCCGCGGGGAGGCCGCCTTCCGCGAGCTCGAGGAGCGGGCCGCCATCGACCTGCTCGCCCGCCGGCCCCTGGCGGTGCTCGAGCTCGGTGGGGGCGCGCTCGGCTCGGAGGCGACCCGGGCTGCGCTCGCCGAGCACGCGTTCTGCTGCCTGCTCGAGGTCTCGCCCGAGGAGGCCTGGGAGCGCACGGCCGGGAGCGGGCGTCCGCTCGCCCGCGAGCCGGAGTCGTTCCGGGCGCTGTACGAGCAGCGCCGGGAGCTGTACGAGCGGGTCGCCGACGGCCGCGCACGCGACCCCGACGGCGCCGTGCTGGCCGCGGCCGGCATCGTGTGCACCTCCCACCGGGAGGCGCGCGGGGACGCGGTCGTGGCCGACGAGCGCGTGGCCGCGCTGCACGCGCTCGAGGCCACGCTGACCGTGCCGCCCGGGGAGGCGGCGAAGACCCTGGCCGAGGCCGAGCGGCTCTGGCGGGCCTTGCGGCTCGAGCGCGGCTCCACGCTCGTCGCCGTCGGGGGCGGCTCGACGACCGACCTCGCCGGCTTCGTCGCCGCCACCTACCTGCGCGGGATCGCCTGGGTGGCGGTGCCCTCGACGCTCGTCGGCCAGGTGGACGCGGCCATCGGGGGCAAGACGGGGATCGACCTCCCCGAGGGGAAGAACCTCGTCGGCGCCTTCCACTGGCCCGCGCGGACGGTGCTCGACCCGGCCCTGCTGGAGACGCTGCCCGCGCAGGAGCAGGCGAACGGCCTGGCCGAGGTGGTCAAGACCGGGCTGCTCGCCGGCGAGCCGCTTTGGGAGCTGCCGCCCCCGGAGCAGGTGCGCCGCTGCGCCGCCTTCAAGGCCGCCGTCTGCCTGCGCGACCCCTACGAGCGGGGAGAGCGCGCCCAGCTCAATCTCGGCCACACCTTCGCGCACGCACTCGAGGCGGCCTCCGGCTACGCCCTCCCGCACGGGCAGGCGGTCGCGCTCGGCCTCCTCGCGGCCCTGCGCCTGTCCGGGCTCGAGGCCGAAGCGCGCACCGTCGGGGAGCTGCTGCGCCCGCGGCCGGTCCGCGTCGACCCGGAGGCGGCCTGGGCCGCGCTCGCGCGGGACAAGAAGGCCGTCGGCGGGCGCCCGCGGCTCGTCCTGCTGGAGGCGCCCGG
>DATMAP010000206.1:0-22784 GCA_035559835.1 Gaiellaceae bacterium
GATGCGGAAGGCCTCGGCCTCGAGCCGGTCGGGCAGCGGCTCGAGCGGCGGCGCCTCGCCGCCGCACGCGTGCGCGAGCGCCTGGACGAGGAGCCAGTCGGCGAGCCACGGGTTGCGGGGCAGGAGCGGACCGTGCAGGTACGTCCCGATCGCTCGGCCGACGCGGCAGCCCTCGAACCCCGACTCCCCGTCGTTTCCGAACCCGTACACGACCCGGCCGAGCGGCGTCGCGCCTGGGTCGAGGAGGGTCCGGCCGGCGTGGTTCTCGAACCCGGCGAGCAGCCTCCGCTCGCCCGGCTCCAGCTCGCACTCGAGGAGCACGTCCCCGATCATCCGCACCGCCCCGGACACCGTCTCGTGCGGGAAGAGGCCGGCGCCGGGGAGCAGGGAGCCGTCGCGGCCGCGGTAGCCGCGGCCGAGGAGCTGGTAGCCGCCGCAGACGGCGAGGAGCGCCGTGCCTCCCGCGACGGCCTCCCGGATCGCCCCGCCTCTGGCGGCGAGGTCTGGCGCGATCAGGGCCTGCTCGCGGTCCTGCCCCCCGCCCACGTAGAGCAGGTCGTACCCATCCGGCCGCAGGGGGTCGCCGGGGCCGATCGCGTCGACCGCGAGCTCGTGCCCGCGCAGCGCCGCCCGGCGGGCGAGGACGGCGATGTTGCCCCGGTCGGCGTAGATGTTCAGGTGCTGCGGGTAGAGGTGCCCGACGCGGATCCTCATGGCTCGCCACCGTCCCAGTACGGGCGGACGAGCCCGCGCCGGGCGAGGATCGCGCGCAGGGCGAGCATGGCCGTGTAGGTAGGAAGGACGACCAGCTCCGTCCCCGCCTCGGTCAGCTCCAAGCCGCGGTCGAGCGCCTGCTCGAGCGAGGGCACGACCTCGAGCCGGTCCTCGGGCAGGCCGCCGTAGAGCAGTCGGAGGCCGAGCTCCGCGGCGCGCTCGCCCGTCGCGACCACACGCTCGACGTGGGGGAGGAGGGGCTCGAAGTCGACGTCCCAGATCCAGGAGACGTCCTGGCCGTCGGCGATCGCGTCGTTCAGCGCCAAGACGAGCACGGGCGGGACGCCGGTCTCGAGCGTGCGCAGGACCTCGTTCGCGCCGGCCGGGTTCTTGATCAGGAGGAGGGTCACCCCCTTGCGCCCGGCGACGATCCGCTCAGCGCGCCCGAACGCGGCCCAGAACTCCGCCAAGCCGTCCCGGATCCGGGAGAGGGGGACGCCGAGCGAGAGGGCGAGCGAGGCAGCCGCGGTCGCGTTGTAGACGTTGTACAGCCCCGGCAGCGCCAGCTCGACCTCGGCCGACCCGGCGGGCGTGTCCAGGCGGAAGCGGGCCGCGCGCAGCCCCTCCAGCTCGATCTCGCGGGCGGCCACGTCGAGCGGCGGCCGCTCCTGCCCGCAGGCGGGGCAGCGGTAGTCGCCCAAGTGGCCGACGTAGGCTGCGGCGTAGATGAACGGCGTCCCGCAGCGCAGGCAGTACTTCGAGTCGGCGGCGTGCTGGAGGGACGGGCGGGCATGGCGCGGATCGTCGAGGCCGAAGCGCAGGACCGGGGAGTGGGAGGCCGCGAGCTCGGCCAGGACGGGGTCGTCCGCGTTCACGGCGAGCGCGGACCCGGCCGGAAGCGCCTCTGCGACCGCCTCGCGCCAGCGCTCGGCGACCAGCTCCAGCTCCCCGTAGCGGTCGAGCTGGTCGCGGAAGAGGTTGCCGAGCAGGAGGGCGCGCGGGCGCAGGCGCCGGAGCGCCTCGGGCAGCGCGCCCTCGTCGACCTCGAACAGCCCCTGCTCAGCCCCGCCGGCGGCGACGAGCGCCGAGGCGATCCCGGAAAGGAGGTTGGCGCCGGCCCGGTTCCAGGCCAGGCGGCCGTCCGAGTCCAGGATCCGCGCGACCATCGCCGCCGTGGTCGTCTTCCCGTTCGTCGCCGAGACGAGCGCGATCCCTCCCGGCAGCCGCGCCGCGAGAGCGTCGACGGCGTCCGGGTCGAGCTTCCAGAGCAGCTTCCCGGGCAAGGTGGTGCCGCCGCCCCGCCCGGCGGCCCGCGAGAGCGCGCCCGTCGCCCGGGCAGCCCACGTCTCCAGGGTCAGGCGAAGGTCCACCGAGGGCGAGGGTAGCGAGTGGGGAGGAGGCCGGCCTGCTCTGGACAACTTGCAGATTCCACAAGATGCTCTAAGCTGATTGCGGCCGATGGCCCGTCCGCGCTCCCGTCCCCGTTCCGGGCCTCCGATCGACGAGGCCGAGCTGGCCGCCTTCCGGGCGGGGCTTCGCCGCCGCTACACGGACGACCAGATCCTGGAGGAGCTGCGCGCGGCCGCTCGGCGCCTCGGGCGCTCCCCGACGATGCGGGAGTTCGCGCAGGACCGGGAGGCGCGGATCCATCCGCAGACCGTGATCGAGCACTTCGGCACCTGGAATGCCGCCAAACGCGCCGCCGGGCTCCTCCCGCGCCGCTTCCTCACGCGCGAGGAGCTGCTCGCGCAGCTTCGGGCGCTCGGCGAGGAGCTGGGGCGGACGCCGACCGCCCGCGACCTCGCCGCCCGCCGGCGCACCCTCCCCTCCGTCTCGCTCTACGCACACACGTTCGGGTCGTTCACGGAGGCCTTACGCGAGGCGGGCTTCGACGTCCTGCGCGGGGAGGAGCGGCTCGAGCGCGCGCTCGAGCAGGGCGCGGAGCTCGCGCGCCGGTTGGGCCGGCTGCCGAAGATGGCGGACTGGGCGGAAGCGCGGCGAACGCAGCCGGAGCTGCTCTCCGAGTGGCAGGTCTACCGGCTGGTAGACGTCCCGAGCGGGGCGTGGACCGCGTTCCAGTACCTCGTGCGCGAGCGCCTCCGTGCGCAGGGCGAGGAGATCGGCCCCGACGGCACGCTAGGCGGACGGGGAGGCTGAGCTGAGCGCGGCGACCCGGGCGAGGCAGGTCAGCCCCTCGTGGGGCGTGCGCACGGGCGGGAGCAGCTCCGGCTCGCGGTAGCTCCGGTCGACGCGGAAGCGCCGCTCGCGCACCGCCTCGCCGGCCACGACGCGCAGCCAGCGTCCCTCGCGTAGGGCCGTCAGCTCGAGCGGCCGGCGCAGCACGGCCTCGACGATCCGGAGCGCCCTCCGCGTGGAGGCGAAGAAGAGGTCGCCGCCCCCGCGCCCGATCCAGAGCGGCCGCGCGAGCCCGCGGGCGAGGTAGAGCGCCTCCGGCTCGCGCTCGTCGAGCCAGGCTGCGGCCATCGTCCCGCGCAGCTCGGCGAGGGCGCGCGGATCGTCCGGGCGACGCTCGGCGAGCGCGAAGATCGCCTCCGAGTCGACGCTCATCCCGGGTTCGTGGCGCTCGAGACCGTAGCGGGCGAGCAGCTCGTCGTCGTTGACGACCACCCCGTTGTGCACCCCGACGACGCTGCCGTGACGGATGGGGTGGTTGTTGGCGGCGAGATCGGGGTGGCCCTTCGTGTAGTCACGCACGTGGAGGAGCGCCTGGTCGGCGTCGGGGGGCACGTCGAGCTCGTCCAGGAGCGCGCTCGCCCCGCCGCGCAGCTTCGTGATCGCGATCGGCCCGCCGGCGCGCCGGTGGGCGTAGCCGACGGCGTCCGCGCCGCGCTCGGCAATGCCCGCGAGCAGAGCCTGCGCCGCGAGCGTCCGCTCGACGGACGAGGAAGGGCCGAGGCTGTAGCCAGCGATTCCGCACATGGAAGCTCAGAAGCGCGCCGCGCTCGGACGGCGCCGCAGGGAGTGAGACGACGACGATGGTAGCGGGGTTGGCACGGGCTGCGTCACGCTTCGCGGTCCTCCTTCGGATCCCTCGCCGCGGCGCCGATCCCTCAAGCGGGGCAGGCGAGCGGCCGATAAGGCGGGCGTGAAGGGAACCGCCGCCGAGAATCTCTTCGACCCGCCCGACGACGAGGGGCCGGCGTTCGCGGACGAGCCCGGGCCGACGGAGGGCTCCGGTCTCGAAGGGCCGAGCGCAGACGACCCGCTGAAGCTGTACGTCCGTCAGATCGGCGACGGCCGGCTGCTCACGCCGGCCGAGGAGCGCGAGCTGGCCCGCCGCAAGGACGAGGGCGACGAGGAGGCCAAGCGGAAGCTGATCGAGTCGAACCTCCGGCTCGTCATGTCCATCACGCGTCACTACACGCGGGCCGGAGTGCCGCTCCTCGACCTGATCCAGGAGGGCAACCTCGGCCTGATCCGCGCGGTGGAGAAGTTCGACTACCGCCTCGGCTTCAAGCTCTCCACCTACGCCACCTGGTGGATCCGGCAGGCGATCTCGCGCGCCCTCGCCGAGCAGGGCAGGACGATCCGTCTCCCGGTGCACGTCGCCGACCAGGTGCGCCGGGTGACGAAGACGCGGCGGCTCCTCGGACAGCGGCTCAACCGCGACCCGTCCCTGGACGAGATCGGCGCCGAGCTGGGCGTTCCCGCCCAGCGCGTGCAGGAGCTGCTGGAGCTGGTCCAGGATCCGGTCAGCCTGGAGACGCCGATCGGCGAGGGAGACTCGAGCGTGGCCGACCTCATCGCCGACGTGAGCGCGAACGAGCCGGAGACCGAGACCGCCGATCGGGCCCGGTCCTCGGAGCTGCTGGAGGCGCTGGCGAAGCTCCAGCCCCGCCAGCGGCGTGTCCTCATCGAGCGCTTCGGCTTGGACGGCGTACGCCCGCGCACCCTGGAGGAGGTGGGCGCGAACTTGGGGATCACGCGCGAGCGCGTCCGCCAGCTCGAGGCTCGGGCGCTGCGGGAGCTGCGCACGGTCGCTCCGGGGCTCGAGGTCTACCTGCGCTCGTAGCTCGCGCGACGGGCCCTGAAGCGCGGCCGCGAGGCGGCCGCTGGTCCTGGCGCTCGTCCGTCCGGCGGGCGCTCAGGTCGCGTCCACGGACTCGAGCTCGCGCAGCCCGGCCAGGCGCCGGAGCGACTCCAGCTCGATCTGGCGCACGCGCTCCCGCGTCAGCCCCAGCCGGCGGCCGATCTCCTCCAGCGTCTGGGGCTCCGAGCCGCCGAGGCCGTAGCGCATGACCACGACCTCGCGCTCCCGCTCGGGAAGCGCCGCCAGGGCCCGGCGCAGCGCCTGGCTGCGCAGGTGCAGCTCGACTGCCTCCTCGGGGAGGAGGTCGTCGCCGGCGACGAAGTCGCCGAAGACCGCGTCCTCGCCGTCCCCGACGGGCGCGTCCAGGCTGGTCGAGGCCCGCGCGGCCGCCCGCACCTCGAGTACCTGCTGGACGGTGAGGGACGCCTCCTCGGCGATCTCCTCCAGCGTGGGCTCGCGCCCGAGCTGCGTCCACAGCAGGCGGTCGGCCCGGTTGATCTTCTGCAGGCGCTCGACGATGTGCACGGGCATGCGGATCGTGCGCGCCTTGTCGGCGAGCGCCCGCGCGACGGCCTGCCGAATCCACCAGGTGGCGTAGGTGGAGAACTTGAACCCGCGGCGCCAGTCGAACTTCTCCACCGCCCGGATGAGGCCCAGCGTCCCTTCCTGGATCAAGTCGAGGAAGGGGAGCCCCTGGTTGCGGTAGTTCTTCGCGATCGAGACGACCAGGCGCAGGTTGGACTGGATCATCCGGTCCTTCGCCTCCAGGTCGCCGCGCTCGATCCGCTTGGCCAGCTCCACCTCCTGGGCGGCGGTCAGGAGCTGGTGGCGCCCGGCCTCGCGCAGGAAGAGCTGGAGCGCGTCCGTCGTCGTCTCCACGGGCGCGGTGATCGCGGCCACCACCTCCGAGTGCGAGAGCGGCTCCTCCGCGATCTCGATCCCGCGCTGGTCGAGCTCGCGCAGGAGCGCGTCCTGCTCCAGCTCCGTCAGCTCGTAGGCCTCCGCGATCTCGGCCAGATCGGACGCGCGGACAGACCCGCTCTGCTCGGCTTGCTCGAGCAGCTGGCGGATGTCCTCACCGGCGAGGATGTGCTCGATGTCGATCTGGCTCACGCGCAGCGGGGAACCCGAAACGTGTCAACCGACACTCTCTCGCATCCAGGTGCCGTCTGTCTAGGGGTCGCAGCGACGAATCCCCCGCCCGGAGGGCACCGCCCGCGCGTGCACGATAACGGGCGTTATGTCAAGTCGCTCGGCTCACGGCCCATCCCCTAGAACGTCGCTGCCCGCGCTCCGCTCGCGATCACGACGAGCACGAGCGCGGCGACGGCGACGCGGTAGGCGACGAAGACGCCGTAGGTGTGCCGGCGGACGTAGCCGAGCAGCCAATCGATCGCGAGCAGGCCGCTCCCCAGGGAGGCGAGCGTGCCGACGAGGAACGGCCCCTTCCACCCGGGCGGGAGGTCGCCGAGGAGCACGTCCCCCACTCCCTTGAGCAGGACGGCGCCGAGCACGGTCGGGAGCAGCAGGAGGAAGGAGAAGCGGGCGGCGGCGTCGCGGTCGAGGCGCATGAGGCGGCCGGCCGTGATCGTGATCCCCGAGCGCGACACGCCGGGGGCGAGGGCGAGCGCCTGCGCGAACCCCATGGCCAGCGCGTGCCGCAACCCCAGGTCTCCCATCGCGCGCTCCTGGGAGGAGCGGTCGGCCCAGAGCAGCAGCGCTGCACCTGCGGCGAGCAGGAGCGCGATCTGCCAGGGCTCGCCGAGGCTGTCCGCGATCGCGTTCTCCCCGAGCAGCCCGGCGGCGCCGGCGGGGATCGTCGCAACGAGCACGAACCACGCGACCCGCTCGTCGGCGGAGGCGATCCGCCGCCGGGCGACCGAGCCGAGCCAGGCGCGCACGAGGCGCGTCACGTCCTCGAGGAAGTAGACCCCGACCGCGACGAGCGTGCCGAGGTGGAGGGCGACGTCGTAGGTCTGGTTGAAGCGCTCGTTCTCGGTCAGGCTCGTCCAGTCGGCCGCCCAGGGGACGAGGATGAGGTGGCCCGACGAGGAGATCGGCAGGAGCTCGGTCAGCCCCTGCACCAGCCCGAGGACGAGCGCCTGCGCGTTCGTCAGCGCGGCGGGGTCGTCCCCTGCTCCGAGGAGCGTGAGCCCGGCGGCGAGCGCGAGCGCCGCGGCCGCAGCGGCGTAGATGGCGGGGCGGCGCACGCCGGACATCCTACGCGCCGCTCCCGACCTCTCTCCTCGGTCTGCCGGCCGAAGAAAAAGGTCGCAATTTGCGACAATCGTCCGTGCGGAGCACTTGACCCTCCTCCCCCGCTGCAATAGCTTCCCCCTTGCACCGAGCACGGAGCGCGACTAGGTCGAAGCCCCGCTCGAAGGCTCTACGCGGAAGCGGACGGTCGGCGGGCAGGGTGGACGAAAGCGCCACCGGCTCGGTGAATTTCTTTGGTCCAGCCGGTGCACCCCTGCTAGGATCGCGGGCCGTGCACCTGCGCCTGCCGAGCATCGACCCCGGCGTCCAGGCGTTCGTCTGGGCGGTCGTGTTCTTCCTCTACCTGTGGCTCGGCGCGCTGGCCGTCGGGTTCCCCGGCGCGGAGTCGCTCGTGCTCTCGCTCGTCGCCGCGGCGGCGATCTTCCTCTTCGTGCGCACGCGGGGAAGCGACCGTCCCGGCGCCAGGTAGAGCGACCGCCGCCCGGAAGGAGTCAGCGCCAGCCGGCCGGGCTCGCTGCTAGCGGGCCTGCTCGGCGCTGAGCGCGCTGACGAGGCGGTCGGCCAGCTCCCGGCCGAGCGCTGCCTCGAGCCGGACGAACGCGGACGGCCGCGGGCGCTGCCCCTGCTCGTCGAGCGCCGCCACGACCGCCAAGAGGCGGCTCGACCCATGCGGCGCGATCTTCGTCAGCACGGCGGCGCTCATGGAGCGAGCATCGGCCGCGCTCCGGCGTCCCGTCATCCCTGGCGGGAGGGAACGGGCCGGCGGGTCAGCGCTCGAGATCGAGCCTCCTCTCGTCGAAGAGCGCCGAGTGGAGCGCCTGCCGGAACTCGTCCAGCGCTCGGAGCGCGTCCGCGCGAAAGACGTGCCCGACGACGCCGACGCGGCGGTCGTTCCAGAAGGGGATGTCGAGGTGCTCCCGGGTGACGAGGTTGATGGAGACGGCCGAGCAGGACGGGCAGCGGACAGCCACCCCCAGCGCCCGCCCCCCCGGGGCGATCAGGGTGAAGGCGGATGGTGTCGCCGGCCGAGGGCGATCCTCGAGGTAGCAGTAGAAGCTCCACGGCCATGACCCCGCGTGGATGCGGGTCGCGGCGAGATCGGCCAGCTCTCCGGCGACCGGGTCGTCGCGGTCGGTGAGGAGGTTGCGGAACGTCCCCTCCCCCGCCCCGGCGAGCGGCGCCCAGTCGAGGACGTCGTGGGAGACGAGCCCCCGGTGCTCCTCTCCACAGCCGCACGCGAAGAGGACGCAGAACACGGCCGGGTGGGCAGCACCCGGCAGCCGCTCGAGCAGGCGGAAGGAGGAGAGCGGCACGCGCTCGTGGCCCCCGTGCGGGCACGGGAACATGTAGCTCGTGGTCAGCGGGTCGTACATGCTCTCCTTGTACCCGACCGGAAGGACGACGGGTGGCCGCGGCCTCAGTACTGGATCAGCGAGTGGACGTCGTACCCGGCGAGGCGTTCCCGTCCGTGCAGGAACTCGAGCTCGATCACGAACAGCACCCCGGCCACGACCCCGCCCAGGCTCTCGACCAGCTCGACCTTGGCCTTGGCCGTGCCGCCCGTCGCCAGCACGTCGTCGAGGATGAGCACGCGTGCCCCCGGAGCGAGGGCGTCGCGGTGCACCTCCAGGCTGTCCGTCCCGTACTCGAGGTCGTAGGTCGCCTCCACGGTCTCCCGCGGGAGCTTGCCCGGCTTGCGGGCGGCGATGAAGCCGGCGCCGAGCTCGTAGGCGAGCGCGCCGCCGAAGATGAAGCCTCGTGCCTCGGCCCCGAGGACGAGGTCGGGCTTCCGCGGGCGCGCCCACTCGGCCAGGCGGCGGATGGTCTCCCCGAAGTACTCGGCGTCGGCGATCAGGGGCATCACGTCCTTGAAGACGATCCCCGGGGAGGGGAAGTCCGGGACGTCGCGGACGCGGTCGCGCAGGTCGAGGGTCATGCGCTGCGCTCGACGGTCGCCCGCAGGTTGCGGGCGAGGACGAGGGACGAGAGCTCCTGGGCCGCGCGGGCCAGGGACTGGAGGTCTTCCAGGGCGGCCTTGCGCCGCTCCGCGTTGCGGGAGCGCAGGCCGGGAGCGGCGATCTGCTCGATCAGGGTCGCCTGGCGTCCGGCCGCGGTGACGAAGATACGCAGGTGGCGGGCATCGAGCCCGAAGCGGGCGAACCTGGCGCAGGCGGCCGCGATGTCCGCCTCGCTCTCGCGGTAGCGGCGCTCGCCGCCCTCGCTGCGAGAGACGACGATCCCGAACTCCTCCAGGTCGCGCACCAGCTCCGGCGTGACGGAGGCGCGCTCGCACAGCTCCGCCAGGTCGATCTCGCCCTCCGGGCCGGTCAGCCCCCCGCCCCGCCGCCGCGTCCGCTCGGCTGCCGCCCCGGGCCCGTCCAGCGCTTCCCGGATGACCCGGAGCGGGAGGAACTCGTCGCGCTGGAGACGCAGGATGGTCGTCAGCCGCTCGATGTCCTCGGGGGAGAAGAGCCGGTAGCCCCCGCGCGTCCGGCGCGGAGAGATGAGGCCCTGCTCCTCCAGGTAGCGGATCTTGGAGACGGAGACGTCGGGGAAGTCCTCCCGCAGCTCCTCGCAGACGGCGCCGATCGTCCGCAGGCGCGGCTCGGCGCCGCCCGGCCCGCGTCTCGTGGGGGCGATGGTGCTCATCCCGAGCGGAAGGTCAGCCGGTACTTGCCGATCTGGACCTCGTCGTCGTCCTCGAGGACGGCCGACTCGATCCGCCGGCGGTTGACGTAGGTGCCGTTGAGGCTGCCGAGATCGTGGATGGTGAACGTCTCCCCCTCGCGCACCAGCTCGGCGTGCCGCCGGGAGACGGTGACGTCGTCGAGGAACACATCGCACTCCGGCGAGCGGCCGATCAGCGTCCGCTCCGCGGCCGGGGCGAAGGCCTGGCCGGCCATCCCGCCCCCCGAGCGGACGATCAGCGCGGGCCCGGCGATCCTCGCCGCTCCGGGCTCCAGCTCGCCCTCCTCCCCGCTCTCCGCGACGTCGAAGCTCAAGGTCGTCTCCGCTCCCGTCTCCGTGGCCAGGAGGGCGCCGCAGCGAGAGCAGTAGTTGGCGCTGGCGGCGTTCCGGAAGCCGCACTCCGGGCAGTAGACGTGGCTCACTCGTCCGTCTTGGGTGCGACCTTGGCGGAGAGGATCTCGCTCAGGCGCTCGACGTCGGCCAGCCGGGCCTCGCCCGCGCTGACCTGCTCGCGCAGCCGCGCGACGAGCTCGGCTCTGAGGATGTCGATGCGGCCGTGGAGCATGCGCCGCCGGAAGGAGATCTCGTCCTCCTCGGCCTCCAGCTCGCGGATCATCGTCCGCAGGTCGTCGTCGCTCAGGGTCGAGAGGTCGGGAAGTGGTTCCACCGGTCGCCTTTCCTCGTGGGTGTCCTGAGTAAAGCAGCCACTCCGCCGAGGGGTCAACCTCAGCTTGAGACTTGAGCCATCTCATTCGCGGGCGGCGCCTGCGTCCCTGCTTCCGGGGCCGCCGCGGAGCGCCCGCCGAGCCCGCAGCACGTACTGCGCTCCCGCGGCGAGCGCCAGGGCCACGCCGGCCCAGAGGAGCGCGAGCGGCCAGCCTGTCCCCTCCTCCGTCACCAGCACGAACCCGAGCGAGGCGTACAGCACCCAGGTCGCGAGCTTGCCCAGGAAGGCGACCTCGAAGGGGTACCCGCGCGGGACGAGGAGCTTGTAGCCCGCCACGAGCACGAGGTCGCGGGAGAGGACGACGGCCGCCGCCGCCGCCGGGATCCTCCCCTCGAGCCAGAGCAGCACGCAGGCAGTCGCGATCATCAGCCGGTCGGCGAGCGGGTCGGCGACCGTCCCGAAGCGGGACTCCACCTGCCAGCGGCGGGCGAGGTAGCCGTCGAGCTGGTCGGTCAGGGCCGCGCCCGCGAAGAACAGCCCGGCGCCCCACGCCGGCCCCTCCCCGGCCGCGAGGAAGAGCCAGGCGAAGACGGGCACGGCGGCGTAGCGCAGGAGCGTGAGCGCGTTCGGGACGAGACGGCGCACCTCCGGCCAGGTCACGCCCGAACCCTACGCGCTGGTAGCGTCGCACCCCGTGCCGGATCCGCTCGCCCTGCCCGGGTTCGTCAATGCGCACAGCCACACCTTCCAGCGCGCGTTGCGCGGGCGCGCGGCCGGGGGCGACTTCTGGGCCTGGCGCGAGGTGATGCTCGCGGAGGCCGAGAGGCAGACGCCGCAGCTCGTCCGGAAGGCGTACGAGGCCGCCTACCGGGAGATGCGCGCTGCCGGGTACACCGCCGTCGGGGAGTTCCACTACCTGGGGCTGGACGAGGCCATCGCCGCCGCCGAGGCCGCCGCCGCCGCAGGCGTGGAGCTGGTGCTCCTCCACGTCGCCTACGCGCGCGGCGGGCTCCCCCGCTTCCGGCAGGCGACCGTGGCCGCGTACCTGGCCGAGGTCGAGGAGCTGCAGGCGCAGGGTCTCCGGGTCGGCCTCGCCCCCCACTCGATACGTGCCTGCCCGCCGGAGTGGCTGGAGGAGATCGCCCGCTACGCGCGGCGCGCGGAGCTGCCGCTGCACGTGCACGCGGGCGAGCAGCCCCGCGAGGTCGAGGAGTGCCTGCGCGAGCACGGCTGCCGGCCGATCGAGCTCCTCGCCCGCACGGGCGTGCTGGGGGAACGGACGACGGTCGTCCACGCCACCCACGCCGACGGCGCCGAGCTCGACCTGCTCGCCTCGACGGGCACCACCGTCTGCGCCTGCCCGACCACCGAGTCCGACCTCGGCGACGGGTTCCTCCCCGCCGAGCGCCTGCGCGTGCGCTCGGTCCCGCTCTGCATCGGCTCCGACTCCAACGTCCGCATCGACCCCTTCGAGGAGCTGCGCGAGCTGGAGGGGATCGCCCGCCGCCAGACCGGGCGGCGTGGCGTGTTCGGGGTCGAGGAGCTCTACCGCGTCGGCTCGGAGCACGGCGCTCGCTCGCTCGGGCTCGAGCGCTGGCCCGAGATCGCGGTCGACCTGGAGCACCGCTGCCTGGCCGGCGTGGCCCCGGAGGACGTGCACGCCGCGCTCCTCGCGAGCTGCGGCGCGGACGTCGTCGTCGCGAGGTGAGACGACCGGGAGCCCGTCGGGCTCCCGGCGCCCGCTACGTGAAGACGATCTGCGCGCCGGCGCTGCGCTCGTAGAACTCGCCGACCGTGAGGATGCCGTCCACCTGGGGGACGAAGTCCTCCATCGTCAGGCCGAACATCTCCACCGTCGCGTGGCAGGCGTAGATGCCCCCGCCCGAGTCGTGGATCAGCTCGAGGAACTCGCCGATCGGCGGGATGTCGAGCTTCTCCATCTGTCGCTGCATCATCTTGGTCGCGACCCAGGACATGCCGGGCAGGATGCCCACGAGCGCCGGCAGGTGCAGCCCCGGGTTCCCGACGGTGGCCACCCTGATCTTCCCTTGGCGGTCCTTGCGGATCGCGTCCAGCCCGAAGAAGGTGAAGAAGAGGTCGGCGTCGATTCCCTCCATGCGCGCGCCGTTGGCCATGATCAGCGCCGGGTAGATCCCTTCCAGCGAGCCCTTGGAGACGACGATGGAGACCTTCTGCACCGGCTCGCGCTCGGTCTCCGGCGCCGTCTCGGGGGCGGTCAGAAGCTCGGTCATCGGTGCCTCCTCCTAGATGCAGCCGCGGGGCTTGGGGATCCCGCCGATCTTGGCGGCGAGCTTCGCCGGCCCCTTGGGGAACAGCTCGTACAGCTCCTTGATCGGGACGCCCGACTCCTTGCCCAGCGAGCGGATGGAGGGGGCGGCGCCCGTCTCCAGGTAGCGGTTGCGCATGAACTCGATCACCTGCCAGTGGCGTGGGGACAGCTCGGGGATCCCGCTCTCGCGGGCGATCTCCTCCGCCAGCTCCCGCGTCCAGCGCTCCGGATGGACGAGGAAGCCCTCGGCGTCGCGCTCGACGGCCGCGGTCGTCGGCTCGGTCGTGGTCATGGTGTGCTCGCCTCCTTCCGAGCCGCCGCGGCCGGACGCTCCTTCCCGCTCGCCGGCATCTGCGCCGGCAGTCCGGGGAGGTCGCGGCCGGGCAGGAGCACGTGCCAGTACAGCCACTGGAACATGAGCTTGCCCAGGTGGTTGAGCCGCGACTCGCGGAGGAGCGGGAGCGGCCCCAGCGCGGTCGGGAAGCGTCCGGGCAACGGCTCGGTCTCGTAGTTGAAGTCGATCAGCAGCGCCTTCCCGAACCCGGTCTCGATGAAGCAGTTCGCGTGCCCGTCGTAGCCCGGCTCGAGCTCCGCGCCGGCGAGGAAGCGGGCGACGTTCTCGACCAGCGTCTCCGCCTCGAAGTGGGTCACCGAGCCGGCCTTGGAGATGGGCAGGCTGGCCGCGTCCCCGAGGGCGAAGACGTTCGGCGCAGCGCGCGACTGCAGCGTCCGCGGGTCGGCCGGGACGAAGCCGAGGTCGTCGCCGAGCCCGGGCGAGCGCGCGACGTAGGGCGCGCCGCCGTGCAGCGGCACGGTGACGAGCAGGTCGAAGCGCTCCTCCCGCTCGTCCCAGCTCACCAAGAGCCCGCGCTCCCCGTCGACGCGCCCGGTCGCGAACTCGGTCACGAGCTCGATCCGCTTCTCGGCCAGGAGCCCGGCGAGGCGCTCGGCCGCGACCGGCGTCGTGAAGGCCGCGTCGAGCGGCGTCACGAAGGCGAGCTCGACGCGGTCGCGGAGCGCGCGCTCGGTGAAGTACCAGTCGGCCAGGAAGGCGAACTCGAGGGGGGCGACCGGGCACTTGATGGGCAGGTCGATCAGGTTGACGACCACGCGTCCGCCCTCGAAGGCCTCGAGCGCCCGCGCGAGCTGCTCCGCGCCCGGCACGTCGTAGAAGGTGAACGCGCGCTCGTTCCAGCCGGGCCCCGTCAGGCCCTCCGTCTCCTCCGGCTGGAGCACCGTCCCCGTCGCCACGACCAGCAGGTCGTAGGGAAGCTCCGTACCCCCGGCGAGGAGCACGCAGCCCTCCTCGAGCGCGACCCGCTCGACCTCGTCCTGGCGGAACTCGATCCCCGGGCGGAGCTGCCGGTGGCGTGGGCGCACGATCTCCTCCACGGACGCGAGCCCGAAGGGGACGAAGAGGAGTCCGGGCTGGTAGACGTGGTGGTCGTCGCGGTCGACGACCGTGATCGCCGCCTCCTCGGGCTCGTAGCGGCGCCGGAGGCGGTTGGCGACCATCGTCCCGCCTGTGCCGCCTCCGAGGATCACGATCCGGTACGCCATCTCGCCCGGAGTCTCTCCGCCGCCCGCCGGCGCGGGCAAGAGGGGTTCTCCGGATCGCGTATGCGGCCTTCTACGAAGCCGGAGCGCCGGGCCGCCGCGCTAGAGTCGAAGCGCGATGTACCGCTTCGTCGAGCACACGGCGGAGCTCGAGGTCGAGCTCGAGGCGGGCTCGCCGGAGGGCGTCCTCCAAGAGGCGCTCCGCGCCTTCGCCGAGCTGACCGGGCCCGGGACGGGCGAGCCGGTCGAGCGCCGCGTCGAGCTGGAAGCGCCGGACCGCCCGGCGCTCCTCGCCGCCTGGCTCGACGAGCTCCTCTACCTCGCCGACGCCGAGGGGCTCGTGCCCGAGGGCGCGGACCTGACCGTCGACGGGACGCGTGTCAGCGGCGTCTTGCGCGCGCGGCGGGGCGAGCCGCGGCCGCTGGTCAAGGGGGTCACCCTCCATCGCCTCCGCTTCCGGTCCGAGAACGGGACGTGGAGAGGTCGGGTGGTGCTCGATGTCTGAGCTCGTACGCGTCGACGAGACGACCTGGGAGATCCCCGCCTCGGCCCGGGCGGACATGCGCGTCCCCGCGCGCATCTTCGCCGACGACGAGATCCTGCACGAGATCGAGGGCGACCTCTCGCTCGAGCAGCTCCAGAACGTCGCCACGCTCCCCGGCGTCGTCGGCGCAGCGATCGCCATGCCGGACATCCACCAAGGCTACGGCTTCCCCGTCGGGGGCGTCGCGGCGACGGAGCTGCCCGACGGCATCGTCTCTCCGGGGGGCGTCGGCTACGACATCAACTGCGGCGTGCGCCTGCTCGCCCTCCCCCTCTCCGAGCCCGAGCTGGGCGCGCGCCGGGAGGCGCTCGTGCACGAGATCTCGCGCGCCGTCCCGGCGGGAGCGGGGAAGCGCGGCGGCCTGCACCTGCGGGGCGCGGCGCTGGACGACGTGTTGCGCGACGGTCCCCGCGCCCTGCCGGGCGTCCGGCCGGACGACATCGAGCACACCGAGTCGGAGGGACGGCTCGAGGGCGCCGACCCGGCCGCCGTCTCCGAGCGGGCCCGCCTGCGCGGGCGCGACCAGCTGGGGACGATGGGCTCGGGCAACCACTTCGTCGAGGTGCAGGTGGTGGCGGAGGTGCTCGACCGGGAGACGGCCGCTGCCTTCGGGCTCGAGCCGGGACAGGTGACGGTGCTCATCCACTCGGGCTCACGCGGCCTCGGACACCAGGTCTGCACCGACTACGTGAAGCTGATGGACGCGCGCCTGGCGAGCTACCGCATCCACCTCCCCGACCGCCAGCTCGCCTGCGCGCCGGCCTCCTCGCCGGAGGGCCGCCGGTACCTCGGAGCGATGGCCGCGGCCGCCAACTTCGCGTGGGCGAACCGGCAGGCGATCGCGGACGAGGTGCGGAGCGCGATCGCGACGGTGCTGGGAAAGGAGGTGGCGGAGGGCACGCGCCAGGTCTACGACGTCGCCCACAACGTGGCCAAGGTAGAGGTGCACGAGGGCCGAGAGGTGTGCGTCCACCGCAAGGGCGCCACGCGTGCCTTCCCCGCGGGCTCGGAGGAGATCCCGGCCGCCTACCGGGAGGTCGGGCAGCCGGTCTTCATCCCCGGGTCGATGGGGACGGCCAGCTTCGTCCTCGCCGGAGAGCCGGGCGCGATGCAGCGTTCGTTCGGGACGACGTGCCACGGCGCCGGACGGCGCCTCTCGCGCACCGCCGCACGCAAGCGGATCGGCGGCGGGGAGCTGCGGCGTCAGCTCGAGGCGCAGGGCATCGTCGTCCGCTGCCCCTCGCCGAAGGGGCTCGCCGAGGAGGCGCCCTTCGCCTACAAGGACGTCGACCGCGTCGTGCGGGTGGTCGAGCAGGCCGGGCTCGCCCGCCGCGTCGCCCGCCTCGTCCCGATCGGGGTGATCAAGGGATGACCTCGAGCGGCCGCGACGTTTGAGAGCCGGGATGGACGTCACCAGCGACACCTTCGAGCGCGAGGTCGTGGAGCGGTCGCGGGAGGTTCCCGTGATCGTCGACTTCTGGGCCGAGTGGTGCGGGCCCTGCCACGCGCTCGCCCCGGTGCTCGAGCGCGAGGTGGCAAGCCGCGACGGTGCGGTCGTGCTGGCCAAGGTGGACGTGGACGCGAATCCCGACCTGGCGGCGGCCTTCCGCGTGCACGGCATCCCGGCTGTGAAGGGCTTCCGCGACGGGCGTGTGGTGGCGGAGTTCACCGGCGCCCGGGGGCCGGCGGCGGTGGCGGCGTTCGTGGACGAGCTGCTCGCCCCGCCGCGCCTGCAGGCGGTGGTCGAGGAGCTGCGGGCGAGCGGCGAGCTGCCCGAGGTGCTCGCGGCGCTCGAGGCCGGAGACGAGGAGCGGGCGCTCGAGCTGATCGTGGAGGCCGTGCCCGAGGCGCCCCCGGAGGAGCGGGACCGGCTGCGCGAGCTCGCGGTCGCCCTCTTCGACCACCTCGGCCAGGACGACCCGGTGGCGACGCGCTACCGCCGACGGCTGGCGACCGCGCTCTACTGACGGACCTGAGCGCGGAGCACGCCGACCCAGCGGGCGGTGGCGGCGAGATACGCGTTCTGGGCGGCGAGCCCTCGTGTCCCCCACGCCCCGTCGTAGCCCGGACGGCCGACCTGGGGTCGCGCCGGCTCGATCTGCGTCCCCTCCTGCCACTCGTTGTAGCTCGTCACGGTGACGAGGTCGGCACCGGCGCGCAGCGCCGCCCGCCACATGCGGTCGTAGGTCGCGCCGCGCTGCCGCGGCCGCACGAGCTCGTCGCGCGTGGCCAGCCGCGCGTCGTAGCCGGGGCCCACCGAGGGCGCGCAGAGCAGGCCGTTCGCGTGCGCCTGCGTGCACAGGCGGCGGAAGGTGCTCCCCGTCCACGTGCCCACGTCGTAGGTGTAGAGGCCGTCGAAGCCCGCCGCCTTCGCGCGGCCGACCAGCGTGGTGTGCCCGAAGACCCGGACGCCCTCGAGGCCTGCGAGGGCGTCGGCCCAGGCGCTCGGGGGGTCGCGGTCGGCGTCGTAGACGTAGAAGTCGTCCACCCCGGCCTCGTGGAGCCGGGCGATGTCGGCGGCCGCGGACGCAGGCGTGCGGCCCGGGTAGGGCTCGAGGTGGATGGCCACGGCCAGTCCGTAGCGCCGGGCGGCCTCGGCTACGAGCGGGAGCCGCGCGTCCTCCGGAGAGCCGGCGCCCCACCAGGAGACGACCACCGTCGAGATCCCCGTCGAGGCGATCTCCCGCATGTGCGCGGCGACGACCTTCCGGTTCGAGGAGGAGTAGAGGCCGCGGCTCGGGTACTGGGGGACGGAGAGCACCGGCACTCCGTCGTGCACGACGTACCAGTGCGCCCAGTGCCCGTCGCGCGCCGGCGTCGAGTACCACGGGTAGTAGAAGATCGCGGCCGGGGTGAGCGCGGCGGGCCGGGAGGAGGCCGGGCCCGATCCGACCGCAAGCGCGGCGGCGGCCGTGCAGACGGCCGCCGTGAGGAGAGCGAGCCCGCGCCTTCCGCTCACGCAACGCGGGACTCTACCGAGCCGGGCGGCTCGCCGAGGGCGATCGAGGCCGGACCTGATAGACACCGGGCGATGGGGTTCGACCGAGCGCGGCGAACACCTGCGGGCGTCGCGGGACGCTCCGCCCTCGTCACCGGCGGGGCTTCCGGGATCGGCCGCGCGATCGCCGAGCGGCTCGCGGCCGAGGGCGCCGGCGTGATCGTGGTCGACCTTCCGGGCGAGGCGCTGGACGCCGCCGCCGGGGAGATCGCGGGCGCGAGCGCGCTTCCCTGCGACCTCGCCGCTCGCGAGCAGGTCCACCGGCTGGTCGAGCGGGTCGGCGCGGTGGACATCCTGGTCGCCAACGCCGGCCTCCAGCACGTGAGCCCGCTCGAGGAGTTCCCGGAGGAGGCCTGGGACCGACTGCTCGCGGTCATGCTGACGGCGCCCTTCCTGCTCGCCCGGGCCCTCCTGCCCGGGATGTACGCGGCCGGGTGGGGGCGCGTGATCAACATCGCCTCCGTCCACGGTCTCGTCGCCTCTCCCTTCAAGTCCGCGTACGTGGCCGCCAAGCACGGGCTCGTCGGGCTGACCAAGGTGATCGCGCTCGAGGCGGCCGCCCGCTGCCCCGACGTGACGGCGCACGCGATCTGCCCCTCGTACGTGCGCACTCCGCTGGTCGAGCGGCAGATCGAGGCCCAGGCGCGCGCACACGGGATCGATCCCCAGGACGTGGTCGCGGAGGTGCTGCTCGAGGCCAACGCGGTCAAGCGGCTGCTCGAGCCAGCCGACGTCGCCGATGCGGTCGTCTACCTGTGCGGGCCCTCGGCCTGGGCGCTGACGGGCGGGGCCTTCGCCCTGGACGCCGGCTGGCTCGCGCACTGACCCGGGCGCCGTCGGTAGCATCGGTCGCGTGCGCCGCTCCCGGTACCTGATCGTCGGCGGCGGCATGACCGCTGACGCCGCCTGCCGCGGGATCCGCGACCGCGACCCGGAGGGCGAGGTCGTCCTCGTCGGCGAGGAGCCGCACGAGCCCTACGCGCGCCCGCCCCTCTCGAAGGGGCTCTGG
This sequence comes from Gaiellaceae bacterium, assembly GCA_035559835.1. Taxonomy (GTDB): domain Bacteria; phylum Actinomycetota; class Thermoleophilia; order Gaiellales; family Gaiellaceae; genus GMQP-bins7. Next base: position 18,736 of record DATMAP010000206.1, read on the forward strand.
CAGGGCAAGGAGGAGGCGTCGATCTTCCGCGGCACCCGCGAGCTGGGGGTGGAGCTCGTCCTCGGGCGACGGATCGTCGCGCTCGACCTCGACGCGCGGGTCGCGACCGACGACGCCGGCGAGAGCTACGGGTACGAGCGCCTCCTGCTCGCCACCGGCGGGAGCCCGCGGAAGCTCGGAGCAGCGGCGGAGGGCGTCGTCTACTTCCGCACGCTCGACGACTATCGGCTGCTCCGGGAGCGCGCCGGCGAGGGAGCGCACGTCGCCGTCGTCGGAGGAGGGTTCATCGGCTCCGAGGTGGCGGCCGCGCTGACGCTGACCGGAGCGCGGGTGACGATGCTCTTCCCCGAGGACGGCATCGGCGCGCGGCTCTTCCCGGCCCCGCTCGCGCGCTTCGTGACCGAGTACTACCGCGACCGGGGAGTCGACGTGCGCGCGGGCGAGGCCGTCGAGCAGATCGTGCGCGCGGACGGGGCGTACCGCGTCGCGACCGCGAGCGGTGGCGCCGTCACGGCCGACCTCGTGGTGGCGGGGCTCGGGATCGTCCCCCGGAGCGAGCTGGCCGAGCAGGCTGGACTGCCGGTGGCAGACGGCGTGCTCGTCGACGAGCTCGGCCGCGTAGAAGGGCGCGAGGACGTCTTCGCCGCCGGGGACGTCGCCCGCTTCCCCGTTCCCGCGCTCGGGGGGACGCGGCGGGTCGAGCACGAGGACCACGCCAACAGCCATGGCCGGCACGTGGGGGCGACGATGGCGGGGGCGGACGCACCCTACGACCATCTCCCCTTCTTCTACTCCGACCTCTTCGAGCTCGGCTACGAGGCGGTCGGCGACGTCGACTCCCGGCTCGAGACCTTGGAGGAGTGGGCGGAGCCGAACCGCAAGGGAGTCGTCTGCTACCTCGACGGCGACGGTCGCGCCCGCGGGTTCCTGCTCTGGGACGTGTGGGGGAAGGTGGACGCCGCCCGCGAGCTGATCCGCGCCGCCCGCCCGGTCGAGCGCGACGCGCTCCGCGCCCTCCTTCGCTGAGCCCGCCTCCGTAGGCGCGCCGTCAGCGCCAGCGCGGTCACGTCGAACAGCACGTAGCCGCTCGCGACTCCGCTCGGCGGGTTGCCCTGGGAGAGGCCCAGGCCGGGCACGACCGGCGCCCAGCTCCACGTGCCGAGCGCGGTCCCGTAGAGCTCGAGCGCGCCCACGACGAGGAACACGCCCGCGTAGATCGGCTGGCGGCTTCCGGCGAGGACGGCGACGAGGCAGGCGCAGCCCACCAGCCCCGCCAGGTCCGGAGATGGCGCGGCCAGGCCGAGCAGCCCCCAGCCGGCTGCGCCCACCGCCGCCACCGCCACGAGGGGGCCGGCCAGGCGCGTGCCCGCGAGCGCTGCGAGCGAGGCTCCTGCCAGGTAGACGAGCCCGTGACCTGGCGGCACGAAGGCGGGCACGTCGCCGAGCCGATAGGCGTACAGGTCCCAGACGAGCGAGCCGGCGATCTCGCCCGCGGTCGCGACCGCGGCGACGGCCAGCGTCTGCGCCTGCAGGAGAGGGCTCTGGAGCCGCAGGAGCACGGCGAGCAGCCCGGCGGTCGCAACCCCGAGGGCGAGCTGCCCGGTACGCCCCGTACCCCGCTCCAGCAGGAGCCCGCCGCCGGTCCACGCGGCGACCGCGAGCAGCGTGACCAGGGCCGGACGGCGCATCGACCGGTGTTCGCCGCCCGGCCCTCTGCGGTTCGCCCCCGCGGCGCGGGCGCTGGCCTCCTCAGTCGTCGAGCACGAAGGTGACGAGCATGTTCACCTGGTACTCGGAGATCGAGCCGTCCTCGACGCGCACCTGCTGCTCCTTGATCCACGCGCTCCGCACGTTGCGGAGCGTCTTGTTGGCGCGCTCGATCCCTCTCCGGATCGCATCCTCGAAGCTGTCCGGGGACGTCGCGCTGATCTCCGTCACGCGGGCGACTGCCATGGCCTGCCTCCTTCCGTACGCGAGTAGCCCTCGACGGAAGTCTGCAATGAAGCGGCCGTGCCCGCGCCGGTCTCAGCCGAGCGCGGGCGCGGCCAGCAGGAAGAGCAGGACGGCGAGCGCCAACGCAGCGATCGCCAGGAAGACCCAGCGGAGATCCGTTCCGACCACGCTTCTCCCCTCTCGCGTCGTCCGGTCAGTCGGGGCGCCCGGATTTGAACCGGGGACCTCTAGTCCCCCAGACTAGCGCGCTAACCAGGCTGCGCCACGCCCCGTGCGCTCGACACCTTAGCGCCTTCCGGGCGCGGCGCCGCCTGCGAGCGCCGGCGGGCCGGCAGGCGCCACCTCCACCAGACGCTCCTGCGCAGCAGGACGACCGCGAGCGGGAGCAGCGCCGCGGCGGTCAGGTAGGGCATCAGCGCCAGCCGTCCCGAGTCGAGGCGGCGGGTCGCGACGCTCCCCCTCCCCGCGGTGGCGCGCAGCGCGGCGGCCGCGCCCTGGACGTCCCGTTCCTCGAACACGTGACCGCCGACGAGGGTCGCCGTGCGCTCGAGCAGCGCCGTGCGCTGCCGGTCGGGCCTGTAGCCGCCTTCCGGGACGCCCGTCTCGTAGATGCGCTCGTCCTCCCCCCAGAGACGGACGAACAGGACCTCGATCCGCGGGCGGCGACGGAACGGAGCCGCGAGATCGTCGAGCGGGAGCTCGGTCTCGCCGTCCGTGAGCACGACGGCCAGGCGCTTGCGCGCGGACGGGAGGAAGTAGCTTCTCTCGGGGAGCGAGCGGAGCGCGTTCAGGTTCGTGGCCACCGTCAGGTAGAAGGCGCCGGGCGGCGGCTGCTCGATCCCCACCGCCCGCTCCAGGGTGGCGGTGAACACCGCTGCGTCCGTCGTCGGGAAGAGGTGCGGGAGGACGCGGTCGGTCAGGGACGCGATCCCGAACGGGACCTCGGGCAGCTCCTCCCGCAGCCTGAGCGCGATCTCGCGCGCGCGTTCGAGACGGGTGGGCGCGCCTGGCCGGGCGCTCGCGAGCATGGAGCGCGAGACGTCGAGCACGACGAAGCCCTGCGCGTCCGTCCGCTCGCGCACGGTCTCGGTCGTCGCTAGCACCGGCTGAGCGGCTGCGAGACCGAGCAGCGCGGGAACGATCACGAGCGAGGCCAGCACCGCGAGCTGCGATCGGAGCGGAGGCTCGGCGAGCCCCAAGGCGCCCCGCAGGCCTCGCAGGCGCCGCAGGCGCAGGACGAAGACGCCCACCGGCGCGAGCGCCGTCAGCGCCAGCAGCGCTCCGAGCGGGGTGACGAGGCGGAGGTCCACGTCAGTAGCCGCTCCCCGAGCGCCCCTGCCCGGAGATGGTGCCTTCGGCCGAGCCTCCGGTCGGATCCGTTCCGGGAAGGTCGGCCGCCTTCGCGTTGCGCAACGCCAGCTCGAGGTTGAGCTTCGCGTCGGCGTTCCCCGGATCCGTCTCGACCGCGCTGCGCAGGGTGTGGATCGCCTTCCGGAGGGTGGCGTTCGACTCGACGGGGTCGGCGCTGAAGCGCTCGAGGGACATCGCGGCGAGGAAGTTCAGGAGCTGGGCGCGGCGCACGGGATTCGTGTCCTCCGCGCTACGCTGCGTGAGCTCCAGCTGGACCTTCCCACGCAGGTTCTCCAGCTCGGGGCCGTAGATCTCGACCTTCCCGGGCTCGACCCGGGCGAAGGTCGCGAGCGTCCTCCGGTAGGCGAGATCGTCGTCCACGCCGAGGAGCCGTGCCGCCGGACGTCCGGGCACGACGTCGAGGCTCGACCAGAGCGCAGCTTGCCTCCTCGGAGCCGCCTCGAAGCGGATGTCGTCGCCTTCGAGCGCACGCTGCACGTGGAGCACGTCCAGCCCCAGGACCGCCAGCGCGAGCGCGAGCGGCACCGCGGCGAGCGCCGCCAGCCGGAGCGCGCGCGAGCGCCACCTCACCGCCGGACCTCCAGGCGCCAGAGCAGGCCCTCGGTGGCCGCGAGCAGCGCCACGAGCACGAGGACCACGCCGACGAACGCCCACGGCAGGGCGGCCGCCAGCGAGCGGGCCTCGGGCGCCCGCACGGGCGCGTCCCGCGACGCCTCGCGCAGCAC
>DATMAP010000207.1:0-12314 GCA_035559835.1 Gaiellaceae bacterium
CGGGGGATCGGCACCGTGGTCACGGGGACGCTCTGGTCGGGGTCGATCGGGGCGGGTGACGTGCTCCGGCTCGAGCCGAGGGGTCGCGACGTCCGCGTCCGCAGCGTCCAGGTGCACGACCGGGAGGTCGAGCGGGCGGAGGCCGGCCAGCGGGTCGCGGTCAGCCTCCCAGGAGTCGAGCGACGCGAGGTCGGCCGCGGCGACGCCCTCGTCGCTCCGGGTGCCTACCGCCCGAGCTACCGGCTCGACGTCGTCCTCGAGGAGCTGGCGCCCGTCCCCGACGGGTCGCACGTGCAGGCCCTGCTCGGCACCGCGCACGCGCCCGCCCGGGTCGTGCGCGCGGGCGAGCGGTACGCGCAGCTCCGGCTCGCCGCGCCGCTTCTGGCCGCCCGCGGCGACCGCGTGATCCTCCGGCGCGAGACGACGCTCGGCGGTGGCCGGGTGCTCGATCCCTACCCGCGCCGCCATCGCGATCCCGCTCGCTTGGAGCTGCTCGAGCGCGGCGACGTGGCCGCCACCGTGCACGCGCCGGTGCTCGCCGACTCGCTCCGACACCTGACGGACGGCGAGCTGCGGGGCCTCGGACGGGCGGGACGCTGGGTCTTTTCGCCCGCCTGGCTCGAGGAGCTCGAGCAGGGGCTCCGAGAGCAGATCGCGGCCGCGGATCCGCTCGACCCCGGGATTCCCGTCCCGGCCGCGCCGTGGGCCGCGGACGTGCTTCCCCTGCTTGCCCTCGAGCGCCGCGGGGCCAAGCTCTACCTGCCGGGCGCGGCGCCGTCGCTCGGGCCACGCGCTGGGGAGGCAGACGAGCTCGAGCGCGAGCTCGCGGAGGCGGGGATGCGGGCCGTCAAGGTCGCGGACGGCGAGCTGGCGCGCTTCCTGGAGTCGCAGGGACGCCTGGTGCGGCTGGGCGACGGGTACGCGATCGGGGCGGAGGCCTACCAGGCGGCGAGGGACGTGCTCCTGGCCGAGGCCCGCGCTGCCGGGGAGATCACTCTCGCCCGCTTCCGCGACCTGCTCGGGTGCGGACGCCGCGATGCCCAGCTCCTGCTCGAGCGCTTCGACGCAGACGGGGTGACCAGGCGTGTCGGCGACCGCCGCGTCCTGCGCCGGGGCGCGGGGGCGCCTACGGGCAGGGCGCCGTCGTGACGGGCGCGTTCGGGCCCGCCTTGTACCAGGTGCGGCCGCCCGCGGTGGCGGAGATGCAGTAGCCCGTCTCGTCCGCCGCGAGCACCGCGATCCCCTGCACGCCCTGGCTGTACTCGCTCCGCAGGAGGGCGAGGGTCATGCCCGCGTAGCCGGCGTTGTCCTCGCGGTAGGCCTCGATCGCAGGCAGCGCGGAGCGGATGTTCGCCTGCGCGGTGGCGTCGCCTGCCTTGTCGCGGGCGCCTTGGTGGAACCCGACCGCGGCTGCGAGCAGGATGCCGATGATCACGAGCACGACCACGAGCTCGACGAGCGTGAAGCCATCCTCGCGTCGCGTCACCCGACGGGTATCGGCGCGGCGCCTCCCTCGCTTGAGTGAGGTCGGCTCCTGTCTAGCCCGTCGAGTGCCACTCGGGCTCGTCCTCGATCCCGACCCCGTCGGCGACCCGTGTGACGTAGTTGAAGTAGGCGACGACCTGGATCGCGTCCGAGATCGCGGCGTCGTCGAGCCCGTGCTCGCGCAGCGCGTCGAGGTCGGCCTGCTCGACCGCCGAGGCGACGTGCGTCAGCTTGACCGCCAGCTCGCACAGCGCCCGCTCGCGCGGAGAGAGGTCGGCCTGCCGCCAGTCGCGCTCGACGTCCGCTACCAGCTTCTCGTCTGCGCCCTCGGCACGGAGGTCGTCGGCATGCGCCCGCGTTCAGTAGTGGCAGCTCTGCTCGGCGGAGGCGACGGTTGCGAGCAGCTCGCGCTCTCGCCGGGAGAGCCCCGACTCGCCGAACATGATCTCGCGGTAGAGCTGCATCGAGGCCCGCAGCACCGCCGGGCGCAGGCTCATCGCCTTGACGATGTTGAAGACCTTGCCCGCGCGGGCGAGCGCGGCGTCGTACTCCTCACGCAGGATGCCCTCGGCCTCGCTCTCCTCGATCAGCCGGAGGTACGGCACCGGCTAGCGCGTCTGCGGGAAGCCGAGGTCGACCCTGCTCGTGGCCGGGTCCGGCCAGCGGCTCGTGACCGCCTTCGTCCGCGTGTAGAAGTCGATCCCCTCCGGCCCGTAGATGTGGTGGTCGCCGAAGAGCGAGCTCTTCCAGCCTCCGAACGAGTAGTACGCGACCGGGACGGGGATCGGGACGTTGATCCCGACCATGCCGACGTTGACCTCGAACTGGAAGCGCCGGGCGACTCCGCCGTCGCGCGTGAAGAGCGCGACCCCGTTCCCGTAGGGGTTCTCGTTCACGAGCCGGAGGGCCTCGTCGTAGGTCTGCACGCGCACGACCGAGAGCACGGGCCCGAAGATCTCGTCCCGGTAGCAGTCCATCTCCGGGGTGACGTTGTCGAGCAGCGAGGCCCCGAGGAAGAAGCCGTTGCCCTCGGGCGCCGTCTCGCGGCCGTCCGCGACGACGGTTGCGCCCTGCGCGGGAGCGCTCTCGAGGTACGAGGCGACCCGGTCGCGGTGCTCGCGGGTGACGAGGGGGCCCATCTCCGAGGAGGGGTCGAAGCCGTCCCCGACCTTGATCTTGGGCAGCCGCTCCTTGATCGCCTCGACCAGCGGGTCGGCGATGTCGCCGACCGGGACCACGACCGAGATCGCCATGCAGCGCTCCCCGGCCGAGCCGTACCCGGCGCTCACGGCCGCGTCCGCCGCCATCTCGATGTCGGCGTCGGGGAGCACGATCATGTGGTTCTTCGCCCCGCCGAGCGCCTGCACCCGCTTGCCCGCCTTCGTCCCGTTCTCGTAGACGTAGCGGGCGATCGGCGTCGAGCCGACGAAGCTGATCGCGGCCACGTCGGGGTGCTCGAGTAGGCGGTCGACCGCCACCTTGTCGCCCTGGATGACGTTGAAGACGCCGTCCGGAAGGCCCGCCTCCTTGAGCAGCTCCGCCACGTAGACCGACGCCGAGGGATCCTTCTCGGAGGGCTTGAGGACGAACGTGTTCCCGCACGCGATCGCGGGCGCCCACATCCACATGGGCACCATCGCCGGGAAGTTGAAGGGGGTGATGCCGGCGACGACGCCGAGCGGCTGGCGGATCGAGTAGACGTCGATACCGGTCGAGGCCTGCTCGGAGTAGGCGCCCTTGAGCAGCTCCGGGATCCCACAGACGTACTCGATCACCTCGAGCCCGCGCTGCACCTCGCCCTGTGCATCCGAGAGGACCTTCCCGTGCTCGGCGGTCAGGATCCGCGCGATGTCGTCGCGGTGCTCCTCCACCAGCCCGTAGATGCGGAAGAAAAGCTCCTGCCGCTTCGAGAGCGACCAGGTCCGCCAGGTAGTCGCGAAGGCCTCCCGGGCGGCGGCGACGGCGCGGTCGACCTCCTCCACCGAGGCGAAGTCGACCTCGCCCGTCTGCTCGCCCGTGGCCGGGTTGTAGACCGGGCCGCGCCGGCCGGACCGGCCGGGCACGACCTCGCCGCCGATCCAGTGGGAGATCAGCTTCAGCTCCGTCGATACCGCCGCGCTCATCGCTCGCACCTCCGCTCGCTCGCTCGTTCGAGGGCAAGCGTAGCGCGCCTGCCTCAGGCGGTGCTCTTCGCTCGGCGGCGGGGCCGGCGGATGACGGCGTCGTCGCCCGGGAAGAAGATCGACTCGTGACCGTCCTCCCAGCGGACGCGGAAGCGCTCGTGGCCGGGCTCGCCCAGCACCTCCAGGATGACCGCCGTCCGCGGCGCGTCCCCGATGGAGTGGCCCGCGATCACGATCTCGTCGCCGGGCCGGGCCGGCTTCCCGTGCACCGTCTTGGCCATCGTCTCCTCCTTTCGTCGTGCTCTCTCGAGTGTGCCTCGTCTCGCCGTCCTGCGGGAGCCTCGGTGCTCGATGCCGAGCCCGTCCAGGATCGCGGCGTAGGGGTCGAGCCCCGGGAGCGTGTAGCGCGAGTCGAAGTCGACCGCGCCGTTCAGCTCGAGCACGACCCAGCCGTCGTCGACGGGTAGCAGGTCGACGCTCGCGAAGTCGATGCCCAGCGCCTGCGCCGCCGCGAGCGCGAGCCGCTCCGTGCCGGCCGGCAACTCGGCCCGGACGACCGTTCCCCCGAGCGTGACGTTCGTCCGCCACTCGTCCTCGGCGGCGATGCGGCGGGCGGCTGCGACGACGCGCTCGCCCGCGACGACCACGCGGACATCGCTCCGGGTCGGTGCCACCAGCTCCTGGACGAGGGCGCCGTGCCGGCGCCACCAAGGGCGGCCGGCGACGAGGGCGAGCGTCCGCTCCAGCTCCTCCGCCGTGTGACAGAGGAAGACGTCCTGGCCCCAGCTCCCGTAGCGCGGCTTGACGACGCAGGGGAAGGGGACAGCCGGCAGCTGCGCGCGCGGGCGCACGTGCGCAGTCCACGGTCTCGGCAGTCCTGCCCGCGCGAGCCGCCTCGCCGTCAAGAGCTTGTCGTGCACCGCCAGGAGCGCCGTGGGTCGGTTGACGACGCGCACGCCCAGCTCCGGAAGGAGCGCGACGATCTCCAGACCGGGCTCGACCCCGTCGAGCGTGGGCAGCACGTCGAGGCGCGTGATCGCGACGTCGCCGGGCCCGAGCACCCGCGGCGCCTCCTCCGGTCGCAAGACGCGCGCGTCCACGCCCAGCTCGCGCCAGGCGTAGGCGAGCTGCACGTTCGTCCGAGTCGGCGTTCCGATCAGGGCGGCGATCACGCCGCGAGCATGCTCCGCGGGGGTGGTGCCGCCATCCGGGAGCGCCCCGATCGTGGCTGCGGATCGCCCGCCGCGGATCGTCCACCGGTTTCCCTGGTGTGTCTTCCCCCCGGGTGTCTTTCCCCCGGTGTCAGACACCGCAGCAGCTGTGGCTGGGCGCCGTCCTGGCCGGTCTGGACACGGCTTCGGACGCAGGCGCGCTTCCAGCGCGGTCGCCGGCTGTGGGGAAATTGGCACGAAGTTGGCACCAACCCCTCTTGACAGGAATCGGTGTCTGACACCGATTCCAGACACCGAGTCCACGGGTCGGACACCGGATCGATGCCGGGTCAGGCGGAGATGAGCAGGCTCGCGAGGTCGCGCGGGTAGTAGGTCAGGATCTCGATCCCGGTCTCGGTGACGAGGACCGTGTCCGAGTGCCGGAAGCCACCGAGGTCGGGCGCGTACAGGCCCGGCTCGACGGTGAACACCATCCCTGGCCGGATCTCGGTCTCGTCGCCCGAGTCGAGAAAGGGCCCCTCGTGGTAGCGCAGGCCGATCGCATGGCCGGTGTGGTGGCGCCAGTACGGCCAGAGCCCGTGCTCCTCGAAGTACGCGCGGACGGCGAGGTCGACGTCGGCGCAGCGGGTACCCGGGCGGATGGCGCCGAAGGCGACCTCTTGGAGGGCAACCATGTGAGCGAACATCCGCTCCTGCTCGGGCGTCGGCTCCCCGATCACCATCGTCCGCTCCAGCTCGGAGAGGTAGCCCCAGACCGGCGCGCTCGCTCCGGTCACGAGCACGTCGCCCGGCTGGAAGACGATGTCCCCGGCGAGCGCGTGCGGGATCGCCGAGCTGCGGCCGATCTGCCCTCGGTAGCCGGCGTGCGCGCCCGAGAAGAAGAAGCTCTGAGCGCGGTAGATCTCTCCGATCGCGTCGAGCATGGCGCGGGTCGCCTCGTCGCTCGCGCGCTGGGAGACCTCCGTCTCCGTCGCCCCGACGCGGGTGTAGCGCTGGAGGAGGCGGTGGGCGAGGTTGCTCCAGCGGACGCTCTCGCGGATGAGGGCGACCTCGGCCTCCGACTTGATCGCCATCTGCTCCTCGGCCCACTCGACGATGCGCACGACGGCGGCTCCCGACAGCTCGGAGAGCGCCGGCCCGCGGTAGCCGAGGATCCAGGGGTAGCCGTCCTGGTCGGCTCCGATCTTCCCGCTCAGGCCCAGGCTCCGCAAGGTCGCTGCCAACACCTCCTCGGGACGGGTGTCGCCCGGGTACTCCGCGTAGTGCTCGACCCGGTCGACCGACGCCTTCGCTTGGGCGTGCTCGAGCTCGAGCCGGGGGACGACGAGGACGCGCTCGCCGTCCGCCCCGAGCACGAGCGCGATCGGTCGCTCCGTGGGCGCGAAGGCGAAGCCCGAGTAGTAGAGGACGTAGTAGGGGTCGAAGACGACGATGCCCGCGAGGCCGGCCGCCTGCGCCCGGGCGAGCAGGGCCTCGCAGCGCGCGCGGTGCTCCTCGGGGGTGATCGCGATCGAGGTCACCACCGAGCGCAGCCTACTCCGCCCCTCGCGGCCCGGGCCGGGTGTCCCCGCGAAGCGGAGCGGCGCCGGAGTCGAACCGACCGAGCCGTGGGCTACACGACCGCACTGGTTTTGAAGACCAGCTGGGCCACCGGGCCCGTGCCGCTCCGCTCGGGAGCGTAGCCCGCTCGAGGCGCGCGCAGGGAAGGGGCTCGCGGGGGAACCGCCAGGTTCCCCCGGGCGAAGCTGGGCCACCGGGCCCGTGCCGCTCCGCTCGGGAGCGTAGCCCGCTCGAGGCGCGCGCAGGGAGGGGGCTCGCGGGGGAACCGCCAGGTTCCCCCGGGCGAAGCTGGGCCACCGGGCCCGTGCCGCTCCGCTCGGGAGCGTAGCCCGCTCGAGGCGGCTCGAGGAGGTCGCCCGCATCGCGTCGCGGGGAGGCCGCGATACGCTCAGCGGCCATGTCCCGGAAGGCGCTCTTCGTGGGGGCCACCGCTTCCGGCGCGGCTGCGGTCGCGCTCGTCGCTGGCTGGCTCCTCTTCCTGCGCGACCGCGCCGAGCCGGTCGCCGTCGGGGACGCCGTGACGAGCTTCCGCGAGGAGACGGAGACGGCGCCGTCCGGGCCCTCGCCCGTCCCGGCCGGCGTCTACGTGTACGACACCGCCGGCTTCGAGAGGACGGACGCCCTCACCGGCGTCACCCACCGCTACCCGCGCCGCTCGACGATCACGGTCACCGCCGATCCCTGCGGCGCGCGCCTGCGCTGGGACGTCCTCCGGGGCCGCTCGACGACCTGGACGTTCTGCGTGCGCGCCGGGGGCTGGTGGCTCGCGAGCCAGGACGAGCGGCACACCTTCTTCGGGCGGACGGAGCGGACGACGTACGTCTGCGAGAACACGCCGCTCAGACCGGCCGGCGACCCGGTGGGAGCGCGCTGGCCGGTGGCCTGCGGCACGGGGACGGCCGAGGAGCGCGGCCGGGCGAGCGTCGTCGGGCGCGAGCGGCTGCGGGTCGGAGGCAGGCTGGTGGCAACGGTGCACGTCCGCAAGGTCACGTCCTTCACGGGGGCGATCCGCGGCGAGACGACCCACGACCTCTGGCTGGCGCGCGAGACGGGCGTGCCCGTGCGACTCGTCATGGTCAGCCGGACGACGAACGACTCGGCGGTCGGCGACGTCCACTACGAGGAGGAGGTCTCCCTGCAGCTGCTTACGCTCGTCCCCAGGCGATGAGCGTCCTCGAGCGCATCCGCGCCCTGCGGCTGGCACCCGACGGCAGGCCTCGTCCGGAGGCTCCCTTCGGCCGGGGCCCGCTCGCGGCCCGGGTGCTGCGCGGCACGATCCTGGCGGCGAGCGCCGTCGTCAGTCGTCTACCCGTCTCGATCATCGTCCCCCTCACCGCTGTGGGCGGGACGGTCGAGTGGGCGCTCCGCCCGGCCAAGCGCAGGCGGCTCGCGGAGAACCTCTGCCACACGCTCGGCCTGCCGCCCGACCACCCGCGGGTGAAGGCGCTCGTGCGCCGCGAGGTGCTGAACGAGGCCCGCCGCTCGGCCGACTTCCTGTGGGCGATCGCGAAGCCGGAGGAGCTGCTCGCAACGACGGAGATCGTCGGCCGCGAGCACGTGCTGGAGGCGCTCGAGCGAGGGCGCGGCGTGCTCCTCGTCTCCACGCACGTAGGCGGTTGGGAGGTGGCGACGGCACTGCCGAGGGAGATCGTCCCGGTTCCGACCACGGCGATCGTGACCGACGACTGGCTGGCCTGGGCGGTCGAGGGCCTGCGGGTGCGGGCCGGGCTCGGGATCATGTACGACTCGGAGCCCGTCTCCAAGGCTGCCCGCCTGCTGCGGGCGGGCGAGGCGATCCTCGTCCTCGGCGACTACGCGAAGCCGTGGATGCGAACGTACCCGGTCCGCCTGCTCGACGCCGTCGCCGAGCTGCCGGCCGGCCCCGCTGTCCTCTCCCGGCTCTGCGGAACTCCACTCGTTCCCTTCAGCGTCCTGCCCAGGGCGCCGCGGCGCTGGCGGGTCGAGCTCGAGCCGCCGCTCCTCCCGCCCGACCGGAACGGAGGCGAGGAGGCGGAGCGGGCGCTGCTCCAGGCACTGGCCGACCGCTGGTCGGTGACGCTGCGCGAGCATGCCGAGCACTGGGCCGCCGTCTACCCGATGACGTGGAGGGAGCCGTGAGGCGGTTCTCGCTCCGCCGCGAGGTGGCGCTCGGTCTCGGCGTGTACGCGCTCTACCTGCTCGTCGCCAGGCTCGTGCTGCGCCGCGGCGGCCGCGAGCGCGCGCGCCGCAACGCCGAGCGCCTCGTCGCGCTCGAGGAGCGGCTCGGCGTGCACGTGGAGCCGGCTCTGCAGCGCGCGGTGCTGCGCTTCCCGCGGGTCGTGCACGGCCTGAACGCGGGCTATGCAGCCTTCAACGTCACCCTCACCCTGGGCTGGCTCGTGCTCCTCTACCGGCGCCGCGATCGGGCCTACCATCGGCTTCGGCGCGCGTGCGTGCTCGCCTACCTCGGAGCGCAGCCCGTCTTCTTCCTCTTTCCGGTTGCGCCCCCGCGCGTGCTGCACGGCTTCGTGGACACCCTCTCGGAGGTGAGCGGGCTCGACCTCGAGCACCCCTTCCTCGTCCGCTTCTACAACCCCGTCGCGGCGCTGCCCAGCCTGCACGTCGCCTTCGCCGTGCTCACCGGGGCGGCGATCGCGGAGCGAGCGGGCGCTCCAGCTGCGCGGGCGGCCGCCCGCGGCTACCCCGCGCTCGTCTCGCTCGTCGTCGTGGCGACGGGGAACCACTACGCGCTCGACTGTGCCGCCGGAGCCGCGCTCGGTGCCGTCGCGAGGCGCCTCGCGTGAGCGCGGTTCGTTTTGACGGGAGGCCCGTCCCTCCCCTCTGGCAGCTGGCGGCCGGACTGGCCGCGGCTGCCCTGCTCGTCGCCGGCGTCGTCGCCCTGATCGCCCACGCGGCCGGCTTCGCCGAGGTGCGCTCGGCCGTCGAGGAGGCGGACACCCTCTGGCTGCTCGTCTGCCTCGCCGCTCAGGCGGTGGCGCTTGCCGGGTACGCGCAGGTCTTCCGGGAGGCCTTCCGCTGGCAGGGCGGCCCGGAGCCGGGGTTTCGCCTCTCGGTGCACATCATGCTCGCGAGCGTGGGTGCCACCAGGGTCGTCGCCGCTGGCGGGGCGGGGGCGCTCGCGGCGACGTACTGGTGCTTCCGGCGGGCGCGCTTCCCGCGCCGCGAGGCGCTCGTGCGGGTGCTCGGCTTCAACACCCTCTACTACGTGCCCTTCGCTGCGGGCACGTGGTTGGCGGCTCTCGTCGCCTCGGTCGGCGTCTGGGGGGAGGCGCCGCTCGGCCTGACCGGTCCCTGGCTCGGCGTCGTGCCCGCCTGCGTGGCCGCGGCGGCCTTCGTCACCCAGCCGGCCCGCGTCGGGCGGCTGACGAGGCCCGGCGGCTCCGTCCTCCGGCGCGGGCTCGCGCTGGGCATCGCCGGGACGGCGTGGGTGCGCGAGGTGGCGCTCCGCCGCGAAGGGCGCCGGTCGCTGATCGCAGCAGGCCTCTTCTGGGGAGGAAACGTCGTCTCCTTGTGGGCCGCGCTCGAGTCGGTCGGCGAGCAGCTCCCCCTGCCCGAGCTGGTGCTCGCCTTCGCGACCGGGCAGGCGGCGATGCTGCTCCCGCTCCCGCTCGGCGGCGTCGGCGGGGTGGACGCGGCGCTGACGTACTCGCTGACCGCCGTCGGCGTCCCGCTCGCGCCGGCGCTCGTCGGCGTGAGCGTCTACCGGCTGTTCGCCTTCTGGGCGCCCACGCCCCCAGCCCTGGCCGCGCTCGTCCTCCTCCCCCGGGCCGGTCGCGAGCTGGAGCGGGTGGCGCTCGAGCCGGCCTAAGATCCGCGAATGCGCACGCTGGCCGCCCTCGGGTTGGTGCTCGTCGCCGCGGCGTCCGCGACGGCTGCTGCGCCGATCCGGGCGACGCTGACCACCACCACCCCGACCCCGCGCGTCGACCAGCCCTGGCGCTGGACGGTGACCGTGCGCGACCGCGCCGGCGCTCCGCTGCGCGCCCGTATGAAGCTGCAGATCCTGCTCGGGGAAACCGTCGTCGGCTGCTGGAAGGGCGGGGCGATGACGCAGTGCGCAGGCGCGTCGCCAGGGGACTGGATCGCCTTCCGGGGCAAGCGCTCGGGCATCCTGCGCTGGCCCGCCGAGTCGGTCGGCGTCGCGCTCACCTTCCAGGCGATCGTCAAGGCGGCCGGGCAGACCCGGAAGCTGCGCGCGCCGGTGACGGTGAAGCCTGCGGGCTAGCGTGGCGAACGGTCCCGGCCGTGCCCGTCTCCGCGTGGGAGGGCCGGGCCGCCGACGGCGGCTCTACGCCGTGGAGACGACGGACCCGCTCACCGCCGCCTCTGCCGGGTCGTGATCTCGTAGCGCCGCTCGAGCAGCTCGAGCACCTTGCGCGCGATCAGGTCGCCGGCCGGTCGCTCGAAGTGCACGCCGTCGTCGGCGCGCATCTTGACCAGCTTCCCGGAGCTCTCGGCGACGTACTGGGCGTAGCCGCCGTCCTCGCCGGCAAAGAAGAAGTACGTGTCGAGGTAGGAGACCCGAGGCCGCCTGGCCGCCTCCGCTTGGACGACCGCGTTGATGACGTCGTAGCGCCGCGTCTGCTCCGGGTCGTCCGTGATGGGAAGCCCGATCCAGACGAGGCTGGCGCCCGCGCGCGTGACCGTGTCCATGATCCCGCCCACGCGACGCGCGTACTCGGCCCGCCAGCTCGCGCTGCCGAAGGGGCCGAGGCTACGGCCCTGGGGGAGGCCGGTCATGAAGCCGTGGTCGTCGTTGCCGCCGACGAGGAAGACGACCGCGTGCGGCCGCTGCACGCGCATCTGCTCGCGCACGCGCCTGAACCAGTTGAAGACGTCCGGACGCTCGAGGCCGCTGGCGATCCGCGCGTCGACACCACCCACGGGCTCGACCGCGCGGTTGCCGGCGACCGCGCGGAGCAGCGACTCTCCGGGGACGATGGCGAGCGAGTCGCCGGCGATCCAGAGGCGCAGCGGCCGCTCGGGCGTGAAGCGCTCGCGCGTCGGCTCCGGCGCCGGGCCTCGAGACCCGGCGACCGGCGGCTCGGGAACCCTGACGACGGTGTCGATCACGTCGTCCTGCGAGCGGCCGAGCGCAGCCTTGAGGGCGCGCCGGGGACGGTCGAGGAGGAGCGCCGAGCTCACGGTGGCGAGCGGGCTCGTCACGGCCAAGGCGAGGTCGCGCTTCCACCCCTCGGGCTGGATCGTCGCCGACTTGCGCACGCCCGGCGCGTTGAGGAGGGTTCCGAGCGAGAGCGCGAGGAGCGAGACGACCACCGCGGAGCCGGCCGAGTGCAGGCGGCGGCCCTCCTCGCTTCGCTCCGGCGGCCTCCGTCTCGGTGTGGGGCGCGGACCCATCGCTCAGAAGCGGAAGTAGATGAAGGGGGCGACGCCCTCGGGCCCGAGCACGCTCGTGACGAGGAGCACGGCCGAGAGCACGGCGGCCTGGGCCGGGATCGGGAGCCGGGAGAAGCGCGCGGTCAGCGCGAGCGGCCAGCGCGACGGGACGTACTGGGAGCCGACCCCGAGCGCGATCGCGGCCAGAACGCCGCCGGTGACGAGTGGAGCGGGCTCCCCCCAGGCGGTGGCGAGGCGCACGAGCACCGACCACGCGTCCGCGAAGGAGTCGGCCCGGAAGAAGATCCACGCGAAGCAGACGACGTGGAAGGTGGCCAGGCGCTGCCAGACGCGCCGCCAAGGGGTCGAGGCGCGGAGGACGCGCCCCGGCCGCTCGCGCCAGAAGCGCTCGACGACGAGCGCGGCTCCGTGGATGCCGCCCCAGGCGACGAAGGTCCAGCCGGCTCCGTGCCAGAGCCCGCCGAGGAGCATGGTGAGCATCAGGTTCCGGTAGGTGAGCAGGCGCCCGCCCCGGTTCCCTCCGAGCGGGATGTAGAGGTAGTCCCGCAGCCAGCGCGAGAGCGTCATGTGCCAGCGGCGCCAGAAGTCCGAGAGCGAGGTCGCCGAGTAGGGGGCG
>DATMAP010000208.1:0-3372 GCA_035559835.1 Gaiellaceae bacterium
CGTCACCGTCCAGCTCCTCGAGACCGGTGACGGCGAGCGGCTCGTCCGCTTCGCCTACACGACCGCGGGATCGGTGCGGCGCGGTCCCGTGACGATGCGGGCGCGCGACCTCGAGCGACTGCGGGCGGCGCTCGAGGCCGCGCCCGTGCTGGGAGAGACCCTTGGCCTGTAGCGCGATGCCCTCCCGACCTCCCTACGCATGCGCGACGACGTGCAGGTGGGCGGCGGCCGCGTCGACGAGGGCCGCGAGCAGGAGCCCTCCGTCCGCCGAGCCCAGAAGCGGGTCGACCGCGTGCTCCGGGTGGGGCATGAGCCCGAGGACGTTGCCCGCCTCGTTGACGAGACCGGCGACGTCGCCCAGCGAGCCGTTCACGTCCTCCCCGTAGCGCAGCACGATCTGGCCGCGGGCCGCGAGGCGCACGTAGCTGCCCTCGTCCACGTACCAGGCGCCCTCGCCGTGCTTGACCGGGAGGACGAGCTCCTGGCCCACCTCGCAGCGCCCGAGGAGCGGCGAGGCCGTGCTCTCGACCCGGACCGCGACATCGCGGCAGACGAACTCGAGCTGGCGGTTGGGACGCAGGACGCCCGGCAGCAAGCGCGCCTCGCAGAGGATCTGGAACCCGTTGCAGATCCCGAGCACCGGGCCTCCGGCGGCAGCGAAGGCGCGGACGGCGTTCACCGCGGGAGCGAGGCTCGCGATCGCCCCTGCGCGCAGGTAGTCGCCGTACGAGAAGCCGCCGGGGAGGACGACGGCCCCCGTGCCTGCCGGCAGCTCCGGCTGCTCGTGCCAGACGAGCACGGGCTCGGCGCCGACCGCGCCCAGCGCCCAGGCGGCGTCCCGGTCGTCGTTCGACCCGGGAAAGACGATGACTGCGACTCGCGGGCGTCCGCTCATGGCTCGCCCAGCTCGATCTCCACGCTCTCGATGAGGGGGTTCGCGAGCAGCTCGGAGCACATCCGCTCGATCTGTGCGCGCGCCTCCTCGGCGCCCCCGGCGGCCAGCTCGAGGTCGATCACGCGTCCCACCCTGACCTCGCCGACCTCGAAGCCGAGCTTGCGCAGCGACTCGCGCACGGCCGCACCCTGGGGGTCGAGGATGCCCTGCTTCGGCCGCACGAGCACGGTCGCCCTCATCCGAGGACGACCTCCGGATCGGCGACGTAGTCGGAGAAGGGCACCCCCGTCAGGCGCTCGAACGCCTCCAGGTAGCGCGCACGAGTGCCGGCGACGACGTCGTCCGGGAGCGCCGGCGCAGGAGGGGTCTTGTCCCATCCGCTCCGCTCGCACCAGTCGCGGACGAACTGCTTGTCGAAGGACGGCTGGGGGCGGCCCGGCTCGTAGCCCTCGGCCGGCCAGAAGCGGGAAGAGTCGGGAGTCAGCGCCTCGTCGCCGAGCACGAGCGTTCCGTCGGGGGCGAGGCCGAACTCGAGCTTGGTGTCCGCCAGGATGATCCCGCACGCCTCCGCGTGCGCCGAACCGAAGCGGTAGAGCGCGAGCGCAGCCTCCTTCGCGGCGAGGTAGCGCTCCTCCCCACAGAGCGCCGCCGCCTGCTCCTCGGCGATGTTCTCGTCGTGTCCCTCCTGGACCTTCGTGGCCGGAGTCAGGATGGGCTCCGGGAGACGCTCGGACTCGCGCAGGCCGGCGGGGAGGCGGTGGCCGGAGATCGCTCCGGTCTCGCGGTAGTCCCGCCAGCCCGACCCGGCCAGGTAGCCGCGGACCACGAACTCCACCGGAAGCATCTGGAGCCGTCGGCAGACCATCGTCCGCCCGTCGGAGCCGAGCTCGAGCAGGTGGTTGGGGACGAGGTCCCCGGTCCGGGAGAACCAGAACGCGGACAGCCCGGTCAGCACCCTGCCCTTGTCCGGGATCGGCGTCGGGTGGACGACGTCGAAGGTCGAGATCCGGTCGCTCGCCACGAGCAGCAGCCGTCCCTCGCCGAGCGCGTACAGCTCGCGCACCTTGCCGCTCGCGACGTGGACGGTCTCAGGCACGGACCGGCTCGTGCTCGGCTCGGATGGCCCGCAGGCGGGCGAAGACGGCGTCAGCGTGCCGCGTGAACGCAGCCAGGTCGAACACTTGGGCAAGCTCGACCCGGGCGGCCAGCTCCGCGTCCTCCCGGACGAGCGTCCGGAAGTCGAGGCCCTCGTCCCAGGCGCGCAACGCGTGACGCTGGACGGCGCGGTAGGCGGCATCCCGGGGCAGGCCCGACTCGACGAGAGCGAGCAACAGGCGCTGGCTGAAGAAGAGCCCGCCCGTCGCCTCGAGGTTCGCCCGCATCCGCTCCGGGCGGACGACGAGCCCCTCGACGACCCAGGCGAAGCGGTCGAGCATGTAGTCGAGCGCGAGGAAGGCGTCCGGGAGCACGATCCGCTCCGCCGAGGAGTGGGAGATGTCCCGCTCGTGCCAGAGGGCGACGTTCTCCAGCCCCACGAGCGCGTAGCCGCGGACGACGCGAGCGAGCCCGCAGATCCGCTCGGCGACGATCGGGTTGCGCTTGTGCGGCATCGACGAGGAGCCCTTCTGATCCTCGGCGAAGGGCTCTTCCACCTCACGCACCTCCGTCCGCGCCAGGTGGCGGATCTCCACCGCGAAGCGCTCGAGCGAGGAGGCAAGGAGCGCGAGCGAGCCGAGCAGCTCGGCGTGCCGGTCGCGCTGCAGGATCTGGGTCGAGCTCGGGGCGGGCTCCAGGCCGAGCAGCTCGCAGGCGATCCGCTCGACCTCGGGGGTCGTGGTCGCATAGGTGCCGACCGCGCCCGAGAGCTTGCCGACCCGCATCCCCTCGAGCGCGCGCTCGAGCCGCTCGCGGTCGCGAGCGAGCTGGAAGGCCCAGCCGGCGAGCTTGAGGCCGAAGGTGGTGGGTTCCGCGTGGACGCCGTGCGTCCGCCCGATGGTGATCGTGTCCCGGTGCTCCTCGGCGCGGACGACGACCGCCGCGAGCGCCCGCTCGACACCCTCGAGGAGGAGGCGCCCGGCCTCTTGGACTGCGAGCGCGAGGGCCGTGTCGAGGACGTCCGAGGAGGTGAGGCCGTAGTGGAACCAGCGCCCCTCGGGCCCGAGCGCGCCGGCCACCACGTCCACGAAGGCGGCGACATCGTGGTTCGTCGTGCGTTCGCGCTTGGCGACCTGCTCCGGCGTCGGCGCCTGCGCACGGGCGCGGATCGCCGCAGCGTCGGCCGCGGGCACGGCTCCGACCCGGGCCCACGCCTCGAGCGCCGCCAGCTCGACCGCGAGCCAGCGCTCGAGCTTCGCCTGCTCCGACCAGATGCGGGCCATGGCCGGGCGCGAGTAGCGGGCGATCACCAACCCGATTCTAGTCGCCGCCCCCGCGAGCCCGGCCCGGGAGGCCGCCGGCCGGCGCGGGCCAGGTCCCCT
>DATMAP010000209.1:0-3482 GCA_035559835.1 Gaiellaceae bacterium
ATAGAGAGAGCCCCGTTGCCGGGGCTCTCTCCGTAGCAGGCCTGTAAGCCGGATTCTGTCGAGGGTGACCATCCATCTCTGCGGCGCACCCGGCTCCTCGGCGGGCCGCGTCGTCGGAGCCTGCTTCGCCTTGCACCGGACGGGGTTTGGCGAGCCGGCCGCGTCACCGCGACCGCTGGTGGGCTCTTACCCCACCGTTTCACCCTTGCCGGCCGCTCGCCGGAGCGAGCGACGTAGGCGGTCTGCTCTCTGTTCCACTTTCCGTCGGCTTTCGCCGCCTGGGTCGCCCCAGCGTCCTGCCCTGCGGTGTCCGGACTTTCCTCGAGCCCCCGGAGGGGCCCGCGGTCACCCGGCCTGCACGACCGATGGTAGCTCGATCTCGGGGACGTCGCGGCCCTCGGCGAGGAGCGAGCGGCACTCCGGGCACGCGATCACGCCGCGCAGCGGCATGACGAACTCCCCGCAGACGAGGCACTCGAGGCTCGCCCCGCGGACGAGCGCGGCGAGCTCCTGGTCGAGGGTGCGGCTCAGGGGTGCGACGTTCATGCGAGGCTCCGGAAGACGCCCGTCACCTTGCCGAGGATGCGGACGTGGGCGGGGTAGAGCGGCTCGAGCGCGCTGTTTTCCGGCTGCAGCCGGACGCGGCCGTCGCGCTCGCGGTAGAAGGTCTTCACCGTCGCCTCGTCTGCGGCCTCGTCGTCGCCGACGAGGGCGACGACCACGTCTCCGTCGCGGGCGTCGTCCTGACGGCGGACGACGACGATGTCGCCGTCGAGGATCCCGGCCTCGACCATCGAGTCGCCCTTCACGCGGAGCAGGAAGTCCGCGTCGCGCCCGAGCGGCTCGGGCACGGCGAGCTCGTCCTCGATCGCCTCCTCGGCGAGGAGGGGGCCGCCCGCGGCGATGCGGCCGACGAGGGGGAGGACGGGAGTCGCGCGGCCGCGCGGGGCCGCCGGCGCGGGCTCGGACCGGCGCCGGCCGAGGAGCTCGAGCGCCCGCGGCTTCGTCGGGTCGCGCCGGAGCAGGCCGGCGCGCTCGAGGTTGGCGAGGTGCGCGTGCACGGTGGAGGGGGAGGCGAGCCCGACCGCGTCGCCGATCTCGCGCACGGTCGGCGGGTAGCCGTGCTCGTCCACGTACTGGACGAGGAACTGCCAGATCTCCTGCTGCCGGGCGGTGAGGTGCATGTCGTCTCCAGTGTCGGGGAACGAACGTACGTTCGTCACGAGAGAGTAGATCCCTCCCCGGACGGAGTCAAGCCGGGCGGCGCGTCACGAAGAAGACGTGCTCGCCGGCGGGCGGGTCGTCCACGTCCGGCTCGACCGGCTCGAGGCCTGCCTCTGCGAGCAGATCGAGCCAGGTCTGACGCGGGAAGAGCCCCAAGGTGTGCTGGTCGTGCACGACGCGCACGTGCTGTCCCGGCTCGCGGAGCATGATCGCGAAGTCGGCCTCGTACGTCGTGTCGTCCGGGTCGGGGTCGTGGGTCCACTCCAGGTAGCGCAGCGAGCGCCCGTCCGGCCCGTCGTGGCCGCCGTGGCCGACGCCCGGCGCGAAGGTCTCCCGTACGGCGTCCGGAACGACCACCACGACCCCGCCCGGGCGGGCGTGCACGGCGGCGGTCTCGATCGCCGCGCGCAGGTCCTCCGCCGTGGTCAGGTACATGACCGCGTCGTGGAGGAACACGGCGTCGAAGGTGCGTCCGAGGCGGAGCGTGCGCATGTCGCCCTGGACGTGCTCGCACTCGGGGTTCAGGGTGTGGCTGAGCGCGAGCATCTCCTGCGAGAGGTCGGTCAGCGTGCAGGCGAAGCGCCGCTTCAGGTGCGAAGCGTTGTTGCCGCCGCCGGAGCCGAGCTCGAGGAGGGTCTGCGCGGGCCCCTGGACGGCGGCCTCCACCAGCCGGACGACGTGCCCCGCCTCCTCGGCGTAGTCCGCCGGGCCCGTGAGGAGGTGGAACCAGGAGGCGAGCTCGCCGTAGAGCTTCAGCTGCTGCCCCCCGGGAACGCGAGGGGCGGCCCCGCGGGCCGCCCGCTCCTCATGCGCTGGAGAGGACTTGAACCTCCACGGCCTAAAGTGGCCACTAGGCCCTCAACCTAGCGCGTCTACCAATTCCGCCACCAGCGCGCGCTCTCGAATTCTAGAGGAGGTGGAACAGGATCAGCGTGTTCAGCCCGAAGACGATCGCGACCGCGACCGTGAGCCGGGTCAGGTTCCGCTCCACGATGTGCGTGCCGCCCTGCGAGTGGGGCGTGAAGCCGAGCCCGCCCATGCCCGCCTCGCGGCCCGAGTGCATGAGCACGAGCACGATCAGGAAGGCCGACAGGAGCACCTGCACCACGGCCGAGACCTGGACCCAGAAAGCGAGGATGCCGAACATCGCGCGGGCGAGGATAGCAGCGGGGCTACGCTCTCCCGGTGCCCGAGGCCGACGCCAGGACGCGCATCCAGAAGCTTCTCGTCACCGGGGACAACCGGCTCAAGCAGGGCGTCGACCCGGCGAAGGTGCGTGAGACCTACGAGCAGGCGCTCGCGCTCGCGCGCGAGGCCGGGCTCGAGGACGCGGTGCGCCCGCTGGTCGAGCTCAGGCTGGCCGACCTGCAGCGGCTCGCTCGAGGATCGCCTCCACCCGGGCCGCCTGCCGCCTGACGTCGTGCGCCTCGGCGGCCGCCCGGGCGGCGAGGTTGGGCCGAGGCAGGGTCGCGGCCGCCTCCAGCGCGGCGAGGAGGGCGTCGTCGTCCTCCGGGTCGACGAGCACGCCCGCCTCCGGGGGGACGAACTCGGGCGGGCCGCCGACGCGCGTGGCGACGACCGAGCGGGCCGACGCCATCGCCTCCAGCGCGGCGAGGCCGAACGGCTCCACGAGGCTCGGCTGGCAGAGGACGTCGCAGGCGGCGACCCAGGCCGGGACGGCCTCGTGCGCGACGCGGCCGGCGAGCGCGATCCCGGGGCGTCCCTCGAGCGCCGCCCGCAGCGGGCCGTCGCCGACGAAGGCGAGCGTCCCCTCTCCCCGGCGCTCGAAGGCGCGGGCGAGCCGGAGGACGTTCTTCCGCTCGGAGAGCGCCCCCAGGCAAAGGAAGAAGGTGCCGCCGCCGCGCCAGCCCACCTCCTCCCGCGCCGCGTGGGCGTCGCGGGGCGCGAAGCGCTCGAGGTCGACGCCGCAGTCGACCACCTCGCTCTTGCCCGCAGCGGCCGGGACGGCGGCCTCGAGCTGCTTCCGGAGCCAGTCGGAGACGGCGACCACCGCCGCCGCCCGGCGCACGACGTAGCGTGTGGCGGCGCGCACGGCCGGGTTGTCGAGCGCGTTCCGCACGTCCTGTCCGTGGGCGGTGACGACGAGCGGCGCCCGCGAGGCGAGCGCGGCGACCAGCCCGGCGGGGACGAGGAAGTGGGCGTAGACGACGTCGGGGCGGAAGCGCCGGGCGGCGCGGGCCGCGTCGCGCGCGAGCGCGAGGTGCCGCCGGCGGCCTCCGGCCCGGCTCGTCACCACC
>DATMAP010000210.1:0-15484 GCA_035559835.1 Gaiellaceae bacterium
GCGTCGAGCGACGAGGTCACGCCCCCGCCGAAGAGGAGGGCCGCCACCACCCCGACCGTCTTCTGCGCGTCGTTCGCGCCCTGGCTGAGCGCGAGGAGCCCTGCGGTCAGCCACTGCCCGCCACGCACGGGCCCGACCACGCGCCTCGTGCCGCGACGGAGAGCGCGCCGCGCGAGCCGCACGGCGACGAAGGCAGCCACCGCGCCGAGCAGCGGCGAGACCGCGAGCGCGACGAGCACGCCGCCGACGCCCACGGGGCGCCAGCCCTCCACGCCGCCCCAGCGTACCGCCCCCGTGCCGGCCGCAGCGAGCGCGGCGCCGGCGAGGCCGCCGACGAGCGCATGGCTCGAGCTGGAGGGCAGGCCCCGGTACCAGGTCGCCAGGTTCCAGGCGAGCGCTGCGATGAGGGCGGCCGTGACGACCTCGAGCAGCTCGTCCTCCTCGACCGCCACCAGCCCCGCGATCGTGTCCGCCACCGCCGAGCCGAGCAGGAAGGGGCCGGCGAGGACGCACGCGGTAGCGAGCAGGAGCGCCGGCCCCGGCCGCGCGGCGCGCGTCGCCACGAGGGTGGCGATCGAGTTGGCGGCGTCGTGGAAGCCGTTCGTGAAGGCGAACGCGAAGGCGAGCGCGACCGCGAGCAGGAGACCGGCGTCCACGGGCGGAGACTAGGAGACGCCGGCGCGGCGGCGAATCGGGGCCGGACACTCGACCACGGAGGTCCCGATGCAGCACCCCCTCACCGTGCGCCTCGGCGCGGAGACGCTCGGCACGTTCTTCTTCTTCTTCCTCGGCTTCAGCGGGATCGCGGTCGTGGTGGACATCGGGGGAGACGCGATCGGCCCGCTCGGCGTCGCCGCCGGCTTCGGCTTCGGCGTCGCGGCGGCGATCACCGTCTTCGGCCACCTCTCGGGCGGCCACTTCAACCCGGCCATCACCGCTGGGCTCGCGATGGCGGGGCGGTTCCCGGCGCGCGACGTCGTCCCCTACTGGATCGCGCAGCTCGTCGGCGGCTTCGGGTCCGTGCTCGTGATGGCGATCGTCTTCACGGGCGACGTCACCGACTCGCTCCACACGCAGCCGGGGAGCGGGATCGAGGACTGGGGCGCGCTCGTGCTCGAGATCGTCGCCACAGCGCTCTTCGTCATGGTCGTGCTCACGGTCGCCACCGACGACCGGGCTCCCTGGAAGGGCGTCATGGCGCCGTTCCTGATCGGCCTCTACCTCTTCACCGCGGCGGCGACGGTCGGACCCGCGTCGGGCGGCTCCTTCAACCCCGCTCGCTCGCTCGACCCCGTCCTCTACAACCAGGAGTGGGGCGACGTCTGGATCTACCTCCTCGGGCCGCTCGCGGGCGGCGTCCTCGGCGGGGCGATCTGGTCCTCCCTCGTCGCCCGCCGCGCTCCGGCGTAGCGGCTCCCGCTCGACGACGGACGAGGACGCCCAGCTGGGCGTCCTCGTCCGCGCCCTACTCCCCGGAGACGACCTCGCCGACCAGGAAGACGGCCCAGAACGCTCCGAGCAGGAGGGGTACGAGCAGGAGGAGCGACCGCTCACCTCTGACGAGCGCGACCGCCGCGAGCGCGCCGGCCACGATCGCGACGAGCGCGCCCGCGGCACCGGTCAGCCCGACCGCGAGCTGGGCCCAGCCTCCAGCGTCGGGCACGCCCGCGGCGGCGAGCGCTCCGGCGAGCACGAGCAGGGCGACGGCAGGCACGTCGAGCCCGAGCGCCCACCAGGCAAGACGCGTCCCGGGGGACGCGACGTAGCGCGGGGGCACCCGGCCCGTCGTGGGAGGGGAGAGCCGAGCGATCGGCATGGCACACCTCCTTCGTCCCCTCGAGCGTCGCCGGTCGCGGGGCCGCCGGCATCAGTAGAAAAGCGCAGGCGCGCGGCCGCTTCTACCGACCGCTGGCCGAGAAGTGCTGGTAGTCCTTCACCGCCGCCCAGCGTCCGCCCCAGCCCCAGCCGATGGCGTCGAAGGCGCGGACGAGGACGCCCCCCTCGTACGCCATGCCCGGGCGCAGGCGCGCGCGGTCGAGGTAGGGCACGCTGGCGGGGTGCGCAGTCCGGCCGTGCGCGACGTACGGGTTCTCGATCGGGTTGACGTCGAGCGCGCGGCCGAAGGCGTGCTCCGACCAGCGGCGCGAGCCTTCGACCCGGCGGCAGTTGAAAGCCGAGGTGTTGTCCGCCTCGATCGAACGGAAGTCGCTGCCGCCGTAGGCATCCACCGGCACCATCCGCCGGATCGGGAAGCGCGCGGCGTAGAGCCGCCGGAAGACGCCCACGAGGTCGCGCGCCGCGTCCGCGTGCACGATCAGCCGCCCCGTCCGCACGCGCCCGTCGAAGCCCCAGTGGCGCAGGCGGAGCAGGCGCAGGTCGCGCAGCGGGACCGGGCAGCCGGGACGCCAGGAGACGCCTCGCATCCGCCGTGCCTGCGCCCGGTCGATCCGCTCGATCGTCCCGCGGAAGGCCAGCACCCCACCTTGTGACAAAGTGTCACTTGGCTTGCTCGCGCCACTCCCCGCCGCCAGGCCGAGCCCGAGCAGTGCGGCTGCGAGGAGTGCGCTTCGCACCGAGTCGGGGCGGGCAGACTCGAACTGCCGAACCTCTCGCTCCCAAAGCGAGCGCTCTACCAGGCTGAGCTACGCCCCGATCGTCGAGTGAACGTTCGCACAGCATGGCAGCTGGCGCGGACCGGCGTGCCCATCGGCTCCCCGAAGGGCCGGAGCATGCCGCCCCTCGCACAGCATGGCAGCTGGTGCGGACCGGCGTGCCTCGCGCGCTCCGCGAGCGCCGTCTCCCGCCGATTTCGCTCCGCAGATGATCCCGCGGCATCGCCGCGCGGTGGAGGACGCCGCCGCAGTCGGCGCACGGCTGCCTCGACGCCGCGTCGGACCGAGCCACGCCGCAGCCCGGTCGGGCTAGCCTGCGGAGCCCATGGCCGACGCCCCCCTGCCCATCCCGGGCGCCCGCCAGCGCGACCGCCGCCCGGGCCTCGGCTACGGGATGGCGCTCGGCGCGGCGGCGCTGTTCGCGGTCAACGGGACGGTCTCCAAGATCGCCCTCACCGGGAGCGGCCTCAGCGCGGTCGACTTCACGCAGCTCCGGGCGACGGGTGCGGGTCTCGGGCTCGCGCTCGGCCTCCTTTTGACGGCGCGCCAGCTCCTGCGCATCTCGGCTCGCGATCTCCCCTTCCTCGCCTTCTACGGCGCCTTCAGCTTCGCCCTCGTGCAGTGGCTCTACTTCGTCGCGATCGAGCACCTGCCGATCGGCATCGCCCTGCTCCTCCAGTTCTCGGGGATCGTCCTCGTCGCGCTCTGGGCGCGCCTCGTCTGGCACGCGCCCGTCCGGCCGCGCGTCTGGGCGGCGCTCAGCCTCACGCTGCTCGGGCTCGGGCTCGTGTCGGAGCTGTGGCTCGGCTGGACGCTGGACACGGTCGGAGTGGTCGCCGGAGGCGGCGCCGCGATCGCGCTCGCCGTCTACCTGCTCGCGGGCGAGCACGGAGTCCAAGAGCGAGAGCCGCTCACCGTGCTCTGCTTCGCGCTCCTCTTTGCCTCCGCGCTGTGGGCGGTCGTCAACCCGTGGTGGGGCTTCCCGCTCGACGAGCTCGCGGCGAGCACCTCGCTCCAGGGCAACCTGGCCGACCTCTCCGCGCCCGTCTGGACGCTCGCGCTGTGGACGATCGTGCCCGGCACGATCGTGCCCTACGCCCTCTCCATCGCCGCGCTCCGCCACCTGGCGGCGACCCGGGTCGGGATCACGCTCACCTTCGAGCCGCTGGCGGCCTCCCTCGTCGCCTGGGCCTGGCTGGGCGAGACGCTGACGGCCGCGCAGCTCGCCGGCGGCGGGATCATCCTCGCCGGGATCTTCCTCGGCCAGACCGCGCGCTGAGCGACTGTACCCTGTGCCGGATGGTGAAGCGCGTCCTCCTCGCCTCCCCGCGCGGCTACTGCGCCGGCGTCGAGCGCGCGGTCGAGACGGTCGAGCGTGCGCTCGAGCTGTACGGGGCTCCGGTCTACGTGCGCAAGCAGATCGTCCACAACATCCACGTCGTCCGCGAGCTGGAGGCGCGCGGGGCGATCTTCGTCGAGGAGGAGACCGAGGTTCCCGAGGGCGCCACCGTCGTCTACTCGGCGCACGGCGTCGCACCGGCGGTCTACGAGCGCTCGCGCCGGCTCCGGCACAACGTCATCGACGCCGTCTGCCCGCTCGTGACGAAGGTGCACTCGCAGGCCCGCCGCTACGCCGACGAGGGCTACACGATCGTCCTCATCGGCCACGCCGGCCACGAGGAGGTCGTAGGGACGATGGGTGAGGCGCCGGAGGCAACCGTGCTCGTGCAGACGGTCGCGGAGGTGGAGGCGCTCGAGCTCCCGGCCGGCACGAAGCTCGCCTACGTCACGCAGACGACGCTCTCGGTCGACGAGACGCGGGAGGTCATCCAGGCGCTCCGCCGGCGCTTCCCCCACATCCGCGCGCCGCGCAAGGAGGACATCTGCTACGCGACCTCCAACCGCCAGTGGGCGGTGAAGGAGATGCTTCCGGAGATCGACCTCCTGCTCGTGATCGGGTCGCGCAACTCGTCGAACTCGAACCGGCTGGTCGAGACCGCCAGGGCCGGCGGCGTCCCCGCGCACCTGATCGACGACGAGAGCGAGATCGAGGAGGCCTGGCTCGAGGGCGTGGAGACGGTGGGGATCACGTCCGGCGCATCGGCGCCCGAGAAGCTCGTCGCCCGCGTCTGCGACTGGTTCCGCGCGCGCGGCGTGACCGACATCGAGAGCTACCGCCTCGTCGAGGAGGACGTCACCTTCCGGCTCCCGGTCGAGCTACGGCGTGAGTTGGAGCTCGCTGCACAGAGCTAGCACACGCTGGGCGTGGCTTCTCCTCGTCGGCGGCCTGCTCGGCTTCGGGCTCAGCCGGCTCCTGGGCGCCGGCGGAGGCTCCGCCCCACTCCCTCCCGTGGCCGCGACCGTGACCGTGACGGTCACCCTGGCCGGCGAGCCCGCGCTGCCGCCGGCGGTCGAGGAGACCCGCGAGGCGCTCCTCGCCGCCGCCCAGTCGGGCGACTACGAGGCGCTGCGCCCGCTCGTTCCCGAGCGCGGTTTCACCTACTCGTTCGGCGGGGAGGTCGAGGGCGGCGCGGTCGCGTACTGGCAGGAGCACGAGCGCACGACCGGCGAGCGCCCGCTGGACGTGCTGGCCGCGATCCTGAAGATGCCCTACGTGCTGACGAGCGGGATCTACGTCTGGCCCTGGGCCTACCGGATCGAGAGCGCCGACCAGCTCTCCGCGCACGGGCGCGAGCTGCTCCTGCCGCTCGGCCCGCCCGAACGCCTCTTCGCCCCGGGGACCGGCTACCTCGGCTGGCGGGTCGGGATCCGCCCGGACGGCACCTGGGCCTTCTTCGTCGCCGGCGACTGAGGTCGGCGGCGCACGAGCGCCCGGAGGTCGTCGAGCAGGCTCGGCCTGCCGGCCCGCGACCCAGCCACGAAGCCCGCCAGCCTGGCCGCCTCGTCCTCTCCAGCTCTCCGCCACGGTTCCGGCAGGTCGCCGCAGCCTGCTCGGACGGGGACGGCGTCAGGCCTTCGCGAGCCGCAGCTCCGCCCCGCCGGCCTCGACCGAGACGGCGAGCGTCTCGCGGGCGATCCAGTCCGCGTGGACGAGCAGGTCGGCGTCGCTTGCGGGGAGCGTGAGCCGGATGCGGTCGGTCAGCTCGAGCCCGGCCTCCTTGCGCATCGTGTTGACCCGGTGGACGAGGTCGTAGACCCGGCCTTCGCGCTCCAGCTCCTCGTCCAGACGCGTGTCCAAGGCGACGGTGAGACCGTCAGCCGCGGCGACGGCGAAGCCCTCCTTGCCCCGCCGCTCGACGAGCACCTCGTCGGGGGCCAGCTCGTGCCCCGCGGCGCGGATGATCCCGCCGGGGAGCTGCTCGAACTCGCCGGCCTCGAGCGCCGCCCGCACGGCCGCCAGCTCGCGGCCCAGCTTCGGCCCCAGGACGGGCAGGTTGGGCCGCACGCGTAGCTCGCTCGCGTCCACCGGCGCGAAGGCCACCTCCTTGACCCGCAGCTCCTCGAGGAGCTCGTCGGCGTGCGCCCGCGCCCGCTCGGCTCCCTCCACGATCAGGGTGCGGAGCGGCTGCCGCAGCTTCAGGCCTGCGCTCGCACGCGCCTGGCGCCCCAGCTCGACCACGCGGCGCAGCTCTGCCACCTCCTCGAGCAGGCCGGCGTCGGGCGGAGGGGGCTCCGGCCAGCCGGCGAGGAAGACCGAGTCAGGGGCACCCTCGCAGGGCGCCGTCAGCTCGTCCCACAAGTGGTCGGCGAGGAAGGGCAGGACCGGCGAGATCGCCCGCAACCCCTGCACGAGCGCGTACCACAGCGACCGGAACGCCGCCTCGTCCCCCTCCCAGAAGCGCCGCCGGGAGCGGCGGATGTACCAGTTGGAGACGTCCTCGACGAAGCCGTCGAAGGCGCGCACGACGTTGACCGTCAGCCAGCTCTCGTACCCGGCCGTGGCCTCGTGGACGAAGGCGTGCGTCCGCTCCACGAGCCAGCGGTCGAGCGGCCGCAGGTCGCCGCCCGGACCGGCGGAGAGGTCGCCGAGAGCCGGCCGCCAGCCCTCGACGTTCGCGTAGTCGACCAGGAACTTGACCGAGTGCCAGAGGGTGAGCAGCCGCCGCTTGATCTCCTGCGCGGGCCCGAAGCCGAAGAGGAGGTTCTGGTTGGGGGGCTGGGAGCAGTACTGCCAGCGCATGACGTCCGCGCCCATGCGCTCGAAGGCGTCCTCGGCCTCGATCATGTTCCCCCAGGAGCCGTGCATCTCCCGGCCGTGCTCGTCCAGCATCTTCTCGTAGCCGAGCACCCTCCGGAACGGCGCCCGTCCCACGAGCGCGACCGACATGAAGAGCTGCGAGTAGAACCAGAGCCGGATCTGCTCGCGCATCTCGGAGACCCAGTCGGCCGGGAACCAGCGCTCCCAGTAGGCGTGGTCGGGAAGATCGGCGGTGGTCAGGCCCTTGGCGGCACCGGTCGCGTAGCCCTGCGGGATCCAGGTCGGGTTCTCCCAGCCGAGCGTGGAGAAGGGGACGATCCCGGCGTCGAGCCAGACGTCGCCCACCTCGAGGATGCGCTCCACCTCCTCCCCGCAGGCCTCGCAGCGGATGCGCACCGCGTCGATCCAGGGGCGGCGCAGCTCCTCGAGCTGCTCCAGCCCGCCCGTCGCCCGCTCCTCCAGCTCCCGCCGGGAGCCGATCACGTTCAGGTGTCCGCAGGCGCAGGGGTAGAAGGGCAGCGGCAGCCCGTAGTAGCGGCGCCGGGAGATGTTCCAGTCCCCCATGTTGCGCAGCCAGTCGTCCATCAGCTTCCCCATGTAGGCGGGCGTCCACTCGACCGTCCGGTTCGCCTCTCGCAGCTGCGGGCGCAGCTCCTCGACCGAGATGAACCAGTCGTCGGAGATGCGGAAGATGAGGGGCGTGTGGCAGCGCCAGCAGAACGGGTAGGCGTGCTCCACCGTCTCGGCCCGGACGAGCAGCCCGCGGTCGCCGAGGTCGGCCACGATCTGGTCGGCGGCCTCGATCGTGGAGAGGCCGTGCAGCCAGCCGTACTCGGGGTAGAAGCGGCCCGACTCGTCCACCGGGGCCAGCACGGGCAGGTCGTGGATGCGCGCCAGCTCGAAGTCTTCGGCGCCGCAGCCGGGGGCGATGTGGACGATGCCGGTGCCCGTGGCGAGGTCGACCTCGTCCCAGGGGATGACCCGGTGCTCGACGGCGGCGCCGGGCGCGAGCGTGTCGAAGGGCCCTCGGTAGCGGAGCCCGACCAGCTCGCGGCCGGGGACGGTACGCACGAACGTCTCGTCGGGGAAGAGGGCGACCGCCACCCAGTCGCCCGCCTCGAGGAGGCCGTACTCGGCCTCCGGCCGGACGGCTGCGGCGACGTTGGCGGGCAGGGTCCAGGGCGTCGTCGTCCAGACGACGAGCGCCTCCCCCTCCCGCTCGAGGAGCGGGAAGCGCACGTACAGGGACGGATCGATCCGGTCCTCGTAGTGGCCGTGCAGCTCATGGGCCGAGATCGACGTGCCGCAGCGGGGGCACCACTCGGTCGAGCGGTGCCCGAGGTAGAGCCAGCCCCGCCCGTGCAGGATCTTCAGGAACTTCCAGATGTACTCGATGTTCGTGTCGGAGAACGTGTAGTAGTCGTTGCCCCAGTCCATCCACTGGCCGAGGCGGATCGAGCCCTTGGTCAGCTCGCGCGCCGACCAGACGACCACCTCGCGGCAGCGGCGGGCGAACTCGGCGAGGCCGAACTCCTCGATCTCCCGCTTCGAGTTCAGCCCGAGCTGGCGCTCCACCCCGACCTCGATCCAGAGCCCCTGGCAGTCGAACCCGTTCTGGTAGCGCTGGTCGAAGCCCCGCAGCGCCTTGTAGCGCTGGAAGACGTCCTTCAGCGTGCGCCCCCACGCCGTGTGCACGGCGAGCGTCTTGTTCGCGGTCACGGGGCCGTCGATGAAGCTGAAGCGGGGCCCGCCGCGGTTCAGCTCGCGGACGCGCTCGAACGTCCGCTCGCGCTCCCAGCGCTCCAGCACCTGGAGCTCGAGGGCGTTGTGGTCGGGCTTGTCCGGCAGCGGTGCGAAGATCGGCGCCACGGACCGGTCAGTCTAGGGAAGGGTGGAGGCGTCTCCGGCGTTAGCCTCTCCGTACCCAGCCAACGAACGAAAGGAACCAGGATCGACATGGCTATCGACGTGACCGAGGCGACCTTCGAGCAGGAGGTCCTGCAGAGCGACAAGCCCGTGCTCGTGGACTTCTGGGCGGAGTGGTGCGGCCCCTGCCACGCCGTCTCGCCCGTGCTCGAGAAGATCGCGGAGGAGCGGAAGGACGAGCTCAAGCTCGTCAAGGTGAACATCGACGAGGAGCAGGCCCTCTCGCTCCGCTACGGGGTCATGTCGATCCCGACGATGATCCTCTTCAAGGACGGGAAGCCGGCGGCGGCGGCGGTGGGCGCCCAGCCGAAGGCGATGCTCGAGCGCTCGCTCGGCCTCGCTGCCTAACCGAAGCGCAATCACCTCGCCATCGTGTAACGTGCTACGTACTGCTGTGCAGGAGTTTTTCGTTCGAGGCTTCCCCCTCCCCCTCCCCTAGTCGAAGGGCCGGACTCCGGCCCTTCGGCGTTCTCCGGGAGGTCGCCCAGGCGCGCAGGGCGGGCGCGAGCCAGCGGAAGGCCAGCTCCTCGTCCGCCGGCAGGGCGTCCGGGGGGAACCAGGCGAGCTCGGCCACGTCGTCGGCGGGAACCGGCTCGCCGCCTGCGAAGCGCGCCTCCCAGAGCAGGTTGAGGACCGCGGTCGCGCCCGGACCGTCCCCGTAGACGTCCGTGAAGGCGCCGACGAAGGAGCCCACCTCGATCTCCAAGCCGGTCTCCTCGCGCAGCTCCCGCCGCAGGCCGGCCAGCGGATCCTCGCCCTCCTCGAGGAAGCCGCCGGGGACATCCCAGCGGCCCGCGTCGGGCTCGCGTCTCCGGCGGGCGAGCAGCACGCGGCCAGCCTCGTCGAGCACGAGCGCCGACGCCGTGGGCGCGGAGTGCGCGTAGTGGACGAGCCCGCAGGCCGGGCACTCGACGCGGCCCGGGGCCGCGTGCAGGTCCGACCCGCAGCGGGGGCAGAAGCGCCAGCCGTCGAGGACGCCCACGGCGGTACCGTACCCGCGTGTCTCCCCGGCACGTCCCGGCCTCGGTGACGGAGCTGGCCCGCGTGGGCCTCTTCGCCTCGCTGCCCGGAGAGACGCTGGCCAGGCTGGCCGAGCGCATGCGGCGCGAGGAGGTGCCGGCGGGAACCGTGCTCGTCCGCGAGGGCGAGCCGGGCGACCGCTTCTTCGTCCTGCTCGGCGGCGTCGCCGCCGTCTCCCAGTCCTCGCTCGGAGGACGGCGCATCCTGCGGGCCGGCGAGTGCTTCGGCGAGGTGGCCGTGGCCATGGGCACGCCGCGGACGGCGACCGTGACCGCGATGACGCCCTGCACGGTGGCAAGCTGCGACCGGGCGACCTTCGACGAGCTCCTGCGCCCGCTCTTCGCCGACGACTAACGCTCCCCCGCGAGCTCGGCAAGGACGGCGTCCGAGAGCGCCGGCCAGGCCTCCTTCGCCCACTCCCCGAACTCGCGGTCGGTGAGGGCGGCGAGCGCCACGCCCGCCTCGGGATCGACCCAGAGGAAGGTCCCGGCACCTCCGAAGTGGCCGAACGCGCGCGGGGAGGTCCGCGTCCCCATCCAGGTCGGCTCGGGCGTGTTCAGCTGCACGCCGAGCCCCCAGTCGAGCGGCTCGAAGCGGCCGTAGTCGGGGAGCACGCCGGCGAGACCAGGAAACTGCACGCTCGTCATCTCCGCGAGCGTCTCACCCGCCACGAGCGTCGGCGAGAGGAGGTCGCGCGCGAGCGCCAGCACGTCTTGGAGGGACGCGTGCATCCCGGAGCCGGGGTCGCCCCTCGGGTCGAGGCCGAGCCCCAGCGGCTCGCAGACCGCCGCCCGCACGTACTCCGCGAACGGCATCTCCGCCCGCTCGGCCAGGTGGTCGGCGAGCACGCGGAAGCCCTCGTTCGAGTAGATGCGGCGGCGGCCCGGCGGGGCGATCGGCGCCGTCCCCTCGAAGGGGAGGCCGGACGCGTGCGCGAGCAGGTGGCGCACGGTCGCCCCGGGCGGCCCCGCGGGCTCGTCGAGGTCGAGCACGCCCTCCTCCGCCGCGACCAGCGTCGCCAGGGCCGCGACGGGCTTCGACACCGAGGCGAGCCGGACGGCGCGGCCCGGGTCACCCCGGGTCTCGACCCGGCCCGCCGCCGTCACGACGCCGGCGGCCGCGAACGACACGGGCCACGCGTCGATCTGGCGGAGCGCCTGCACGCGCGGCGATACTAGCCACCTGATGGAGCGGCGCACGATCGCGGGAACCGGCGCCTACGAGCCGATCGTCGGCTACTCGCGCGCGGTCGTCGCCGGCGAGCGGGTGCACGTCTCGGGCACCGCGGCCAATCCGCCCGACGGCTCGCCGCCGCCCGAGGACGTCTACGCCCAGACCCTCCTCTGCCTGGAGCTGATCGGCACAGCGCTCGAGCAGGCAGGCACGAGCCTCGAGCACGTCGTGCGCACGCGCGTCTACCTGACCGATCCCGCCGACTTCGACGGCTTCGCCCGCGCCCACCGGGAGGTCTTCGGCGAGGTGCGCCCTGCGAACACGACCGTGCTCGCCGGGCTCTTCGACCCCCGCTGGAAGGTGGAGATCGAGGTCGAGGCCGTGCTGCCGTGAGCGGCAGGCAGGCGTTCCCGCCCTCCATCACGGGCAAGGGCGCGGTCCACGCCGGGAGCGTCCTCGACCACGCGTTCGGCCAGGGAGATCCCTACACGCTCGGCGTGGAGGAGGAGTACCAGCTCCTCGACGGGGAGACCCTCGACCTCGTCCAGCACATCGAGACGATGCTGGCGGCGGTGGCCGGCCACGAGCTCGAGGCCCGGATCAACCCCGAGCTGATGCAGTCGGTGATCGAGATCACGACCCCGGTCTGCCGGACGGCGGGGGACGTGCTGCGCGAGCTGGCCCGCCTGCGCGGGTACGTGGCCGAGGTGGCGCACGCTCAGGGCCTCCGGCTCGGCTCGGCCGGCACGCACCCCTTCAGCCTCTTCGAGCGCCAGCGGATCACGGCCAAGGACCGCTACCGCACGCTCATCGACCGGATGCAGTACATCGCCCGCCGCGAGCTGATCTTCGGGATGCACGTGCACGTCGCCGTGGACGACCCCGAGAAGGCGATCAGGGTCGTGAACGGGCTCCTCCCCCAGCTCGGGCCCCTGCTCGCCCTCTCGGCCAGCTCGCCCTTTTGGCGCGGGGAGCCGACCGGGCTCGCCTCCAGCCGGCAGATGGTCTTCTCCGCCTTCCCCCGCTCCGGCCCGCCCCCGCGCTTCCGGGACTACGCCGACTACGCGGAGGTGGTCGGCCAGCTCGAGCGCACGGGCTGCATCCCCGACTACACCCACATCTGGTGGGACATCCGCCCGCACCCGCGCCTGGGGACGGTCGAGGTGCGGATCTGCGACGCGGTCACGCGGATCGAGGACGCGGTCGCGATCGCCGCCTACTGCCAAGCGCTCGTGAAGCACCTGTGCGAGCGCTACGAGGCAGGCGAGGAGATCCCCTCCTACCACCGCATCCTGACGAGCGAGAACAAGTGGCTCGCAGCCCGCTACGGGCTCGAGGCGCCGGTGATGGATCTGGCCACAGGCCGCCGGAACCGCATCCCCATCACGCGCCTCGTCCGGCGGACGCTGGCCGAGATCGAGCCGCACGCGCGCGAGCTCGGCTCCGAACGCGAGCTCGAGGGCGTGCTCGAGATCCTCGCCCGGGGAAACAGCGCCGACCGGCAGCTCCGGATCTTCAACGCGAACCGCGACATCGTCGAGGTCGCGCGCGAGATCGCGGACGCGACCGAGGCGCTGCCCGCGCCCGTCTCCTAGCTCCTGCGCGCCTCGAACGTCCGCGTGTCGACCACCGCCACGGTCGCGACGCCCCTGCGCACGGCGAGCTCCGCACCCGAGCTCTCGAGCTCGAGGCGCAATCCCATCTGCGCTCCCTGGCCGAGCCGGAGGGGAAGGTCGATGCAGAAGGCCTCTCGCCGCACGGTGTCGAGCGCGTGGACGAACGGCTCGTCGCCGCGCCGCGCGTACAGCGTGTACGCCCACCGTCCGTCACGGCTCGTCCCCCTCGTGACCGGCTGCCCCCGCATGAGCGCCTCGCCCTCACGGCGGTCGACGATCGCCCGGCCGAGCAGACGGTTCGCCCTCAGGTCGAAGGGGCGCACCCGGTAGGGAGCGTCCCGACCGGCCGAGAGGTACTCGACCAGGAAGACCGTGGCGCCGTCCGGCGAGATCGCGTCGAACGACCACGAGCCGCGCAGCGTGATCGTCCCGCGCGGGCGGAACGTCGCGGTCGAGAGGACCGGGAAGCGGCTGACGGGGCCCGGGTTGTAGGTCGGGGTGGCGAGCACGAGCGTCGTGCCGTCGCCCGACAGCCCACCGGTCGTGCCGTCGAAGGCGACCACGGGCACGCCGAAGCCGCCTCGGAGCGGACGCCAGCGGAGGACGGCGCCGCCGCGGACGCGAACCGCCGCGACGATCGTCTCCCCTCTCCCGGGGATCGCGACGTAGCGCACCTTCCCGTCCGGCGCGAGAACGCCGGAGCCGCCGCTCATCGCGCTGGGCGAGGTGATCACGCCGTCCGCCCGCGCGCTGGCGGCAAGCGTCGCGGTCGCGGTGAGGGCGACGAGCAGGAGCGGTGCTTTCCTCATCGTGGTCCTCCTTCAGAGCGCAGAGACGACGCAGGCGTCGTGGGCGGCGCGGGCGATCGTCCGTACCGTGCGGACGCGGCCGCGCTCGTCGAGGAGCGCGACCGTCCCGCGCGAGAGGGAAGGCGTGACGGCGCGCCGCCCGCCGAAGGTGACGTTGTACGAGCCGCTCGGAACCCGCGCCCGCCGGAGCAGGTCGCCCTCGAGGCCGTGGACGCGAACGGTCCCGTCGTCCCCGCTCGCCACGAGCGCGAGGTCGCCGGCGAAGGCGACGTGCTGGGGCGCGCGGTCGGCGGCGAGGAGGCGGGCGACCTCTCGCGTGCCGGCGCGGTAGAGCGCGATCCGGCGCCCGGTGCCGGCGGTCACCCAGACCAGGCTCCCGCGAGGATCGAAGACGACGTCGTGGGCGAGGAAGGGCGGTGCGATCGTGCGGACCAGCCGCGGCCGGCGGGGATCGCTCGCGTCCAGCAGCGCCACCCGCTCCGCCTTCGACCCGAGCGCGGCCCAGAGCGTCCTCCCGTCGGGGCTGATCGAGAGGTGCCGAGCGGGGCCGGGCACCTGCGCCCGCCCGACGACGCGCGCTCGCTCGACGTCGAGGACGACGACCTGCTCGGCGGCGGAGTCCGTCACGTAGGCGATCCGCAGCCGCGGGTGGGCGGCCGTGTACCGAGGCGCGCCGAAGCCGTCGAGCTCGCGGCGCAGCCCGAGCGGGCGCGTGGCGAGGAGGGAGACGACACCGCTCGCCGTGTGGGCGACGACGGCGTCCAGGCCGTGGACCGACTCGATGCTGCGGGGCCCGGGCGCCGTCTCGAGGCGTGACCGGACGCGCCCCGTCTCCAGGTCGACGACGGCGACGTGGCTCTCGAGATCGGCGGTCACGAGCGCCACCGGGTCGATCCCGCCGCCGGCGGCGGCGAAGGCGCGGCCGGCGGCAAGGGCGAGGGGCGCCGCCGCGGCCGCGAGCACGAGCTCGCGTCTGTCCACGACCCTTACTACGCGGCTCCCGAGCATCGAGGTCCCCGACCAGGCCGCTTCGGATCACGGAGGTCCGATTAGCCCACTTCCGAGCATCGAGGCCCCGACCAGGCCGCTTCCGAGCACCGAGGCCCCGACCAGCCCACTTCCGAGCATCGATGCCCCGACCAGCCTTGTGACACTTTGTCACTTGGGTTCGGGGACCTCCGGCCCGGCGGCGTTCGTAGCGGAGGCATGGACCTCGTGGCCAGGTTCCGTCGTAGTGTGGGCACGGGATGCCCGCGGGCAGGGACGAGCGCGCGCGCGTGCGCGGCGCGCAGCGGGGGTCGGCCTCCGATCTCGAGGCCCTCTTCCGCATGCACTGGCCGCGTGCCTTCCGCGCCGCCTACCTCGTCACCCACGACGCCGGCGCCGCCGAGGACATCGCCCAAGAGGCGTTCCTGGCCGCGATCCGCGCGCTCGACCGCTTCGACCGCCGGCGCCCGTTCGGCCCCTGGCTGCACCGCATCGCCGTCAACCGCGCCATCGACTGGGCCCGCGCGCGGCGCCTGCGCTCCGAGGTCGAGCTCGCCGAGTCCCTTCCGGCTCCCGACGCCGTGGGGGCACCCGGCGACGACGTCCTCGCGGCGCTGGCACGGCTCTCGCCCGAGCAGCGCGCGGTGATCGTCATGCGTTACCTGCTCGAGCTCACGCCCGGGGAGATCGCGGAGGCGCTCGATCTCCCCCGCGGCACCGTCAACTCCCGGCTGCGCCGCGGCCTCGACGCGCTCGGGGAGGAGCTGTGAGGCGCGAGCTCGAGCGCGTCGAGATCCCGGGCGAGCACGAGGCCCGGGAGCGCACCTGGGCCGTCGTCCAGGCAGCGTACGCGGAGCGCGAGCCCGTTCCGCACCGGTCACCGCTCCCGCGCGTGGCGGCCGTCGCGGTCGCGCTCGCGGCGCTCGGCGCCGTCGCGCTCAGCTCGCCGGGCCGAGCCGTCCTCGACGGCATCCGCGAGGTCGTCGGAGTGGAGCGCGCGCAGCCCGCGCTCTTCTCGCTGCCCGCGCCCGGGAGCCTGCTCGTCGCCTCCGACGCGGGGATCTGGGTGGTGCAACAAGACGGGTCGAAGCGGCTCCTCGGCGCGTACCGGGAGGCGAGCTGGTCGCCGCTCGGCCGGTTCGTGGTGGCGGTGCGCGCCAACGAGCTCGCCGCGCTCGAGCC
>DATMAP010000211.1:0-4789 GCA_035559835.1 Gaiellaceae bacterium
GCTCGGGGTCGGCGACGACGAGCGCGCCCGTCCCCTCCGGGCCGCACAGCCACTTCTGGCCGGAGACGGTGTAGAAGTCGAGCCCGCGCGCGTCCACCGGGATCGCGCCGACCGACTGGGCGCCGTCCACGAGGATCGGGAGCCCGCTCGCCGCCGCGAGCTCGTGCACGGGCAGCACCTGCCCTGTCGTCCAGAGGACGTGGGAGAGCGCGAGCAGGCGGGTGCGGAGCGTGATTGCGGCGACGATCCGCGCGGCCTCCGGCTCCACGACGACGACCTTCGCGCCCGACGCGTGGAGCGGCCCGAGCAGGCCGAAGTGCTCGTCCGTGGTGGTGACCACCTCGTCGTCCGGCCGGAGGCCGAGGCCGGCGAGGACGATATTGCAGCCATCGGTCGTCGAGGCGGTGAGGGCGACCTGGTCGGCGTCGACGCCGACGAGGGCCGCGATCTCCTCCCGTAGCGCCTCCCGCTCGGCGAGGAGCCGCTCGAACTGGGCGGCGCTCCCGCGGCCCTCGCGCAGCCCGCGCTCCTGCTCGGCCAGCATCGCCTCCGCGGTGCCGCGCGCCAGCGGACCGACGCTGCCAGCCTGCAGGTAGGCGTACCGCTCGAGCACGGGAAACTGCGCGCGGGCCTCCTCGAACGTCACCCGCGGGATTCTGCCGACGGGCGTCCACCCCCGGATGGGAACCTCTGTCCAGCGACGGTGTCAGACACCGGTTCCTGTCAAGGGCTACGTGTGCCAAATGTGTGCCGATCTCTCCACAGGCGAACTCAGCGCGCTGTCCCTCGAACGGGCCAACCGACATGCCTTTTCGGGCCGGGCCCGCACGGACCTGTCCGACCTCCCGAGGACGCCGGTGTCTGACACCGTAGGGTGTACGCCGTGCGCGTCGTGCTCGCCGACCCGCCCGCCTACACCCCGCCCTACGACCGCTCGCTCGCGGCTGCGCTCGCGAGAGCCGGGATCGACGTCGAGCTCGTCACCTCCCGCTTCCGCTTCGGCGCCGTCGCTGCGCCCGAGGGCTACATCGCGCGCGAGTGGTTCTACCCGCTCTCCTCCCGCCTGCACGCGGGGCGCCTGCGGCTCGCCCTGAAGGCGCTCGAGCACCCTCTCGGGATGACGCGCCTGGTCCTGCTCCGGCCGGACGTCCTGCACGTGCAGTGGTTCGGCGCGCCGGAGCTCGACCGCTGGCTCTTCCGCCCTCGCGTGCCCGTCGTCTTCACCGCCCACGACATCCTCCCCCGGCGGACGGCGAGACGGACGCGCCTGTGGCGTGCGCTCTTCGCGCGCTGCGACCGCGTCGTCGTGCACTCCGAGCGCGGCCGCGACGCGCTCGTTCGCTTCGGCGTGCCCGAGGAGCGCCTGCGGGTCATCCCGCACCCTGTCTTCCGCTCCGACGTCCTCCACCACGACGACGGCCGCACGGCGCTCGCGCTGGGGCTCATCCGTCCGTACAAGGGGATCGAGGACTCGGTGGAGGCGGTGCTCCGAGTGGAGGGCGCGCGGCTGCTCGTGGCGGGCGACCCGCGGGTCCCGCTCGAGGGGCTGATGGAGACCGCCGGCGAGCGCGCCGAGTGGCGGCTCGGCTTCCTGCCGGAGGCGGAGATCCGGCGCGCGCTCTCCGAGGCGACGGTGGCGCTTTTCCCCTACCGCGCGGAGATCGACGTCTCCGGGGCGCTCCTGCAAGCCCTGGGCGCAGGCGTGCCCGCCATCGTCTACGACATCGGCGGGCTCGGCGAGGTGGTCGGGCGCTACGGAGCGGGCGCGGTCGTCGAGCCCGGGAACGTGGCCGCCCTGGCCGCCGCCCTCGAGCGCCTCCTCGCCGATCCCGACGCGCTCCAAGCGGCCCGCCGGGGCGCCGAGCGTGCACGCGAGGAGCTCACCTGGGAGGCCTCGGCCGCCGCGCACGCCGCGCTCTACCGGGAGCTCGGCTGATGCTCCGGCGCCGGCGCTTCGTCGAACTCGTCCAGCGCCAGCTCGACCTGTTCGAGGCCGACGAGGCGCCGCTCCTCGCCGAGGCGCAGGCGGCGGAGGAGGCATGGAGACGCGCCCACCGCGAGGAGGCGGAGGAGCTCTACGGCGACTACCAGCTCGTCGTGGACGCGCTCGCCGAGCGGCTCTACGACGTGCGCGAAGCGTACGCGGCCTCGCTCGACGCAGAGAGCGCGGAGGCGTACCGCGCAGCCTTCGACCGGGCTGCCCGCAAGCGCTTCCGCCGCTACGCGGGCCTCCTCGGGGTCGAATGACCGCCCGCATCGAGGACTACGGGCTGATCGGCGACCTCCAGTCGGCGGCGCTCGTGAGCCGTGACGGCTGCATCGACTGGCTCTGCCTGCCCCGCTTCGACTCGGGTGCGCTCTTCGCGGCGCTCCTCGGCACCGAGGAGAACGGGCACTGGACGATCCAGCCCCAGGGCGCGTTCCGCTCACCCGGACGGAGCTACCGCGGCGACACGCTCGTGCTCGAGACCTCCTTCGAGACGCCCGAGGGCGAAGCTCGGCTCCTCGACTTCATGCCGCCCAGGGATACGCGGCCGGACGTCGTCCGCATCGTCGAGGGTGTTCGCGGGCGCGTGTCGATGCGGATGGAGCTCGTCCTGCGCTTCGACTACGGGTGGATCGTCCCCTGGGTGCGGAACCTACAGGGCACGCTGGTCGCGATCGCGGGCCCGGACGCCGTCGCCGTGCGCACGCCGGTTCGCCTCGAGGGTCGCGATCTCCGCACGCACGCGTCGTTCTCGGTCGAAGCCGGCGAACGCATCCCCTTCGTGCTCACTTGGTACCCGTCCCACCATCCGGTTCCCGAGCCGGTCGACGCCGAGTCCGCCCTCGCCGAGACGCTCTCGTTCTGGACGGACTGGGCGGGACGGTGCACGTACCAAGGGGCCTGGCACGACGCTGTCCATCGCTCGCTCCTGACCCTCAAGGCGCTCACGTACGCGCCCACCGGCGGAATCGTCGCCGCCCCGACCACCTCGCTGCCCGAGGCGATCGGAGGCGTGCGCAACTGGGACTACCGCTACTGCTGGCTGCGCGACGCGACCCTGACCCTCCTCGCCCTCGTCCGCGCCGGCTACACCGAGGAGGCAGGCGCCTGGCGCGAGTGGCTCCTCCGTGCCGTCGCCGGGTCACCGGAAGACCTCCAGATCCTGTACGGCGTCGCCGGCGAGCGCCGGCTGACTGAGCTCGAGCTGCCCTGGCTGGCCGGCTACGAGGGATCCCGTCCGGTTCGGATCGGGAACGCCGCCTCCGGCCAGCGACAGCTGGACGTGTACGGCGAGGTCGTCGACGCCCTCTACCACGCCCGCCGGCGCGGGCTCGAGGCATCCGACGATGCCTGGGCGATCACCCGCACCCTGCTCCGCTGGCTCGAGTCGGGGTGGCGGGAGCCAGACGAGGGCATCTGGGAGGTGCGCGGGCCGCGGCGGCACTTCACCCACTCGAAGGTGATGGCCTGGGTCGCCTTCGACCGGGCGGTGAAGACGGCCGAGGAGTTCGGGCGCGAGGGCCCGGTTGCTCGCTGGCGGGCGCTCCGGGAGGAGATCCGGCAGGACGTGCTGCGCTCGGGCTACGACGTGGCGCGTGGGACATTCGTCCAGTTCTACGGCTCGACCCGGCTCGACGCGAGCCTGCTCCTGCTCCCCCTCGTCGGCTTCCTGCCCGCCCGCGACCCTCGAGTCGTGGGCACGGTGGCGGCGATCGAGCGGGAGCTGCTCCGCGACGGCCTGGTCGAGCGCTACCGGGCAGACGAAGAAGGCACGGAGGTGGACGGGCTCCCACCCGGCGAGGGCGTCTTCCTCCCCTGCTCCTTCTGGCTGGCCGCCGTGCTCGCGCAGCAGGGACGCTGCGACGAAGCGGTCGAGCTGTTCGAGCGCCTCCTCTCGCTCCGCAACGACCTGGGTCTGTTCTCGGAGGAGTACGACCCCGACCGCAGGCGCCTGGTCGGCAACTTCCCGCAAGCCTTCACCCACCTCGCGCTCGTCGAGACCGCCTTCACGCTCGAGCGGGCGTTGCGGGGCGCCCACCCGCGGTGACGGGCTCCCCGCAGACCTCGAGGGATGATGGCGAGGAGCGCTGCCCGCTGCGAGGCC
Source organism: Gaiellaceae bacterium (assembly GCA_035559835.1). Taxonomy (GTDB): domain Bacteria; phylum Actinomycetota; class Thermoleophilia; order Gaiellales; family Gaiellaceae; genus GMQP-bins7. Next base: position 4,092 of record DATMAP010000211.1, read on the forward strand.
GCGGTCAAGCTCGGCGGCCGAAGGAGTGCGGGCGCGGGAACGACTCCCAGACGGCGTCGCTCTCCGCGAGGCGGCGGGCGAGCGGGCCGAGCGGCTCGAGCTCGGAGACGAGCACGTTCCGGTTCTCCCCCACGCGCTCGTAGCGGCCGCGGGCGAGGACGAGCGGCTCGGCGCGCACGGTCGCGCGGTGGCGCTCGTAGACGGGCGGGGGGACGATCAGGTTGACCGGCCCGTGCTCGTCCTCGAGCAGGAGGAAGACGATCCCGTTGGCGGTCGCGGGGCGCTGGCGGGCGACCGTCATCCCGGCGACGGCCACCCGGCGGCCGTGCGGCTGCTCGCGCAGCTCCGCGCTCGAGAGCGTGCCCGGGGGAAGGTGCGGGCGGAGGAGCGCGAGCGGGTGCGCGTCCACGGAGAGGCCCGTGTGCCGGTAGTCGGCGAGCAGCCGCTCCCAGCGGGTGAGGTCGGGCAGCGCGGGCGTCGCGGCCGTCGGCTCGAGCGCGAGCGGGAGCTGCGCCGCCTCGCCGCCCGTCCCCGGCACCGGCCGGGCCCGAGCGGTGAGCCCGAGCTCCCACAGGAGCTCCCGCCGCGGGCGGCCGAAGCAGTCGCAGGCGCCCCCGTGCACGAGCGCCTCGAGCGCGCCGCGGGGGAGGCGCGTGCGGCGGGCGAGGTCGCCGACGTCGCGGAAGGGGCCGTTCGCC
>DATMAP010000212.1:0-20273 GCA_035559835.1 Gaiellaceae bacterium
TCCGACCTCGAGCTCGCGCTCGCCCGTGCGCAGACGACGCGCAGCAGTGCCGACGACGTAGCGGCGCTGCAAGCGCTGCGCGCCTTCTACGCGCGCCAGATCCGCTCGCTCGAGGCGCGCAAGCGTCTGAGCGAGGCGCAGAAGGAGGAACTGCGCGCGCTGTACGGTGACCTCGCGAACGTGCAGTCGCAGCTCGATGCGATCGCCGAGGAAGGGGAGCGCAAGCTCGAGGAGCAGCGCCGCCTCGCCGAAGAGCGCGAGCGGCGGCGGATGGAGCGCATCCGGGGGGCGGCCGCGCGCGCCGCCGAGCGCCGCCGCCAGCTGCTCGAGGACGTGCCGGGCACGCGTCGGCAGCTGCGCCGAGCGGCTCTGCGCGGGGTGGACGAGACCCTGCGCCGGCTGCGCGGCGAGGCAGGCGAAGCCCGAGGGCTCACCGAGGCCGACTTCCGCCGGCTCTCCTTCGAGCTGCTCGGAGGGCTGCGTGGCGTCCTCGCCCAGTTCGGTTCGAACATCGCAGGCCAGACCGAGACGAACACGTGGACGACGGCGCAGCTCATGCGTCAGCTGGACCGCAACGTCGCCACGCTCGTCAAGGGCTCCTGGCATCCAGCGGCCCGCTACGCGCAGGCAGAGCTCGGCGCCGCCGGCTGGGGGGTGGGGTTCTAGCCGTGGCGCTTGAGGAGCGCATCGCCGTCTATCCGACCGAGAGCCCCGTTCCGGCGCTCGGGCTGCTCCTCGCGCTCGGGGAGCTGCCGCGCGTCCACATCCTCGCCCGTTCCCCTGAGGACCTGCAGGCCTTGCGGGAGTATCTCCTGCTCTCGAGCACGCGGCGCTCGCTCGCAGACGCACTCTTCGACGCGCTCGACGAGCTCGAGGAGTGGAGCTAGCCTGCCGCTCGCATCCGCCACGCGGCGATTCGGCAGCGCGATGAGCAGTACCTGCGACGCGCCGTCGGAGCCTCGAACGACGTGCCGCACATCGGACACTTCCTGAACTCCAGGAACATCGCCCTCTCGGCTCGCAGGCGACGCCGTCGGAGCGCGTGGCGGCTGATGCCGAGGCGTGCCGCTACGTCAGAGTAGGTCATGCCCTGCGGCGGACGGCCGAAGTAGTCGAGGCCGAGCTCGGCGTAGGAGTGGTTGTGCCGTGCCTCCTCGTAATCCGTAACGGAAAACCCGCGCATGCCCGGAATCGTAGTCGATAAGCGTGAGCATGAAGCCATATAGCCCTTCGCAGGTGCTCGTCAGCCGCCCCGAGGCGGCCCGCCTGCTCGGCTGCTCGACCGAGACGGTGCGTCGGCTCGTCGCTCGGGGTGTGCTGGAGGAGATTCGTCTGACGCCCGAGTCGCATCCGCGCTTCCGGCTGCGTGACGTCTTGGCGCTCAGCGGCCAGCAGGCGAGCGCGGGCCCATGACGAACGAAAGCGGCCCGCTGGGGCCGCTCTCTAGCGCTTCTTCTGGTCGCGCGAAGATTCTAGCGGACGAGGTGGCGCGCCTACGCTCCGGCATTTGGGCGGCGCTCGAGGATCTCGAGGCGGGAGATCAGCGCAGCGCTTGCGAGATCCTGCTCAATCTCGTCGAGGACGCGGCGGCGCCGACACCCGATCGCTGCCGCTACGTCGCATGAGCTGGCTCGTGGACGCCGCCGAGCTGCTCGAGCGGGGCGACCCTGGCCCGACACCCTGGCTCGTCGACGGCCTGATCGCCGACAAGGCCCTGACCGCGATCGTCGGCAGGTGGAAGACCACCAAGAGCTACGGGATGCTCGACATCGCGATCTCGATCGCAACGGGGCGGCCGGCGTTCGGCCGCTTCGCGATCCCCGAGCCCGGACCGGTCGTATTCGTCAACGAGGAGTCAGGCGAAGCGGCGCTCTGGCGTCGGCTTGACGCCCTGTGTCGTGGGCGCGCGATCCGCGTCGACGAACTCAGGGGGCGCCTGTGGGTCGCGGCCAACAAGGGTGTGAAGCTCGATGCCAAGGACTGGCAGACGAAGATCATCGAGGAAGGACGGCTGCGACCGCGCCTCTTCATCTTCGATCCGCTCGCCCGCATGAAGGCTCCGGGGCGGAACGAGAGCGCCCAGAATGAGATCAGCTTCGCGATCGAGTTCATGCGGCGCCTGCGAGACGAGACGGGCGCAGGCGTGGCCTTCGTCCATCACACCGGCCATCAAGGGGAGCACATGCGCGGCAGCTCCGACCTCGAGAGCGCGTGGGAGAGTCGCCTGAGCTGGAAGCGGGACGGCCAGGCAGCCGAGGTGACGATCGAGGCCGAGCACCGCGAAGCCGAGCCGTCGGCGCCGTTCAGCTATCGCATCTCCTGGGATGCTCTCACCCGTTCGATGCGCTTCGAGCCGGTCGAGGCCGAGCTTGCGGCGCGCGTGCGCGAGCACCTGCTCGAGTACCCGGATGCCTCCGCGAACGCGGTCTTCAAGGCCATCGGCGGCAACCGTGACAGGGTGCTCCAGCTCGTCAAGGAGCTGCGTGAGCAGGTGGTACCAGAGCTCGGGTACCACCCCGGTACCACCCCCCGCCGGCCAGAGGCGGGAGGTGGTACTCCCGACCCCCCCTTTAGGGGGTCGGGTACCACCCCCGCTGACCCGCCCTCAGGGGTGGTACCACACGGCGGGTACCGGTCGTGAAAAGGGGGGTACGTCTAGGCGTGCGCGATCCCGTGGCTCCCGCTGGCAGGCACCCGCGAGAAAAACGCCCGCCGTTGGGGCCGCCGCGATGAACCTCGAGGACGCCCTCCGCGAGTTCACTCGCCAGGTCGTGCGCGACGAGCTCGCCCGGCAGGCGCCCGCCTGGGAGTGGCTTACGGTCGCGCAGGCCGCCGAGCTCCTCGGCGTCTCGCCGAAGGCCGTCTACAGCAAAGTCGAGCGCGGGGCGCTCCGGCCGCATCGCTTCGATGGGCGCCTCTACCTCTCGCGCCGCGAGCTCGACGACGCGATCCGGAGCGCGACGCCTTGAACCCGTCCGCCGAACCTGCCATGCTCGGCCGGTGCGGATTGGCCCCGTACACCCTCCGCGAGCGATGCGAGAATGCGCACGGCCTCCGGGCCGGCGGGCCAATCGCCGAGCTCGGAGGCCTTCGCGCTGAGAGGAGGCCAACGATGGCCAACGAGGCCGAGAGCCTGCGCCGACTCGAGGAGATCGCCGTGCGACTCTCGCGGAAGGCCGGACGCTCCTGGCGGCCGGGCGAGGCGCCCGCGCCAACGTGGCGGGCGCCGGTACTGCGGCTGATCCAGGGCGGACGCTCCGCCGGCTGCTCGCCACGCGAGGCAGACGATGCCCGCTGACACCCGCCGCCGCGAGCGCCTCGACACCGGTCTCTACCGGCGCACGACCGCGGCCGGCGAGACGCGCTACGACGTCGTCGTCTGGCAGGCCGGCCGCCAGCGCGTGAAGGCGCTTCCCGCCGGCACGAGCGAGCGGGAGGCCCGCAAGGCGGCGCTCCGCGCACGGGCGGCGGCGACGGTGGGCACGGCCCCGATCGCTCCGGGCCGACGGCTCGAGCACGTGGCGGTCGAGTACCTCGAGCACGCGCAGGCCCGGACGCGCATCGTCGGCCGCGGTCGCCTGTCCGAGACGACGCTCGAGACGTACCGGACGCGCCTGCGCGACTACGTGCTCCCGGTGGTCGGCCGGCGCAAGCTCTCCGAGCTCGCCAAGGCCGACGTCCTCCGCGTCCTCGACCGCTGCCACGAGGCCGGCCTCTCGGAGTGGTCGACGCACGGCGTGCTCGTGGCGCTGCGGGCCGTGCTCCGCTTCGCGCGCGAGCGCGACTACATGGCGCACGACCCCTTCTGGGGCGTCCCCCGCGACCGCCTGCCGGCGCAGCGGACGGCTTCGGAGACGCGGGCGCTCCGGCCGGAGGAGGCGGCCCTCCTGCTCGCCGAGCTCGGGAAGCCGACGCCCCCGTCAGGGAAGAAGGATCGGCGCGGTGGCGTGCGCGACGCGCGCCGCGACTACGCCCTCGGCTGCCTGCTCACGGACGCCGGCCTGCGCGTCTCCGAGGCGCTCGGGCTCACCTGGGGCGACGTCGGGCTCGTCGAGGGCGTCCTCCATGTCCGAGGCCAGCTCGCCCGGCTCCGGGCGGGAGAGGCCCCGCGAATCGTCCCGCCGAAGTCGGCGCGGAGCGTCCGCACGGTTCCGCTCCTGCCACGGCTGCGCGAGGCGCTCGAGGCCCTCTACGACGGGGAGGACGACGCGGAGTTCGTCCTCCGCACGCGGCGAGGCACGCCGCTCTCGCGCCACAACGCCGGCCGCACGATCCGCGAGGCGGGGGAGAGGGCGAAGCTCGGACACGTCACCCCGCACGTCCTCCGGCGCACGACCGGGACGGCGCTCGCCGAGGCGCGCGTGCCGGAGGCGGCCGCGGCGGCGATCCTGGGCCACGCGATTGAGACCTACCACGCCGCCTACGTGAAGGCTCACCGCGACGAGCTCGAGCGCGAGCGCGCCCGCGAGGCGCTCGTCGAGCTCGGGCTCGGCGTGACACGGACGTGACACGGAGCCGGCGGAGCCCGCCATGCGTCCTCTCACGAGCAAGAGAAAAGCCCCGCTTTGCGGGGCTTTTCTCGAAGCGGACGACGGGGCTCGAACCCGCGACACCTGGCTTGGGAAGCCAGTGCTCTACCAACTGAGCTACGTCCGCGCGCCGCTGATTGTAGCCGGGCGTTGACGGTGTCTTCAGACCCGGCCCGTACCCTCTGGGGGATGCGCATGTTCCTCGCGGCCACCGGCCTCGCGCTCGTGCTCGCCTCCGCGGGCGCGGCCGCGGCGCCCGCCGCGAAGCAGGCGGAGGCCTCCGTGTTCGGCGGCCTCGGGACGTGGGTCGACATCTACGACGCGCCCGTCTTCGCGGCGCCGGAGCGGACTGCCGCGCGGATCGCAGCCCGCGGCGTGAAGGTCGTCTGGGTCGAGACCGCGAACGACCGCGCGCCGGCCGACGTCGTCCGGCCCGCCGAGCTGGGGCGGCTCGTCGAGGCGCTGCACGCGCGCGGCCTCCGCGTCGTCGCCTGGTACCTGCCCGGGCACGTGCAGCCGGCGCTCGACGTGCGCCGAGCGCGTGCCATGCTCCGCTTCACCACCCCGAACGGGGAGCGTTTCGACGGAGTCGCGCTCGACATCGAGTCCACGCGGCTGAAGAACGTCGGCCTGCGCTCGCGGCGGGCGGTCGCGCTCGCCCGCAGGCTGCGCCAGGAGGCGGGGGAGATGCCGCTCGCGATCGTGCCCTTCAACCCCCGCGGGCTGGAACGGCGCCCCGCGACCTGGCCCGCCTTCCCCTGGGCCGAGCTGGCGGAGGTGGCAGACGCGTTCGCGCCCATGGTCTACACCGGTGGCGCCCTGCACGGGTTCGACGCCACCTACGGCTACGTGACGCGGGCGCTCCGGCTCCTCCGCACGCAGACGGGGAACCCCGCCGTCCCCATCCACGTCGTGGGCGGGGTCGCCGACCGGCTCGGGCCCGAGGAGCTGGCCGGCTTCGCAGCCGCGGTCGCCGACGACGGGGGCACGATCGGCGTCAGCCTCTACGACTGGCTGACCATGCGCCCGGCCGCCTGGAGAGCGCTCGCCCCGCTCAGCCGGTAGGCCAGGCGGCCCGGAGCTTGTCGCGCGTGGCGAGCAGGTGCTCGGGGAGCACCTTGACGTCGGCGAGCACGGGCATGAAGTTCGTGTCCCCCGACCAGCGGGGGACGACGTGGAGGTGGACGTGGTCGGCGATCCCCGCTCCGGCGACACGGCCCAGGTTCCAGCCCAGGTTGAAGCCGTCGGGCGCGTACGCGTCCCCGAGGGCGCCGAGCGCGGCGACCGAGAGCCGGTGCAGCTCGAGCGCCTCCGCGTCGCTGAGGCCGGCGAGCTCGCCGACGTGGCGGAGGGGCGCGATCAGCAGGTGGCCCGAGGAGTAGGGGAACTTGTTCAGCACGGCCATCGCCGTCTCCCCGCGGCGGACGAGCAGCGAGGCGCCGGCGTCGAGCGTGCCTTCCGCCTCCGCGCAGAAGACGCAGCCCTCGAGCTCGTCGGCGTGCGTGACGTACTCGAGGCGCCACGGCGCCCACAGGGGCTTGGTCATGGGTCGTTTGTACCATCGGCCGGGAGCCCATGTCCCGACGCTCTAGCCGTACGGCCCTCGCCACCGCGCTCGCGCTCGCCCTCCTGGCCGCCCCGGCCGCGGGCAGCTCGCCCGCTCGTCAGGCGACGGTGGGCCGGATCGTCGACGGGGACACGCTCGTGCTCGCCGGAGGGGTCCGCGTTCGGCTGCTCCAGATCGACGCCCCGGAAGCCGGCGACGAGTGCTACGCGACCGCGTCCGCCTGGGAGCTGGCGCGCCTTGCTTCGCCCGGCGCCCGCGTCGGTCTCGAAGCCGATCCGGAGCTGGACCGGGTCGACCGCTACGGCCGGCTGCTGCGGTACCTCCACGCCGGCGGCCGGAACGTGAACGTCGAGCTCGTGCGCCGCGGGGCCGCCACGCCCTGGTTCTACCGGGGCGAGCGGGGCCGCTACGCTGCGCGGCTCCTGGAGGCGGTCGCCGCAGCCCGGCGGGAGCGCCGCGGGCTGTGGGGGGCCTGCCGGGTCCGCTGGAGCCCGGACGGCCCGGTCGAGACCGCGCGCCGCTGAGACCTCCCTCGGGCGAGGGACGTTGGCAGCGAGAACCGGACCTTCGGCGGGGCGGTTCCGGACCTCGAGCGAGCGTGCGCAGACGCCGATAAGGGTCAACTGTGAGCCAGAAGTCGAGACGACGACGCGACGGGGAGCGGCGATGACTGCAGCCCAGTTCGAGCTGATCGACGAGATCGAGGCGGAGGCGATCCTGCGCTGGCGTTTCGAGGAGCTCGTCCGCGCCGGGTACGACCTCGGCTCGGCGCTCCTGCTCGCCTCGCACGTCGAGGTCGACCTGCATCAGGCGACCTCGCTCGCGCTCCGTGGGTGCCCTCCCGAGACGGCGCTCCGGATCCTCCTCTGAGGCGGCGGCACTGGGCCGGGCCCCCATGCGGCGGGGCCCGGCCCGCGCCTGCGACGGAGGCTCCTCAGCCGACCTGGAACGAGAAGCGCTTGGTCAGCGTCGCTCCGGACGAGCGGACGGTCAGCGTCCCGGTCAGCCGCTTGCCTTTCGCGGTTCGGGGGACCGCCATCGTGCAGCGCGCGACCTCGTCGCGGAAGGCGCCGTGCGCGGGTAGGCGCGTCGTCCCCACCCGCGCCGCGCAGGCGACCGAGGCGCGCGTGACCGTGGCTCCCGGGTCCTGGACGAAGATCCGGGAGGCGACCGCGAACTGCCGCCCGGCGAGCGGTCGTCCGGGCGTCGCCACGAGCGCCTGGCCGCGCAGCCTGAGCGGAGGAAGGCCGACGAGGGCGTAGCTCCAGCGACCCTCGTTCGGCGCCACGTCGCCGGCGATCGGGCGTCCCTTGGCGTCGAGCAGGGCCGCGAAGGCGCCGAACGAGAAGCCTCGCGTCCCCGCGAGCTCGGAGCGGGCGACGGTGAGGGTGAGCGACCCGGCGGAGAAGCCGCCGGCGAGGGCAACGCCCGGAACCTCGAGGTAGCGGAACTCGGCGTCGTCGAAGCGCTCCAGGACGAGCCGGGCCTGCCCGGCCTGATCGACCCGGTGTGTGAGCGTCGTCTCGAAGCCGCTCTCGCCTGTGGCCAGGTTCCGGTCGAGGTCGAGCACGACCCCGATCGTGGAGCCGGCCGGCGCGGAGTCGTAGTTCCCGACCGCGATCCGGAAGGTGACCGCGCCGGTCGTGTTCGTGATCTCCACGCCCGTGATGTCCGGACCGGCCAGGCTCAGCGCCGTGGCGTCGCGCTGGTCGCCGGGGGGATCGGAGAAGGCCGCAGCCTGCGCCGAGCCCCCTCCGAGCAGGACGAGGACGGAAACCAGCACGCCGACCGGTGGCGTGACCTTCACCGCGCCCCGGAGCCTAGCGCGCTAGAGCCAGCGCTTCCAGCGAAAGACCCCGACCATCCCGAACAGGGCGGCGAGCATGACCGCCAGTATCACCCAGAAGGCGTGGCGCGTCCCCTCCCCCGGGAAGAGGACGTTCATGCCGAAGATGCTCGCGATCACCGTCAGCGGCAGGGCGATGGTGGCGATGACGGTGAGGATGCGGAGGACGTCGCCCTGCTGGTGGGAGATGACGGACTCGTTGGTCGTCTCCAGCGCCTCCACCACCTCCTTGTAGTTGTCGAGGAGGTCCCAGATCCGTTCCGCGGCATCGACGATGTCGTCGAAGTACAGCTCGAGCTCCTCGGGCAGGAAGCTCTCGACCCGGCGCTCGAGCACGCGCAACGTCGAGCGCTCGGGCTTGATGATCTTGCGGTAGGAGATGATCTCCTGCTTGACGTTGGAGATGTCGCGGACGACCTCCTGCGAGCGCCCCTCGAACATCTCGTCCTCGATCACGTCGAGCTTGTGGGCGATCTTGTCCAGGATGGGGAAGCAGTAGTCGAAGAGGTCGTCCAGGATCTCGTACAGGAGGCGGCCGGAGCCACGCGCGAAGAGCTGCGCCCGCAGCTCCTCGTCGGCCTCGCAGCGCGCGAAGAGCCGCGTGACCGGGAGCAGCTCCCGCGTCGGGATGGTGACGACGTAGTCGTGGCCGATGAAGATGTCCAGCTCGGCCGCGTTCAGGCGCTGGACCTGCTTGTCGTACACCGGGAAGTGGAGGACGGCGAACAGGTAGCCCTCCTCCTCGTAGGAGTCGACCTTGGGCCGCTGGCGCTTGGAGACGATGTCCTCGACGTCGAGGGGGTGCCAGCCGAAGCGCTCGGCCAGCTCCTGCGCCGTCGTCACGTCCGGGGCGACGACGTTGACCCAGGTGAGTCCGCTAGCGGTGAGCTCGTGGACGAGCGGCTGTGGGCGCGCGACGACCTCGCCCTGAGCGCGGGCCGTGCGGGAACGCCGGATGCGGGGCAGGCTCGGCACGGGGACTGAGGGGGTCGTCCAGGGTCACTCGCATCGTTCGACGATTGTAGCCCGCGGCCTGCCCGGCAAGGGCGGGGCCGGCGCCGGCGAGGGCGTACGGCGTGCCCGGGCCGGGAGCGCTCCCTCGAGCGCGAGCGCGAGCACGGCGCCGAGCCCGCAGAGCGCGGCCGCGACCAGCCAGACGCCCGTCGGCGAGAGCGCGAGCCCCCCTCCGCCGAGCGCCGGCCCGAGGGCGAAGCCGACCTGCCAGGAGAGCGCGTTCAGCGCCATGTAGCGACCGAGCAGGTGCGGCTCGGCCAGGTCCGCCACGAGCGGCGCGGCGACCGCACCGTGCAGGCACATCCCGAGCGCGAACACGGTCATCACCACGGTCAAAAGCAGGAGGGCCGTCGGCGTCGAGGATGCTCCCGCGAGCGGTACGAGCAGCCACGCTCCCGCCCAGAGCAGGCCGAAGAGCGCCAGCGTCGGCATTCGCCGCCGGCCGCGCGCGAGCCGCGCGATCGGGAGCTGGGCGAGGAGGATCACGACCGTGTTGACGAGGAAGAGGAAGCCGATGTTCGCCTCGGTGAGCCCCGCCTCGTTCTTCGCGTACACAGGCAGGACGTCGAAGCCCGAGTACCCCGCGAAGATGAACAGCGCGTTGAGGGCGATCACGCCGACGAACGGGCGGCGGCGGAGCACGTCGCGATACGAGCCCGAGGCTCCGGGCGCGTGCGCGCCCAGGGCGCGCGCCGGCGCCGGCACCAGGAGGGCCATGACGAGGCCGTAGGCGAGGAAGGACGCCGCGTCGATCAGGAAGAGGAGGGCGAACGAGCGGGGCTGGTCGGTGGCCGCGATCAGCCCGCCGCTGAGCGCCCCGAGCCCGAAGCCGAGGTTCATGACGACGCGCTGCATGGCGAAGGCGGCGGGCCGCTGCTCGGGGAGCGTCAGGCCGGCGATGAGGGTGGACTGCGCGGGCCAGAAGCCGCCCACGCCCACCCCGCTCACGGCGGCGACGGCGAACCCCTGCCAGGCCACCTCGACGAGCGCGTACCCGGCGTAACCGACCGTGAGGATCGTCAGCGAGACGCCGAGCATGGCCTTCGCGCCGAAGCGGTCGATCTGCGATCCGAAGACCGGTCCCGCGACGATCGAGACGACCGCGTGCGTGGCGAGGACGAGGCCCGCCGTGGCGAGGCCGATCCCGCGCACGTTGTGCAGGTAGATGAAGAGGAAGGGCATGACGATGCCGTTCCCGAACGAGTTGAGGAGCCCGCCACCCTGCAGGGTGGCCACGGAACGTGGGAGGGGCGGGAAGTACGTGCGGAGGAGGCCGCGCACCGTGGGACCCTAGCCACCGCCCTGCGGCCGCGGCCGCCGCCGGCCACCTCGTGCCGGGGTCCTTCCCCGCCGGCCGAGGGGCGATCCGCGGGCGGACGGAGCAGGCGGGTGGGAACGGTGCGCCGCCTCGAAGCGCACGAACCGAGCACGCGGGCGACCGCGCGCCCGGCACGGAGGGCGGGCTCGTCGCCTCCCTCCGAAAGTGCGCCCGGCAGGATTCGAACCTGCGGCCTATGGCTCCGGAGGCCATCGCTCTATCCCCTGAGCTACGGGCGCGCGCCTCGCCAGTCTACTTGCGATCGCCGGGGGTAGTCTCCGCGCCGTGGAGGTCGAGGCCCGCATCGTCCGCCTGCAGCTCGCCGAGACCTTCGTCATCTCCCGTGAAGCGGCCGACGTCGCCGACGTCGTCCATGTGACACTTTGTCACAAGGGGGTCTGCGGGTACGGGGAGGCGGCGCCCGTCGCCCGCTACGGGGAGTCGGCGGAGTCGGCGCGGGCCTTCATCGAGGAGCACGCGGGCCTGCTCGGCGACGACCCCTTCGCGCTCGAGGAGATCGGCGAGCGGCTCGCGGCGCTCCCCGGGGAGCAGGCGGCCAAGGCTGGGCTCGATGCCGCCCTGCACGACCTGCAGGGCAAGCTCCTCGGGCTGCCGACCCACCGTCTGCTCGGGCTGCCGCGCACGGGGCCGCCGACCTCGTGGACGGTCTGGCTCGGCGACCCCGACGACATGGCCCGGCGGGCGGAAGCGGCCGCGCCCCGCTTCCGGCGGCTGAAGCTCAAGCTCGGGGGCGGGGACGGGCTGGACGTGGAGCGCGTCCGAGCGGTGCGGAGCGTGACCGGGCTGCCGCTGCAGGTGGACGTGAACGAGGGCTGGTCGCTGGAGGAGGCCCTCGACGCGCTGCCGCGCTTGGCGGAGCTGGGCGTCGAGTACTGCGAGCAGCCGCTCCCGGCGGGCGACGAGGGCGGGGCGCTGCTCAAGGAGCGCTCCCCGCTCCCGATCTACGTGGACGAGGACTGCCACACGCTCGCCGACGTCGCCGCCTGCGCCCAGGTCGCGCACGGGATCAACATCAAGCTGGCCAAGTCGGGCGGGATCCGGGAGGCGATCCGCATGGCGCACGCCGCCCGCGCCCTCCGGCTCGGCCTCATGCTCGGCTGCATGCTCGAGTCCGGGCTCGGGATCGCTGCCGGCTGCTGCGTCGCTCCGCTCTGCGACCACGTCGACCTGGACGGCAACCTGCTGCTCGCGCGCGATCCCTGGCCGGGGGTGGAGCTGGTGGAGGGCGTCCAGACCCCCGCGGCCGCTCCGGGCCTGGGGGTGACGCCGGCGTGAGCGCGCGTCCCCGGCGGATCCTCCTGCTCGGCGAGGGGTTCTCGCACGACCGCCACTACGGCAAGACGATGTACGGGATCATCCGCTACGGGCCCGATCCGGTGGTGGCGATCCTCGACTCCCGGCGGGCAGGGGAGACGCAGGACGGGATCCCCATCGTGGGCACGGTGGAGGACGCTCTCCGCTACGACCCCACCGTCGCGATCGTGGGCGTGGCCACCCAGGGCGGGCGCTTCCCGCCCGCCTGGCGCGCGCTCCTGCGCGACTGCATCGCCGCCGGGCTGGACGTGGAGAGCGGCCTGCACGAGCGCATCTCGGAGGATCCCGAGCTGGTCGAGCTCGCCCGTCGGCACGGGGTCACCCTTCGCGACTTGCGCAAGCCGCCCGCCGACCTGAATGTCGCCACGGGCGCGAACCTGCGGCTCGCGGCCAAGGTCGTCCTCACCGTCGGCTCCGACTGCGCGATCGGGAAGAAGACGGTCGCGATCGAGCTCGACCGGGCGGCGCGGGCGCGCGGCCTCGCCTCGGTGTTCGTGCCCACGGGGCAGACCGGGATCGCCATCGCCGGCTGGGGGATCGCGGTGGATGCCGTCGTCGCCGACTTCCTGGCCGGCGCAGCCGAGCGCCTCGTCGTCGAGGGAGCGGAGCGCGGCGGCGAGCTGCTCTTCGTCGAGGGCCAGGGCTCTCTCGTGCACCCGCTCTACTCGGGCGTCACCCTCGGCCTCGTGCACGGATGCGCCCCGCACGCCTTCGTGCTCTGCCACAAGGCACGCGCGACCGAGATCGAGGGCTGTCCCGGCCATCCGATCCCGCCCCTGCCCGAGCTGATCGAGCTGCACGAGCGGATCTCGCTGCCCGCCCGCAAGGCGCGCGTGGCCGCGCTCGCCCTGAACACCGCGGGCCTCGACGAGGCAGAGGCGGCGCGCGAGGTGGCCCGGGTCGGGGCGGAGACGGGCCTGCCCGCCGACGACCCGGTTCGCTTCGGCGCCGGGTTCCTGCTTGACGCGGTCCTGCGTGCGCTCTAGGCTTGCGGGCCGCCGCGGGGCGAGGGGGAGCACCGCGGGAAGGGGATCCGGATGGTGCGACTCCTGGCTGCGGCAACGGCTTCGACGCTCGCGCTCCTCGCGGGGGCGGCGGCCGCTTCCGGCGCCGAGATCGGCGCCAACGACGACTCCGCCAAGTACCAGGCCGATGGCGGCGCGGCCATGTACGGGCAGATGGCGGCGCTGGGCCTGCGCCGGGTCGTGATCGGCGTCCGCTTCCGTCCGAGCGAGCCGATCGTGATCCAGGACAAGCCGCTCCTCGACCGGGCGGTGGCGGGCGCCCTCGCCGCCGGCCTGGACGTCGTCTTCGCCGTGTACCCGTACCCGCCCCGCGAGCTGGAGGCAGGCCTCGGCTCGCCCTCCCTGTTCGGCTCCTACGCGGCTGCGCTCGCGTCCGTCTATCCGGGGGTGCGGCAGTTCGTGATCGGGAACGAGCCCAACCAGCCGGCCTTCTGGCGGCCGCAGTTCGACGCCGCCGGGCAGAACGTCTCCGCGGCTTCCTTCGGCGGCTACCTCGCCGCCGCCTACGACGCCCTGAAGGCGGTCGATCCGAGCCTGGAGGTGCTGGGCGCGGGCCTCTCGCCGCGCGGGAACGACCGCCCGCGCGCCCGTAGCAACGTCTCCACCTCGCCCGTCCGCTTCCTGCGCGCGCTCGGCGCCTGGTACCGCCGCAGCGGGCGGACGCTGCCGCTGATGGACGGCTTCAGCTTCCACCCCTACCCGAACCGGGCGACCGACCCGCTGGAGCGCGGCTACGCCTGGCCGAACGCGGGCTTCGCCAACCTCGACCGGCTCAAGCAGGCGCTCTGGGACGCCTTCCAGGGCACGGCGCAGCCGACGACGCTCGAAGGTCTGAGGCTCCACCTGGACGAGGTCGGCTGGCAGGTGGACACCACAGGCCTCCCGGGCTACGCAGGCCGCGAGAACGTGCCCGTGACGGACGAGCTGACGCAGGCCACGATCTACTCCGAGCTCGTCCGGCGGGCGGCCTGTGACCCCGACGTCGCCTCGCTCAGCTTCTTCGGCTTCCGCGACGACGGCCTGCGCACCGGGTTCCAGGCTGCCCTGCAGCGGCTGGACGGCTCTCCCCGGCCCGCCGCCGCCGCGGTCGCCGCTGCGATCGCGGAGACGGCCGCAGGCTGTCCCGGGACGCTCGTTCGCTGGCAACCCGCCGCCGCGGTGCTCGGCGCCCGCGTGGACGTCCGCCCCGCAGGGACGAGGCGCGTGGTGGCGCGCGTCTCCGCCGGCGAGGACGCCCGCGTGCGGGTCTGCGTGCGGCCGCCCGGGAGCGAGCAGCAGCTCCGCTGCCGGGGGAGCGCGGTCCGGGGAGGGCGGCCCGCCACGGTCGGCGTCCCCGCTCCGGCCGGGGCGCGCCGGCACGTCGAGGTCGCCGTCGAGCTGCGCGCCGAGGCGAACGAGACCCGCCGCAGCCGGATCGTGCGGCTGGCCTCGCTGCGCGGGTAGGCGGCTTGACACAGAACACGTGTTCGGTCATACTCCGAACACGTGTTCGTGCGGATCGTCGTCGTCGTCCTCTTCGCCGCGTTCCTGTGGGCGGTGTTCGCGCGGGACACGGGAGCGGGCGGGCCCGCACGCGAGTACGTCGTGCGACCCGGGGACACGCTCTGGTCGATCGCCTCGGCGGAGTACGGGGGCGATCCCCGGGAGGGAGTGTGGCGGCTCCAGCGGCGCAACGGCCTCCGCGGGGCGACCATCGTCCCCGGCCAGCGGCTCCTGCTCCCGTAGCCGCTGCGCGCGGCGTCAGAAGCCGCGGTACGCGTGCCCGGCCATCGCGTCGGGGTCGAGCAGGACGTTGACGATCGCGGGCTGCCCGGAGGCGAGGGCCCGCTCGAGCGCGGGGGCGATCTCCTCCGGTCGCTCGACGTGCTCGCCGTGCCCGCCGAAGACCTCGCAAAGGCGGTCGTAGCGGCTCGGACGAAGCGCCGTCGCCAGCTCTGCCTCGGCGCCGTAGATGCCGACCTGGGGAACGCGGACCTCGCCCCAGGCGGCGTCGTTCCCGACCACGAGCACGGCGGGCAGCGAGGAGCGGACGAGGGTGTCGAAGTCGAGCCCGTTGAGGCCGAAGGCCCCGTCGCCGAGGACGCAGACGAGAGCCGAGCCGAAGCCGGCGATGCCGACCCCGACCGCGTAGCCGGGGCCGACGCCCAGGCAGCCGAAGGGGCCGGGATCGAGCCAGTGGCCGGGCCGGTGCACGCGTAGGACGCGCGAGACGGCCGCGACCACGTCCCCGCCGTCCCCGATCACGACCGTCCCCGGGTCGAGGACGCGGTCGAGCTCGCGGGCGAGCCGGTAGTGGTGGATGGGGGAGGCGTCGGACTCGATCTGGGCTCGGTGCTCGTCCCACCAGGCCTGCTCGGCGGCGCGCAGGCGCTCGAGCCAGGCGGCGCGGCCGTCCGGGGGCGTCTCGACCGCGTCGGCGAGCGCGCCCAGCACCGCGGCGCAGTCCCCGGCAAGGGCGACGTCCGGAACTCGGTTCCGGCCCAGCTCGCTCGGGTCGTCGTGGGCGTGGAGGAGCCGTTCGGCTCCGAAGCGGCCGAAGCGGAGCCGGAAGTCGAGCGGGGTTCCCACCACGCAGACGACGTCGGCCTCCTCGAGCGCCGCCGACCGGGCGTGCTGGAAGAGCAGCTCGTGCCCGGGCGGCAGCGAGCCGCGGCCCGAGCCCTGCAGGAACACGGGCACGCGCCCGCGCTCGGCGAAGGCGGCGAGCTGGGCCGCCGCCCCGTCCCACCAGATCCCGCTTCCGGCGACGAGGGCCGGGCGCTCGGACCGGTTCAGGATGCCGGCCGCCTTCTCGACCTCCAGGGGATCGGGGAAGGCGCGCGCGGCCACCCGCGCCGGGCCTGGCGGCCGCTCCGGCGTCGCCTCCGCGAAGAGCACGTCGGCCGGCAGCTCGAGGTAGACCGGGCCGTGCGGGGGCGCGAGCGCGTGCCGGAACGCGGTCGCCACGTAGTCGGGGATGCGCTCCGGCGCGGGACACACGGCCGCCCACTTGGTCAGCGGACGCAGGAGCGAGAGCTGGTCGAGCTCCTGGAGGGCGCCCAGCTCGGCCTGCGCCAGCGGGCGCGCACCGCCGAGGACGACCAGCGGCGTGCGGGCGGCGTGGCAGTTGGCGACCGCGGTCAGGGTGCCGGTGACCCCGGGGCCGGCGGTGACGACGGCGACCCCGGCCGAGCGTCGCACGCGGCCCCAGGCTTCGGCGGCGTGGGCTGCGGACTGCTCGTGCCGCAGGTCGACGACGCGGACTCCCTCGTGCCGGCAGCCCTCGTAGATCGGCAGGATGTGCCCGCCCGAGAGCGTGAAGATCGCGTCCACGCCCTCGGCGGCGACGGCCTGCGCGACGAGGCGCCCGCCCTGGACCCGCTCGGCCACGGCGCGAATCTAGACGAGGGAGCCTGCCGGCGTCCCCGCGAGGCGGCGCGCAGGTAGAACCCGAGCGTGGAGATCGGGGTCTTCACCTTCGCCGACGTGCGCACCGATCCGGCCACGGGAGAGCCCGTCGGCGCGGACCGACGGCTGCACGAGCTGCTCGAGGAGGCGGAGCTGGCCGAGGAGGTCGGCCTCGACGTCTTCGGGGTCGGCGAGCACCACCGGCCCGACTTCGCCGTCTCGGCGCCGGCGGTCGTGCTGGCCGCGATCGCGGCCCGCACGTCGCGGATCCGCCTGACGAGCGCGGTCACGGTGCTCAGCTCGGACGACCCGGTGCGCGTCTTCGAAGAGTTCGCGACCCTCGACCTGCTCTCGGGCGGCCGCGCCGAGATCATGGTCGGGCGGGGCTCCTTCGTCGAGTCCTTCCCGCTCTTCGGCTACGACCTGCGCGACTACGACTCGCTCTTCGCGGAGAAGCTGGAGCTGCTCCTGCGGCTGCGGGAGGAAGAGCGCGTGACCTGGTCGGGGCGGCACCGGGCGCCGCTCGCGGGCCAAGGCGTCTACCCTCGTCCCCTGCAGCAGCCGCTTCCGGTCTGGGTCGCGGTCGGCGGGACGCCGGAGTCGGCGGTGCGGGCCGGACGGCTTGGCCTGCCGATGGCGCTGGCGATCATCGGCGGCCTGCCCGAGCGCTTCGTGCCCTTCGCCGAGCTGCACCGGCGGGCCGCCCTCGAGGCCGGGCACGTCCGTCCGCCGCTCAGCATCAACTCGCACGGGTACCTCGCGGAGACGGCGGCGCAGGCGCTCGCCGACTCGTTCCCGTACGTGGCCGCGGCGATGAACCGGATCGGCCGCGAGCGCGGGTGGCCCCCGCTGACCCGTGCTGCCTACGAGGCGGCGGCGGCCCTCCGAGGTGCGAACTTCGTCGGCAGCCCCGAGCAGGTGGTCGAGAAGATCCTCTTCCAGCACGAGCTCTTCGGACACGACCGCTTCCTCTGCCAGCTCACGATCGGCGGGATCCCGCACGAGGGCATCCTGCGCTCGATCGAGCTCTTGGGCAGGGAGGTCGCTCCGGTCGTGCGCGAG
This sequence comes from Gaiellaceae bacterium, assembly GCA_035559835.1. Lineage (GTDB taxonomy): Bacteria > Actinomycetota > Thermoleophilia > Gaiellales > Gaiellaceae > GMQP-bins7. The sequence continues at coordinate 17,084 of DATMAP010000212.1, forward strand.
GAGGTCGCCCGGCGTACGGGCGCAGCGCCCGCCGCCCCGGAGGAGAGAGCGTGAGGCACCGCTGCGCTACACGGCGATGACGACCGCGGCCGGCGCCTCGGGCGGGAGGATCTCGGCCGGCCGCCTCCGGGCCACCGCCCAGAAGGCGTCGACCACGGCGGGGTTGAACTGCTTCTCCCGCCCGGCGCGGATCTGCAGCATCGCCTCGTTCAGCTCCAGCGCGGCCGCGTAGGGACGGTCGGTCGTCATCGCGTCCCAGGCGTCGGCGAGGGCGATCACGGCCGCCTCGATCGGGATTTCCTCTCCGCTCAGGCCGTCCGGGTAGCCCAAGCCATCCCAGCGCTCGTGGTGGTGGCGGATCGCCGGCACCGCGTGCTGCAGGGAGGAGATCCGGGCGACGATCTCGGCGCCCCGGACGACGTGCTCGCGCATGATCGCCGCCTCGGCGGGGCTGAGCGGGCCTGGCTTGGTCAGGATCGAGTCCGGCATCCCGATCTTGCCGATGTCGTGGAAGAGCGCGGCCGTCCCGATCGCCCCGATCGTCTTCGCCGGCAGCCCCAGCTCGCGGGCGACCGCGAGCGCGACTCGGCGGACGCGCTGGGAGTGGCCGGCCGTGTAGGGGTCGCGAGCCTCGACGGCGGCGTTCAGCGTCTCGATCGTCTCGAGCAGCGTCTGCTCCAGCTCGCGGGCGGTCGCGAGCAGGTCCCCCGAGCGCGCGGCCAGCTCCGCGTTCTGGCGGCGGAGCCGGAGCGAGGCGCCGCGAACGAGGAGCGCGAGCAGGAGCCAGAGCGCCCCGAAGACGAGCACGATCGTGAGCCAGATCGTGCGCTGCGGGCCTGCCCCCGCGCTGCCCAGGACGCGGCCGTCGAGCGTGACCTGGGCGGCGCCGAGGGGACGTCCGGCCGCGGAGCGGACGGGCGCCCAGACGTCGACGACGGTGGGCGCGCCGCTCCTCGGCTCGGACGCGACCGCGTGCGGCTCACCGCGGGCGAGCGTCTCCCGCAGCTCGGGGGGACGCCCCCCCGTGCTCGGACGGCGCGCTCCGGTGGCGAAGAGGAGCTGCCCCCGGGGCGACCAGACGGCGAGCGAGCGCAGGTCGCGCGTGCGCGCGGCCGTGCGCCGGAGCCGCGCGGAGGCCCGCGGCGTCAGCACGAGGCGCCCGCCCTCGACGACCGCGGGTGCCACGGCGGCGTCCACGAGCGCGCCCGCGCCGCGGGCGGCGTCCTCGAGCGCCTGCGCACGCAGGCTCCGCTCCAGCGAGCCCGAGAGCGTCAGCGCCCCCACCGCGAGGATGCCCGCGGAGGCGAGCAGGAACGTCCGCAGCAGGGTCAGCGAGCGGACGAGCCCGGCCGAGCGGTAGGCGCGCATGCGAGGCACAGGAGCTGTATCGGCGCGAGCTGGGGGCGGATTGAGCCGCGAGTACAATCGCCCCTCGTGGACCTCGACGTGGTCTTCCTGGGGACGTCCGGGTCCACGCCGACCGCGCAGCGCGCGCTCGCCGCCACCCTCGTCCGCCGCGGGGGCGAGCGGCTCCTGATCGACTGCGCCGAGGGGACGCAGCGCCAGCTCCTGCGCTCCTCGGTGGGCCTCGTGGAGCTGGAGGAGGTCTTCCTCACCCACTTCCACGCCGACCACTACCTGGGCCTGCCGGGCCTGCTCAAGACGTACGCGCTCCGCGGCCGCGAGCGGCCGCTGACCGTCTACGGCCCGCCGGGCCTGCGCTCGCTCCTCTCGTCCCTGCGGCGGATCTTCGGTCGGCTCACCTACTCCCTCACCCCGGTCGAGCTGGAGCCCGGAGCGATCCTCCAGCGGGACGGCTACCGGCTCGAGGCCTTCGCGGTCGAGCACGGGGTGAGCGCGGTCGGCTACGCCCTCGTCGAGCACGAGCGACCCGGGCGCTTCGACGTCGAGCGGGCAGAGGCCCTGGGGGTGCCGGACGGGCCCGAGCGGGGGAGGCTGCAGCGCGGCGAGTCGGTCACCCTCGCGGACGGGCGCGTGGTCTCGCCGGACGACGTGCTCGGCCCCGCTCGTGCGGGGCGCAAGCTCGTGCTCACGGGCGACACCGCTCCCGCCGCGAGCGTCGTCGAGGCCGCGTCCGGGGCAGACGTCCTCGTGCACGAGGCCACCTTCCTCGCCGACGAGCGCGCCCGGGCCCGGGAGACCCTCCACTCCACCGCCGGCGAGGCGGCCCTGGTGGCGAGGGAGGCGAAGGTCCGGCTGCTCGCGCTGACCCACCTCTCCACCCGCTACTTCGGGCACCAGATCGTCGAGGAGGCCCGCCAGCTCTTCCCCGCCACCGTCGTCCCCCGCGACTTCGACGTGATCGCGATCCCCTTCCCCGAACGGGGAGCGCCTGCGCTCGTCCGTGGCGGTGCGCGGGCGAGCTCACCTGCGCTAGGGTCCCCGGCGATGACGAGGCTCGTCCAGGTCGCGGTCGCCGGCGACGTCGCCGAGGCGGAGCAGCTGAAAGAGCTGCTCTCCGCGGCTGGGATCGAGTCGCACTTCGAGGTCGCCGCCGAGCACGGCCCCGGTGCCCTCGACGATCCCCCGCTCAAGGTCCTCGTCCCGGAGGCGGAGGTGGACGCGGCCCGCGACGCGATCGAGGCCCTGAGCGAGCCGGACGACGAGGCTCGCGAGGAGTAGGAGCCACCCCGCGGGGCCCGTCGGGCGCTCCCGCTACACTCCCTCGAACCTTTAACCCGGTCCAGCGAGGCCGGAAAGGAGCGCAGATGACGACGCACGTCCCCGATCGCGCCGCGAGCCCGGTCCTCCTCGACGCCGAGGCCGTCTCCCGGGCGCTGGCGCGCATCGCGCACGAGCTGATCGAGCGCAGCCAGGCGCTGGAGCGGACCGCCCTCGTCGGCATCCAGACACGCGGCGTCCCGCTCGCCGCGCGGCTCCGCCGCCTCGTCGCCGAGCGCGCCGGGATCGAGCTGCCCCTCGGGGAGCTGGACATCACCTTCCACCGGGACGACGTCGGCCTCCGCGAGGGCGGGCGGGCGCCCGAGCGCCGGCCGGTCGTGCGTGCAACCAGGATCCCGTTCGCGCTCGAGGGGCTGACGGTCGTCCTCGTGGACGACGTCCTCTTCACCGGCCGGACGGCGCGGGCCGCGATCGACGCCCTGCTCGACTTCGGCCGGCCCGCACGCGTGCAGCTCGCCGTGCTCGTCGACCGCGGCCATCGGGAGCT
>DATMAP010000213.1:0-4925 GCA_035559835.1 Gaiellaceae bacterium
CGAGGGTGATCGTAAAGCTTGTTACCGATAGTCGTTAATGTAGTTAACGATCGGACCGCGCGGTCTCGAGGTGGATGCCGCACTCGAGCTTGTCCGAGCCGGCCCAGCGGCCGGCGCGCTCCTCCTCGTCGGGCCGCGTGGGGCGGGTGCAGGGGATACAGCCGATGGAGCGGTAGCCGACGTCGTGGAGCGGGTTGTAGGGGATCTCGTTCACCTTGATGTAGGCCCACACCCGCTTCTCGTCCCAGTCGGCGAGCGGGTGGACCTTCCATACCCGGTAGCGTTCGGACCACTGCACCTTCGGCGTGCCGGCCCGGCTGGGCGACTGGTCGCGGCGGATGCCCGAGATCCAGGCGTCGTAGGGCTCCAGCGCCCGGATGAGCGGCTCGACCTTGCGGATGTGGCAGCAGCGGTCGGGGTTCGTCTCCCACAGGTTCGGCCCCTCGCGTCGATGCTGCTCGGCGACGGTGATCACCTCGGGCCGAATGAGCTTGAGGCCGTAGCGCTCGACGAGCGCCTCCCGTGTCTCGTACGTCTCGCGGAAGAAGAGGTGCGTGTCGAGCTCGATGACGTCAATCGGCAGCCCCAGCTGCGCCACCATGTGCACGAGGACCGAGGACTGCTTCTGCCACGAGCAGGTGAGGCAGAGCCGCGGCCAGAAGAACCCGTGCGCCCAGGCGATGAGCTCCTCGGCGCTCATCGCCTCGAAGTCGAGCTCAGGAAGCCGGGGCGGGCTGGGCGCTCGAACCGCCAAGGTCACCGCCTCCTCACGTCGCGTCTCCCGCGGTGAGGAGGGGGTTCGCGGGGGAGCCAGGGGTTCCCCCGCGTAACAGCACCTCCTTCATGGTGTCCCCGCGGAGCCCGAGGCGCAGGGTCTCGAGCGCGATGACCTCCTCGGGAGGGATGTTCCCGAGGTTGACCTCCGGCCCGAAGTGGCGCACGAACCAGGCCTGCGCGGCCTTGGTCGGCGCCTCCCAGATCAGGTCGTGGAAGCTGACCGAGTGCTCGATCTCGTCCACGAGGCCCGTCCGCAGCTCGCCGGTCGGGCGGTAGATGCCCGCGGTGCCGCCCTCGCGGCCCTCCGCGATCACCTTCCAGGCCCCGGCGGCCAGCTCCTCGGTGATCCACTCGACCCACTGGTACGGCGCGAAGACGACCTCGGCGTCCTTCGAGCCGACCTCCGAGAGCACGGTGAAGTCCCGGGCGAAGTCCGCGATCAGCTCGAGCTTGCGCTCGCGGGGGATCTCGAGCGTGCCGTCGGAGATCTCGACGTGGGAGAAGCGGTAGTGGACAAGCCAGCGCTTGAACTCGTCCAGCTTCCCCTGGGCGTAGACGGCCTCGAAGAGGGTCCCCCCGCACACGACCGGGGTCGAGCAGGAGCGGTAGAGCGCGATCTTCTTCTCCAGGTTGTTCGTGACGTAGCTCGTGCCCCAGCCGAGCTTGACGATGTCCACGTACTCCCCGGCCGTGTCGAACAGGCCCTCGATCTCGCGCAGGTTGAGGCCCTTGTCGATCACGTGGGTCAGCCCCCGCGAGCGGGGCTTGCCCTCGCGGGCGGGCACGTCGAGGAAGGCGTCGCCGTCAGAGGCGGGCATAGATCTCCTCCAGCTTCTCGCGAGCGCGCGCCTGCACGTCGCGGTAGAGAGAGTTGCCGTGCGCGTCGATGCCGACGGTCAGGGGGCCGAAGTCGCGCACGCGGAAGCGCCACAGGCACTCGGGCATCAGCTCCTCCCAGGCGACCTCCTCGATCTCCTCGATCTGGGTCGTCTCGAGCGCGGCCGCCCCGCCGACGATGGCGAGGTAGACCATCCCCAGCCGGCGCATGGGCTCGATCGCCTCGTCGGGGAAGCCGCCCTTGCCGCAGATCGCGCGCACCCCGTAGCGCTCGCCGAGGCCCTCGGTGAAGCGCACCATGCGGGCGCTCGTCGTCGTCCCGATGCAGAGCTTCTCGTAGCGGCCGGGCCCGACCTTGCGCACGTTCGGCGCCGTGTGCAGGAGGAACGCGCCCCTCAGGTCCATCGGCGGCTCGACGCCGTGGTCGAAGATGCGGATCTGGGTGCGGTCGCGGATGCCGATGATGTGACCCTGCACGACCACCTCGTCGCCCGCGCGCAGCTTCAGGATCTGGGCCGGGTCGGCGATCGGGAAGGTGAGCTCGTGCCTCGCCATCAGGCGTCCCGGTCGTAGGCGACCGTGCCGTCGGCGGCGACGTGCGCGGAGGCGCGGCGCGCAGCCCAGCACTGGTAGTTGACGGCCACGGGGTTCAGGGTCATGTGCGTGTCCGCATGCTCGACGTGGCAGGCGAGCACGGTGACGTCGCCGCCGAGCCCCATGGGGCCGACGCCGGTCTCGTTCAGCAGCTCGTACAGCTCCTCTTCCAGCCGGGCCACCTCGGGGTCGGGGTTGCGGGTGCCGACTGGGCGCGCGATCGCCTCCTTGGCCAAGTGCATCGCGTAGTCGGCCGAGCCGCCGATCCCGACGCCCACGATCCCGGGCGGGCAGGGCTTGCCCCCCGCGCCCACGATGGAGTCGAGCACGAAGCGCTTGATCCCGCGGACCCCGTCGGCGGGGACGCACATCTTCAGGAAGCTCATGTTCTCGGAGCCCGAGCCCTTGGGGACGCACTTGACGTCGAGGCCGTCCCAGTCGGGCACGAAGTCCCAGTGCACGATGGGGACACGGAAGCCGACGTTTGCGCCCGTGCTCTCGCGCGTCAGCGTGTGCACCGTGTTCGAGCGCAGCGGGTGCTCGAGGGTGGCGCGCTCGGTGCCCGCCCGCAGCGCTTCGTAGATCCGCGCCGGGTGCAGCGGGAAGCGCTCGCCCACGCGGCAGTAGTAGACGGCGATGCCCGTGTCCTGGCAGACGAGGTTGCGCTCTTGCTCGGCCACCTCGACGTTGCGGACGATCGTCTCCAGCACGCGCTGTCCCGTGACCGAGGTCTCGCGCGCCCGCGCCGCGCCGAGCGCGTCGCGCAGGTCCTGGGGGATGTCCTTGAGGGCCCAGACGTACAGGTGCGCGGCCGTGTCCTCGACCACATCGCGCAGCGAGCGAGCCGTCATCGCCGCCTCCGTGCTCACGCCTTCGCCTTCTCGGCCGCTGCCCGGCCGGCGCGCCGGCCGAAGACGACGCACTCGAGCAGGCTGTTGCCCATCATCCGGTTGCGCCCGTGCGTGCCGCCGGCGATCTCACCGCAGGCGAAGACGCCCTCGAGCGTCGTCTCCGCGTGCTCGTCGATGACGAGGCCGCCGTTTTGGTAGTGGAGCACGGGGTAGGTGTAGATCGGCTCGGCGAGGGGGTCGATCCCGGCGGCGCGGTAGCGCCGCAGCATGTACGGAAGCGAGACGGCCGCGTCCTCCGGCGCGATCCGCGTCGTGTCCAGCCAGACCGCCGGCCGGCCGTCGGGGGTGAGCACGCCCTTCCCCTTCGCCACCTCCTCGACGATCGCCTGCGCGACCTCGTCCCGCGGCCCCAGCGAGTCGGTGAACTCCTCGCCGTCGGCATTGAGCAGCACCGCCCCGTAGGCGCGCGTCGTCTCCGGGATCGAGTAGCCCTGCAGCGTCGGCGGCCAAGCCCCGCCGTTGGGGTGGTACTGGAGCGCGTCCAGGTCGCGGGCCTCGGCGCCCGCCTCGAGCGCGATGCGGGTCACCTCGCCGGTCGCATTCGGGTGATTGGTGGAGAGCTCGCCGCGCGCCGCGGCCTCGGCGTAGCAGCGTCCCCCCGCCGCCAGCACGACCGTGCCGGCGGTCAGGCCGCTCGTCGCGCCGTCGGCGGTCCGGAAGGACGCTCTCCAGCCGTTCTCGCCGGGCTCGAGCGCGACGAGCGTGTGCCGCTCGAGCACGGTCCCCGAGCCGGCCTCGTACGCCTCCCGCAGCGCCTTCGTGATCGCATGTCCCGTGCGGTCCCCCACCTGCAGCAGCCGCCTCCGGGTCGCGCCTCCGCAGCGGGCGAGCCGGTACCCGCCGTTCTCGCGGGTGAACGCCACCCCCGCCTCCTCGAGCCAGCGGATGGCGGCGGGGGCCTCGCCGGTCAGGATCTCGACCAGGCGCGGGTCGGCGGTGCCGTGGGAGCTGCGCAGCACGTCCTCGGCGTGGATCTCCGGCGAGTCGTCCTCGCCCAGCGCCGCCTGGATCCCGCCCTGCGCCTTCGCCGAGTTGCAGGCCTGCAAGGTCGTCTTCGTCGCCAGAGCCACACGCGCCCCCGCCCGCTCGGCGGAGACGGCGGCTGCGAGCCCGGAGGCGCCGCTGCCCACGACGAGGACGTCGAACGAGGACTCCGCGCGCACGGGCCGCATCCTAGCGGAAAGTCTTATTCCTGTCATTATCTTCACTTATCTCCTGCGCCCGCCCCCGCCGACGGACGCCGGCCTCCGCAACCGGCTAGACTCGGCCCGTGGCCACGCTCGCCGAGATCGTCAAGCCGACCTTCATCACCGTCGCGCCCGAGGACACGCTCGGCGAGGTCGCCGAGCAGATGACGCGCGCGAACGTCGGCGCGGTCGTGGTCAAGGACCACGGCCGCCTGATCGGCATCCTCACCGAGCGGGACATGCTCCGGGCGATGGCCTCGCGCGTCCACACGAGCGAGGCCAGGGTCAGGCAGTGGATGACCTCCGACCCGGTCACGGCGCCGCCTGAGATGCAGCTCGAGGAGGCGGCGCAGATCATGCTCGACCACGGCTTCCGGCACCTCCCGGTCGTGGACGGCACGAGCGTGCTCGGCGTGGTCAGCCTGCGGCGCGTGCTCGGCGGGCGCCGGCGGCCGCCCGCGCCCGAGGCCGCCTGACTCAGGAGCAGGCGGAGACGAAGCCCGCGACCAGCGCCCTCGCCGCCGCGGGCACGGTCACGGCGCGCCGGCGGAGCTGGGCGACGAGCGCCGGCTTGGCGCGCAGCTCCCGCTCGGCCTGCCGGCGGGCGGCGTCCTCGCTG
>DATMAP010000214.1:0-2241 GCA_035559835.1 Gaiellaceae bacterium
CCGGATCCGAGGTCGTCCACGAGCACGAGCCGGTGCCGGTGCGCAGCCTCCGCCAGCTCCGCCAAGCGCGGACGCTCGGAGAACCCGACGACGCGGAAGTTCGACTGATGCACGCGGAGAACGACGGCGGTCTCGGGCCCGGCGGCGCGCTCGTAGTCGGCGACTCGCGTCCGGTTCGTCGTCCCCACCTCGACCAGACGCGCGCCCGAGCGCGCGAGCACCTCGGGGATGCGGAAGCCGTCGCCGATCTCGATCAGCTCGCCCCGGGAGACGATCACCTCGCGCCCCTCCGCGAGCGCGGCGAGGGCGAGCAGGACGGCGGCGGCGTTGTTGTTGACCACGAGCGCAGCCTCCGCGCCGGTCAGCCGGCGAAGGAGCGGCGCGAGGTGATCCTGTCGCGAGCCGCGCTCGCCCCGCGCCAGGTCGTACTCGAGGTTCGAATAGCCCGACCCGACCTCCGCGACCCGTGCGAGCGCGCGGGCGGCGAGCGGGGCCCGGCCGAGGTTCGTGTGCACGAGGACGCCGGTCGCGTTCAGCACCCGGCGCAGGCTCGGGCGCCGGGCGCGCTCGAGCTCCGCGAGCACCGCCTCGACCAGCGGGCCCGGCTCGCGACCCGCCCTGATCTCCGCCCGCGCCCGCTCGAGGACGGTGCGGCACGCGGCGACCGCGAGCGCATGCGGCGCCGAGGCGAGCCGCTCGTCCTGCAGCAGGGCGTCGACCGGGGGGAGGTCGCGCAGCGAGCGAGGGCCCATGGCGTCAGTGTAGGCCGGTCAGGCGGAGCCCTCGGCGACCCGCAGCTCGTAGCGCGAGACGATCAGCTCGACCGCCTCGCGCGGGTCGTCGGTGACGTGGACGAGGTCGGCGTCCTCGGGCGAGATCAGCCCCGCTCCGAGCATCTCCCCGCGCACCCAGGCGAGCAGCTCGTCCCAGTAGCCGGAGTCGAGGAGCACGACCGGGAAGTGCCCGATCTTCCCGGTCTGGATCAGGGTGAGCGCCTCCCACAGCTCGTCCTGGGTGCCGAAGCCGCCCGGCAGGATGCAGAAACCCTCGGCCGCCTTCACGAACATGACCTTGCGCGCGTAGAAGTGGCGGAAGGTGAGCGAGAGGTCGCACCAGGGGTTCAGCTCCTGCTCCTGCGGGAGCTCGATGTTGAACCCCACCGAGAGCCCGCCCGCCTCCTGACAGCCGCGGTTCGCGGCTTCCATCACCCCTGGGCCGCCCCCGGTGACGACCGCGAACCCCGCTTCGGCACAGGCGCGCCCCGCGGCCCGGGCGAGCTCGTAGACCGGCGAGCCCTCGCGCACCCGGGCGGAGCCGAAGACCGAGATCGCCGGGCGATCGATCTGCTGCACGACCTGGAACCCGGCCAGGAACTCGGAGGCGATCAGCGAGATGTCGCCGGCCAGCGTCTCGTGGGTGCGCCGCAGCAGCCGGCGATCGAGCTCGTGGTTGCGCGCCATCAGAAGCTCCGCTCGACGTGGGTCGCAGAGACCGCGAGCCCGAGGACGGCGACGAGCCCGAGGTACGCGAGCGCGACGACCAAGCGCTGACCGGGCCGAAGGCGGTAGTAGCCGGCGGCCGCTTTCCGCTCGCGGAAGCGACGCCATGCCTCGAGCCCGCCCAGGACGGCGATGACGACCAGGATCGGGTTCGGGCGGACGAGGAGGAGGGCGACGATGAGCGCGAGCCCGAGCACCCATACGGCGGGGTGGAGCGCAGCGGCCGCCCGCCCGCCGTCGAGCGGCACGACCGGGATCAGGTTGAAGAGGTTGAGGAAGAAGCCGACGAAAGCGAGCGCGAGCAGGAAGTCGGACCCGGACGCCTCGCCGGCGATCCAGAGCGCCGCCGCCCCGAGCGAGCCGAGCAGCGGGCCTGCCAGCGCAACCCGCGCCTCCTTCCAGGCATCGTCGGGAAGCTGCCGCATCCCGATGACCGCGCCGAGGAAGGGGATGAAGAGCGGCGCGCTCGCCGGCACTCCCTGCCGGCGCAGCTCGAGGACGTGCCCCAGCTCGTGGACGAAGATGAGCAGGACGAAGCCGACCGCGAAGGGCAGGCCCCAGATCCACGCGTAGGCGGCGATCGAGACGAGCATCGACCCGCCCGTGGTCACGACCTTGAGCTTGAGCAGGAGCCCGCCGAACTTGAGCACGAGCACGCCCAGGGCGACCGCGGGCGCGAGCAGCCGCCGCAGCGCGGCGCCCAACCCCCAGCCCGGCCGGAGCGGCTCGTAGCCGCGCTCGC
>DATMAP010000215.1:0-15025 GCA_035559835.1 Gaiellaceae bacterium
TCTGCGTGCGGGACCTGCGCGGGCAGCGCCGCGCGCGCGGCCCGGGTCGAGACGGTGGCCTCGGGGACGAGGGCGATGGGCACGGCCGGCGCGGCGTCCGCGAGGCGCGCGATCCGTCCCCCCCAGGTCAGGCAGACCCCGCCGGCGAGGGCGGCGGCGAGGTTGTCGGGGTGCCCCTCGAGCGCCAGCCCCTCGGCGAGCAGCTCCTCGGGGCCCGCCCGCCGGCCCTCGACCACGGTCGCCGCGACCAGTCCGAGCGCGACGATCGCAGCGCTCGAGCCGAGCCCGCGCTCGCGAGGGATCGTGTCGGTGAAGGAGAAGCGCCGGCCCTCGACCGAAGCCAGGCGGGCGAAGGCCTGCACGCCGAGGTGCTCAAGGTCGGGCTCGCCGTCGCCCTCGCTCACCTCCAGCTCGTTCCAGAGGTCGAGGGCGGCCGCCGCGCAGTCGAAGCCGGGGCCGAGGTTCGCGGTCGAGGCGGGAGCGCGGACGCGGGCGAGCACCCTCACCGCGACGCCTCCGCGATCGCGTCCGGGTCCGGATCGATGAGGCGCGGCGGAGGGCTCAGCCGCGCGGCAGTCTCGGGATCCTTCAGCCCGTGGCCGGTGACGACGCAGACGACGCGGGCGCCGGGCTCGATCCGGCGCTGCGCGAGCGCGGCCAGCCCGGCCGCGGAAGCGGGCTCGCAGAGCAGGCCTTCCTCGCGGGCGAGCAGGCGCCAGGCCTCGAGGATCGCCTCGTCCGCGAGGGGGACGACGGCGCCACCGGAGTCCCGCACGGCCTCCGCGACCTGCTCGGCGTGGACGGGGTCGACGATGCGGATGGCGGAGGCGACCGTCGTCGCGCGCTCCGCCGCCTCGCCGGCGATGAGCTGCGGCAGCCCGGCGCCGGCCTCGGCGAAGCCGCGCGCGTAGGCGCGCAGGTTGCCGCCCCCGCCGTAGGGGAGCGCCAGCACCTCGGGCGCGCCGTCCAGGTCCTCCACCAGCTCGAGCGCGGCCGTCTTCTGCCCCGCCAAGCGGTCGGGGTTGAGGGAGTTCAAGAGCACGTGCGTCCCCCGCTCGGCGAGCGCCCGGGCGGCGGCGAGCGCCTCGTCGAAGCTCCCGCGCACCTCCAGCACGCGCGCCCCGAGCGCGCGCGCCTGCGCGAGCTTGGCGGAGGCGACGGCGCCGGCCGGCTGCAGGACGACCGCCGTCAGCCCGGCCCGCGCCGCGTACGCCGCCGCCGACGCCGCCGTGTTCCCGGTCGAGGCGCAGATCACGGTCTGCGCGCCTCGCTCGAGGGCGCGCGAGACCGCGACCGTCATGCCCCGATCCTTGAAGCTGCCGGTCGGGTTCGCGCCCTCCCACTTCAGGAAGACCTCGGCGCCGAGCCGGGCCGAGAGCCGGGGCGCGGGCAAGAGCGGAGTCGCTCCCTCCCCGAGGGAGACGACGGGCGTGCCGGCGCCGACCGGCAGGCGGTCGCGGTAGCGCTCGATCAGGCCCGGCCGCATACCGCTTTCTAGCGCTTTCCGCATCGGCGGAAGGCGCCTACGCCCAGCCGAGCTCGGCGACGCCGCGGTCGGAGATGACCGGCAGCACGGAGGGCGGGGCGTGTACCTCCGGGAGCTGGACGATCTCGGCCAGCGCGGCGTCCACGGCGCGCTGCGGCGCCTCGTGCAGGACGACGTGGAGCGCGGCGCCGCCCGCGACCGGAGCCTGGACGAGGCGGGCGACCGAGACCTCGTGCGCGGCCAGCCGGCGCGCGACGTGGGCGAGCACGCCCGGCCGGTCGTCCACCTCGAGGTGGACGTAGTAGGGCGAGCGCAGCTCCCCCGGCGGGAGGCGCTCGAGCGTGCGCCAGCAGGCGTCGTTCTGGAGGAAGCCCGTCTGGGCCGTGCCGATGACGCTGACCATGTCCGCGACCACGGCCGAGGCCGTCTCCAAGCCGCCTGCGCCGGGCCCCTCCAGGGTGATCTCGCGGATCGCGTCCCCTTGGAGCATGACCGCGTTGAAGGCGCCCTCGACCGCCGCCAGCGGGTGGTGGCGGTCGACCAGCGCCGGGCGGACCCGCACGTCGAGCTTGCCGTCCACGAGCGTGGCCGACCCGACCAGGCGCACGACCAGGTCGAGCTCGCGGGCCGCGGCGACGTGCCGGTCGGTGATCCCCTCGAGCCCGCGGACCTCCACGTCCTCGAGCGTGACGCGGGAGCCGAAGGCGACGGTGGCCAGGATCGCCATCTTCGCGGCCGCGTCGGCGCCGGAGACGTCGTCGGTCGGGTCGGCCTCGGCGAAGCCGCGCCGCTGCGCCTCCGCGAGCGCCTCCTCGAAGGTCGCCCCGCCTTCCATCTCGGTGAGGATGAAGTTGGTCGTCCCGTTCACGATCCCGAGCACGCGGTGGACGTTGGTGACCACGAGCGACTCCCGGAGCACCTTGATCACCGGAATCGCCGCGCACACGCTCGCCTCGAAGCGGAGCTGGACCCCTGCCGCCGCGGCGGCCGCGAACAGCTCGGCGCCGCGCTGGGCGACGAGCTGCTTGTTCGCGGTGACGACGGGCTTGCCGCGCGCGAGCAGGTCGAGCACGTAGCTGCGCGCGGGCTCGATCCCGCCCATCACCTCGGCCACGACCCCGATCGCGGGGTCGTCCAGGATCGCCGCCGGGTCGGTGGTGAGGACGCCCGGCTCGGGCGGGAAGGCGCGCTCCCGGCCGGGGTCGCGAACGAGCGCGCGCACGACCCGCAGGCGGTGCCCGGTGGCCCGCTCGATGTCGTCCGCGCTCTCCACGAGCAGCCGGTTGACGGCGGAGCCGACCGTCCCGTAGCCGAGGAGGCCGACCCCGACCTCGACGGGGGCCGTCATCGGGGAGCGCCCGCCCCGCGGCCTGGAAGCGGCCGCGCTCCAGTGGGTTGGGCCACGAGCGGAAGCCGCGCGAGCGGCTTCCGCTCGTGCGCGCGACTAGCCAGCCTCCACCTCCGCCGCCTCGCGCCGCATGAGCGCGCGCAGCTCACGGCCGACCTGCTCGAGCGGCTGGTCGGCCGCCTGCGCGCGGAGCTCGCGCAGGCGGGGCTCGCCTGCGTCCATCTCCGCGATCCACTCCCGGGCGAAGGCGCCCGAGCGGATGTCCTCGAGCAGCTCGCGCATGCGCTCGCGCACGTGTCCGTCGATCACCCGCGGGCCGCGGGTGAGGTCGCCGTACTCGGCCGTGTCCGAGACCGAGTAGCGCATCCCCGAGAGGCCGCCCTCCCAGATCAGATCGACGATCAGCTTCAGCTCGTGGAGGCACTCGTAGTAGGCGACCTCGGGCTGGTAGCCGGCCTCGACCAGCGTCTCCCAGCCGGCCCGGATGAGCTCGGTCACCCCGCCGCAGAGGACGGCCTGCTCGCCGAAGAGGTCGGTCTCCGTCTCCTCGGCGAACGTCGTCCGGATCATCCCCGCCCGCGCGGCGCCGATCCCGGCGCCGTAGGCGAGCGCCAGCTCGAAGGCCGACCCGCTCGCGTCCTGGGCGACGGCGACGACCGCCGGCGTCCCGAACCCCTCCGTGAAGAGCCGGCGCACAATGTGCCCGGGACCTTTGGGCGCGACCATGATCACGTCGTGCCCCGCCGGGGGCGCGACGCGCCCGAAGTGGACGTTGAAGCCGTGTGCGAAGAGGAGAGCCGCGCCGGGGGAGAGGTTCGGCGCGACTCCCTCTTCGTACACCTGCGGCTGCGCCTGGTCGGGGACGAGCAGGGAGACGACCTGGGCGCCGCGCACGGCCTCGCCGACCGTCGCCACGCTCAGGCCGGCGCCCTCCGCCTCTGCCCAGGAGGGGCTCCCCGGGCGCAGGCCGACCTCGACCTCGACGCCGGAGTCGCGCAGGTTGAGGGCGTGCGCGTGTCCCTGGCTGCCGTAGCCGATCACGGCCACCTTGCCGGAGAGGAGGTCGAGGTTGCCCTCGCGATAGACGGTTGCCATGCGGATCTCCTTTCGCTCTTTCGCTGACTAGCGGAGGACGTGCTGCTTGCGGCTGCGCCGGCTGCCCACCGAGGCTCGGCCGAGCCCGATCCGGCCGGTGCGGACCAGCTCCTGGAGCCCGTGCGGGCGCACGAGCTCCTCGAAGGCGTCGATCTCCTCGGGGTGGCCGACCACCTCGAAGACGATCGCGTCGGCCCCGAGGTCGGCGACCCGGGCGTTGAAGGCGTGTGCGAGCGCGATCAGCTCGCCCCGCCGGCCGGGGCCCGCGCTCACCTTGAGCAGGGCCAGCTCACGCTCGACCGCCTCCCCCGGCTCCAGCTCGCTCACCCGCAGGACGTTGACGAGCTTGTGCATCTGCTTCTCGATCTGCTCGAGCGGGTGCTGCTCGCAGTCCACCCGGAGCGTGATGCGCGAGACGTCCGGCCGCTCCGTCGGGCCGACGGCGAGGCTCTCGATGTTGAAGCCGCGGCGGGCGAACATGCTGGAGATACGCATCAGCGCGCCCGGCTTGTTCTCGACCAGCACGGAGAGCGTGTGCTTCACGGCGCCGGCACCGCCTCCCGGTCCTGGTACTCGACCAGGTCGAGCGCGGCCGCGCCCGCGGGGATCATCGGGAAGCAGTGCTCGCGCGGGTCGACGCGGCAGTCGACGACGGCCGTGCGGCCGCAGCGCAGGGCCTCCGCGAGCGTGCCCTCGAGCTCGTCCTCGCTCTCGACCGTGAAGCCGGCGGCCCCGTAGGCCTCCGCCAGGCGCGCGTAGTCGGGCACGTGGTGGGTGAGGTGGATCTGCGAGAGGCGTTCCTCGAAGAACATGTCCTGCCACTGGCGGACCATGCCCAGGTAGCCGTTGTTGACGATCACGACCACGATCGGCAGGTCCTCGAGCACCGAGGTGGCGAGCTCCTGACCCGTCATCTGGAAGCAGCCGTCGCCGTCCACGCAGACGACCGTCGCCTCCGGCCGGGCTGCCTTGGCGCCGATCGCGGCCGGGACGCCGTAGCCCATCGTTCCCAGGCCGCCCGAGGTGATGAAGGTGCGGGGCCGCTCGCAGACGAGGTACTGCATCGCCCACATCTGGTGCTGACCGACCCCGGTCGTCCAGATCACGTCCTGCCCCGCGGTCAGCTCCTGCAGCGTCTCCAGCACGGGCTGCGGCTTGAGCAGGTCGCCGTCTCGCGAGTAGCGGAGGGGGAACTCCTCCCGCCACTCGGCGAGCTGGCGCAGCCAGGCCTCCGTGCGCGGGCCGGCGCCCTCCTCCTGGAGCGCGCGCAGCTCCCGCGCCAGCTCGGCGAGCACCTGCTTGAGCGGCCCGACGACCGGGATGTCGGCTCGGCGCAGCTTCCCGATCTCGGCCGAGTCGATGTCGAGGTGCACGACGGTCGCCCCGGGCGCGAACGCGGAGAGCTTGCCGGTGACGCGATCGTCGAAGCGCGCGCCCACGGCGACGAGCAGGTCGCACTTGTTGATCCCCCAGTTCGACCACTTGGGCCCGTGCATGCCGGGCCAGCCGAAGTGCAGTTCGTGCGTCTCGGGGAAGGCGCTCTTGGCCATCAGGGTCGTCACCACGGGCAGGCGTCCGACCTCGGCCAGCTCGAGCAGCTCCGCGCAGGCGTCGGCGTTGAGCGTCCCGCCGCCCACGTACAGCATCGGCTTCTCGGCGGCCGCGAGCGCTTGGGCGGCGATCCGGACCTGGCGGAGATGCACCCGGCGCGGCGGCTTCCAGCCCGGCAGGTCGACCTCGTCCGGGTACTCGAAGTCGAGCGTCGCCTCCTGGACGTCGCGCGGGACGTCCACGAGCACCGGCCCGCAGCGCCCCGTCCGCGCGACGTGGAAGGCGGCGCGCAGCACGGAGGGCAGCTCCTCGACGTCCTGGACGAGCCACGAGTGCTTGACGATCGGGATCGTGATCCCGGTGATGTCGCACTCCTGGAACGCGTCCGTGCCGATCAGGTGCGTGCGCACCTGACCGGTGATGCAGACGAGCGGGGTCGAGTCCATCCAGGCGTCGGCGATGGGAGTGACCAGGTTGGTGGCGCCGGGGCCGGAGGTCGCGAGCGCGACGCCGACGCGCCCGCTGGCGCGGGCGTAGCCCTCGGCCATGTGCCCCGCCCCCTGCTCGTGCCGGGCGAGGACGTGGCGGACGGTCGTCCCCCGGGCGATGGCGTCGTAGGTCGGCAGGATCGCGCCGCCGGGGATGCCGAACATGGTCTCGACGCCCTCGGCCTCGAGCGCGCGCAGGATCGCGTCGGCTCCTTGCATCTTCATGCGACCGCCTCCTGGTGGAACTCGGCGTTGCTCATCGCCACCGGCAGCTCCGCCAGCACGACGTCGGCGAACTCGCGCGTGGTCGCTCCCACCCCGGTGGCGAGCATGTCCGGGGTCCGGGCGCCGTTGCCGCAGGCGGCGAGGACCGCGCGGGTCAGCGTCTCGGCCGCGCCGTGCTCGCCCAGGCCCTCGCCGAGCAGGAGGGCGGTTGCGAGCAGCATCGAGGCCGGGTTCGCGACCCCGAGCCCCGCCAGCTCGTGGGCCGCGTGCTGCGCCGGGGCGAAGAGGCCCGGCCCGGTGCGGGCGAGGCGGCCGGAGGCGATCAGGCGCGGGCGGCGACCGCGGGCGGCGACGGAGGCGAGCGCCTCGGCGTAGGGCGCCGGGGCGACGACGACGTCGAAGGGGTCGGGGTCGAAGGCGAGCTGCTCCACGGCGGCGCCCACCGTCAGCTCCTCGACGAGCACGCCGTCGTGCCGTGCCGCCTCGGCCTCCAGCGCCCGGCTCCAGAGGGCGTCGCCGCCGACGGAGGTGACGTGCGCCCGGCTCGAGCGGGCGACGGCGAAGGCGCGCTCCAACGTCCAGGCCACGGCCGAGGGCTCGAGCGGGGCGAGGATCGTGATCCGGCCCCGCGGGGCGAAGACGACGCGGTCGAGGCGGGCGGCGAGGTCGAGCTCCGACTCCACGCCGGCGAGCGCCGGCTCCTCCGCGTTCGCGACCAGGATCGCCTCCGCGGCCAGGGTCGCGCGCCGGGTCGCGGCGGGGAGGGCGTGCCCGGACTGCGTGAACGCCTCCCCCCCGAAGGGCGGGTGCGTCTCCCGCACCCGGAAGCCGTGCAGGCGCGAGACGAGGGCGAGCGCGCGGCAGGCCTCGGCCATCACCTCGGGGCCGGTCCCGGGCCCCGAGAGGCACGTCACGTGGCGCGTCCTGCGGGGGCTCACACCGCCACCTGCTCGAAGACGTCGTAGAGCGTGACCGCCTTGCGCGTGTCGGCGAGGGCCTTGAAGCGCTGGAACGCCGCCTTCAGCTCCTCCTCGCCGAGATGGATCCCTGCCTCCTCGCAGGCCCGGCGGAAGGCGTGCCGGCCCGAGTGCTTGCCGAGCGGGAGCGTCATCGTCAGCCCCAGCTCCTCCGGGTCCATGATCTGGTAGGTGGAGGCGTCCTTGAGCATCCCGTCTTGGTGGATGCCCGCCTCGTGCGCGAACGCGTTCGCGCCCACGATCGCCTTGTTGCGCTGGACGGCGTAGCCGGTCAGCCGCGAGACGAGCTGCGAGCTGCGCCCGATCTCGCTCACGTCGATCCCGGTCTCGACGCCGTAGGCGTCGGCGCGTACGCGCAGGGCCATCACGACCTCCTCGAGGGCGGCGTTGCCGGCCCGCTCGCCGATGCCGTTGATCGTGCACTCGACCTGGGTCGCCCCTGCGGCTACTCCGGCCAGGGTGTTCGCGACCGCGAGCCCGAGGTCGTTGTGGCAGTGGACGGAGAGCGCCACCTGCCGGAGCTCCGGGCAGCGCGCGCGGACGTCGCGCAGGAAGGCGGCGTGCTCGTCGGGCAGCGAGTAGCCGACCGTGTCGGGGAGGTTGATCGTGGTCGCGCCCGCCTCGATCGCGGCGCGGCAGACCTCGGCGACGAACGCGGGGTCGGAGCGGGTGGCGTCCTCGCAGGAGAACTCGACCTCGTCGACGCGCCCCGCGACGTGGGCGACGGCGAAGCGGGCCTGCTCGACGACCTCGGCCGGCTCCAGGCCGAGCTTGCGCTCCATGTGAATCGGGCTCGTGGCGATGAAGACGTGCAGGCGGGTGCGCCCGCGGGCGCCGGCGAGCGCCTCCACGGCGGCGTCCAGGTCCTCCCGGCGCGTGCGGGCGAGTGCGGCCACGGTCGGGCGCTGCACGGCGGCGCCGACCGCGCGCACGCCCTCGAAGTCGCCCGGCGAGGAGACGGGGAAGCCCGCCTCGATCACGTCGACGCCGAGGCGCTCGAGCGCACGCGCGATCTCCGCCTTCTCGTCCGGCGAGAGGGCGATGCCCGGGGACTGCTCGCCGTCCCTGAGGGTCGTGTCGAAGATCGTGATCCTGCGGCGATCGGCCACTGCTTCTCTCCTCCTTCGCGGTCGCCCGGTGGGCGTACCTCTGGCGCTTTCCGGTGGACGTGTGCGCCGAGACGGCGCGTGGTCTGCGCGCTCCCCCTAGCGGGGGAGAATCAGGAGGAGCTCGATGCCGAGGCCGCCGCCGGAGAGATCCACGGCGGTGGCGGCGAGAGGTGTGGCTACGAGCTCGCGATGCATCGAGGCGCAAAGTGTGCTGACGGATCGGCCCGCTGTCAAGCCCCGAGCCGGGGAAGCGTCGCGTGACCCCTTGCCAGCGGCCGCCGCGGCGGCTAGGCTTGCGAGTTCCGATGGCCGGCGCGAGCGCGAACGGAACACCCCTGAAGGCGATTGCCTCGTTCGCGAAGTTCGTGCTGCTCCCAGCGAGCTAGCCGGCGCTCCCTCCTCCCGCCGCCGCCGGACTAGCTGAGAAGCACCGGCGGGAGACCCGGTTCCTCCGACCCGAAAGGCAACCCGCGTAGTGGGCGACGAGCAACGCCTCCTCCACGATCACCGACGAGAGCGCGATGCGTGCGGCATCGGGCTCGTCGCGGACGTGCGCGGGCGCGCCTCGCGGGAGGTGCTCGACCGCGCGCTCGCCGGCCTGGACGCGGTCGGCCACCGGGGGGCCTGGGCAGCGGACGGCGTCACGGGCGACGGGGCCGGCGTCCTCCTCCCCCTGAGCGAGGCGCTCACCGGCACGCCCGGGGCCGGGCTCGCCATGTGCTTCCTGCGCGAGGGGTGGCTGCGCGCGATCGTCGAGGACGCCTGCCGCGCCGAAGGGCTCGAGCCGGCGGGCTGGCGCAGCGTGCCCACGAGAACGGCGGCGCTCGGGGTCACCTCGCTCGCCTCCCTCCCGCGCATCGAGCAGCTCCTGCTCGCCCCCTGTCCCCGTCCCGACGCCGAGCGGCGCGCCTACCGGGCCCGCCGCCGGGCCGAGCGCTTCCCCGGCGTCTACGTCGTCTCCCTCTCCTTCCGCACGGTCACCTACAAGGCCCTCTGCGCGGCCGGGCAGCTCGCCCGCTTCTACCCCGACCTGGCCGATCCCGCGCTCGCGGTCCCGTTCGCGATCTTCCACCAGCGCTTCTCCACCAACACGGAGCCGAGCTGGGAGCGCGCCCAGCCGTTCCGGCTCCTCTGCCACAACGGCGAGATCAACACCATCGACGGCAACGTCGCCTGGGCGGAGGCGCGCGAGCGCGCGCTCGGCGTCGAGCCCGGGCTCGCGCCTGCGCTCGACCGCTCGGGCTCGGACTCCGCGCTCCTCGACAACGCGCTCGAGCTGCTCGTCCACGGCCGGGGGCGGGACGTGGCCGAGGCCGTCACGCTGCTCGTCCCGCCCGCGTGGCAGAACGACCCGCGGCTCGAGCCCGAGGTCCGCGACCTCCACCGCTACGGCGCGCTCCTGAGCGAGCCCTGGGACGGCCCGGCCGCCCTCTGCTTCACCGACGGGCGGGTGTGCGGGGCCGCCCTCGACCGGAACGGCCTGCGGCCCCTGCGCGTCGCCCTCGCCGGCGACCTGCTGGCCGTGGCCTCGGAGGCGGGGGCGGTGCCGCTTCCCGAGGGCGTTGCGGTACGCCGGACGCGTCTCGGTCCGGGCGGCATCCTCGCCGTCGATCCCGAGCGCGGGCTCCTCCTCGGCGCCGAGCTGCGGCGGGAGCTCGCCCGTCGCCGGCCCTACGGGGAGTGGGTGGCGGCGAGCACCGTCCGTCGCGATGTTGGCGAGCCGCTGCCTCCACCCGAGGAGGCCCTCGACGCCCGCCACGTCCTGCACGGCTACACGCGCGAGGAGCTGAACGCGATGCTGCGGCCGCTCGCGTCCTCGGGCCACGATCCCGTCTCCTCGATGGGAGACGACACGGCCATCGCGCCGCTCGCAGGCCGGGCGCGCCCCCTCAGCACGTACCTGCGCCAGCGCTTCGCGCAGGTGACGAATCCCGCCATCGACCACCTGCGCGAGCGGCTGGTCATGTCCGTGACGACGCTGCTCGGCCCCCGCCCGGCTGCGCTCGACGCGGAGGGGCCGCTGCCGCAGGTCGCCGTCCTGCCCACCTTCCTGCTCTACCCCTCCGGGCTCGACGCGCTCGATCCGCTCAGGCTCGATGCCACCTTCACCGAGGAGGAGGGCCTCGCGCGGGCGCTCGAGCGTCTCGCCGCCCTGGCCGAGTCGGCGGCTGCGGGCGGGGCGAGCCTCCTCTGCCTCTCCGACCGCGCCGCCGGAGGCGAGCGAGCGCCGGTGCCCGCCCTCCTCGCTCTCTCGGCCGTGCACACGCGCCTCGCCGAGGCGGGCTTGCGGACGCGCTGCTCGCTCCTCGTGGAGTCGGACGAGCCGCGCGACACGCACGCGATCGCCTGCCTGCTCGGGTACGGGGCGGACGCCATCTGTCCCCGGCTCGCGCTCGAGACCGTGGCGCGCCTGGCGGCGGACGACCGGCTCGGCGGCGACCGGCCCTCGCCGGCCGAGGCGCAGCGGCGGCTGCTCGCCGGGCTCGAGGAAGGCGTGCTGAAGGTGATGTCCAAGATGGGGATCTCGGACGTCGCGAGCTACCGCGGCGCGCGCCTGTTCGAGGCGGTCGGGCTCGACCGGCACCTCTGCCGCAGCCTGCTCGGGGGCACGCCCTCCGCTCTCGGCGGCGCCGGCCTCGCGCGCTTCGAGCGGGAGGCGCTCGCCCGCCTGGAGGCCTCGCGCGCCGAGCGCCCGCAGCTCGAGAACCCGGGGTACTTCAAGTTCCGGCAGGGCGGGGAGCGGCACGCGACCGACCCGGAGGTGGTCGCCGCCCTGCAGGAGGCGGTGACGGGCGCACACGCGCTGCGGACTGCGCTCCGCGAAGGCCGCTCCGACCTCTACGAGCGCTTCGCCGCGCTCGTCAACGGCCGCGCGCCGCTCGAGCCGCGCGACCTGCTCGAGCTGGTGCCCGCGGGCCCGCCGGTGCCGCTCGAGGAGGTCGAGCCCGCGGAGTCGATCGTGCGCCGCTTCTCCTCGGGCGCGATGTCCCACGGCGCGCTCTCCGCCGAGGCGCACGAGACGGTCGCGATCGCGCTCAACCGCTTGGGCGCGCGCGCGAACTCGGGCGAGGGGGGCGAGGACCCGTCTCGCTACCGGGACGAGCGGCGCTCGAAGATCAAGCAGATCGCCTCCGGCCGCTTCGGGGTGACCGCCGAGTACGCGGCCTGCGCCGAGGAGCTGCAGATCAAGATCGCGCAGGGCTCGAAGCCCGGGGAGGGCGGGCAGATCCCCGCGCACAAGGTGACCGAGGAGATCGCCCGCCTGCGCCGCACCCAGCCCGGCGTCTCGCTCATCTCGCCCCCGCCGCACCACGACATCTACTCGATCGAGGACCTCGCCCAGCTCGTCTTCGACCTGCGCGAGGTGAACCCGGAGGCGGCCGTCTCGGTCAAGCTCGTCGCCGAGACCGGGGTCGGCCTCGTCGCCGCCGGCGTGGCCAAGGCGCACGCCGACGTGATCCACATCGCCGGCGCCGACGGGGGCACGGGCGCGAGCCCGCTCCCCTCGATCAAGCACGCGGGCGCGTCCTGGGAGCTGGGTCTCGCCGAGGCGCAGCAGGCCCTCGTCGCCAACCACCTGCGCAGCCGCGTCCGGCTCCGGGTCGACGGCGGCCTCAAGACCGGACGGGACGTCGTGGTCGCGGCCCTGCTGGGCGCGGACGAGTACTCCTTCGGCACCGCGCTCCTCCTGGCCGAGGGCTGCCTCCTCGTCCGCTCCTGCCACCTCGACACCTGCCCGGTCGGGATCGCGACGCAGAGGCCCGAGCTGCGCGCGAAGTTCGCGGGCACGCCCGAGGCGGTGCAGGCGTACCTGCTCTTCGTCGCCGAGGAGGTGCGCCGCCTGCTCGCCTCCCTCGGCCTGCGCTCGCTCGACGAGGCGGTGGGTCGGGTCGAGTGCCTGCGCCAGCGTCGCACGGGCGACCCGCACGCGGACGCGCTCGACCTCTCGCCCCTCCTCGGCCGGGCCGGGGAGGGGACGTCCCGCCACGCCGAGGACGGGCCTGCGCATACGGGCGACCGGCTCGGGATCCTGCTCGGCGCCCAAGGCCGGGTGGCGCTCGAGGAGCCGGCGCTGATCGAGCTGCGGCACCTGATCACGAACCGCGACCGGGCTGTGGGGGCCCGGCTCGCAGGCGCGATCGCCCGCCGGGTCGGCTCGGGGCCGCCCGCGGGCCGGGTGCGCGCGCACTTCGAGGGCTCGGCCGGCCAGAGCTTCGGGGCCTTCCTCACCGCCGGGGTCGAGCTCGACCTGGTCGGCGAGGCCAACGACTACGTCGGCAAGTCGATGAGCGGCGGCCGCATCGTCATCACCCCGCCGCCGGACGACGCGGGCGACCCCTGCCTCCTCGGCAACACCGCGCTCTACGGGGCGACCGGGGGCGCGCTCTTCTGCGCCGGCTCGGCGGGAGAGCGCTTCGCCGTCCGCAACGCGGGCGCGGTCGCCGTCGTCGAGGGCGTCGGCGACCACGCCTGCGAGTACATGACCGCGGGCACGGTCGTGATCCTCGGCCCGGTGGGGCGGAACCTGGGCGCGGGCATGACCGGGGGCGAGGCGTACGTCTACGGCGAGGCCGAAGCGGTCGCGGCCGCGCTGAACGAGGAGCTCGTGGCCGCGCACGCCCCCGACGCGGCGCAGCTCGAGGAGGTGCGCGCGCTGCTCGAGCGCCACCTGCGGCACACGGGCTCGGCCCGGGCGGCGGCGCTGCTCGAGCGCTGGGACGAGGAGGCGCGGCGGATCGTGCGCGTCGCGCCGCGCGCGGAGGCAGCGGCGCAGGAGGAAGCCGAGGAGGCGGCCTCGGAGGCGGTGCCCTGATGTTCCCCGAGCAACCCGACCTGACCAGGTGCCCCGGCTGTCACGCCGAGCTCCCGACCGCGCAGCTCCGCCTCCACGTGTGCGACTGGGAGCGCTGGCTCGACCACCAGGTCGCGCTGCGGCGCGACGAGCTCGACCGCTTCGAGCACCAGCTCGGCGCCTACCTCGACTCCCCCCGGGGGCGGTTCGACCTCTGGTACGCGGAGCGGGAGCGGCTGCGCTCGGCGGCGGCGCGGGAGGCGGCGACGTGACGGACGTCCGCGCCTCCTCGCCGCTGCGCGCGGCCGCTCGGGCCGCCCGCTCGCGCCCGCTCGCGCCGCCCCCGAACGGGCCCGAGGCCCATCTCTACACTCAACGCTCGGTGGCCACGACCGGCTCGACCTGGACGCCCTCCTCCTGGCGCGCGCTGCCCGCCGGCCAGCAGCCCGTCTGGCCCGACGCCGCTGCCCTCGCCGCCGCGACGGAGCGGCTGCGCACGCTGCCGCCGCTCGTCTTCGCCGGGGAGGCGCGCGCGCTCGTGGCCGCGCTCGGCGAGGTGTGCGAGGGCCGCGCCTTCCTGCTCCAAGCCGGCGACTGCGTGGAGTCGTTCCGCGACGTCGCCGCCCCCGTCATCCGCGAGAAGCTGAAGGTGCTGCTCCAGATGTCGGCCGTCCTCACCTACGGCGCGACGCTCCCCGTCGTCAGGGTCGGGCGCATCGCCGGCCAGTTCGCCAAGCCCCGCAGCGAGCCCGTGGAGGTGGTGGACGGGGTCGAGCTGCCCTCCTTCCGCGGCCACATCGTCCACTCCGACGAGCCCACGCCCGAGGCGCGCGTCCCCGATCCGGAGCGCCTCGTCCAGGGCTACTACCACGCGGCCGCGACCCTCAACCTGCTGCGGGCCTTCACCAAGGGCGGCTTCGCCGACCTGACGCTCGTGCACACCTGGAACCGCGAGTTCGTCGCCGCCTCGCCCGCGGGGCGGCGCTACGAGGCGCTCGCGGACGAGATCGAGCGGGCCCTCCGCTTCATGCAGGCGATCGGGATCGACCTCGCCAGCGAGCCCACCCTGCACCAGGTGGACGTGTGGACGAGCCACGAGGGGCTCCTGCTCGAGTACGAGGAGGCGCTCACGCGCACGGACTCGCTCACCGGCCGGCCGTACGACTGCTCGGCGCACATGCTTTGGATCGGCGAGCGCACGCGCGAACTGGACGGCGCGCACGTCGAGTTCTTCTCCGGGGTGGACAACCCGGTCGGCGTCAAGCTCGGGCCAGCGGCGACCCCGGAGGAGGCGGTCGCGCTCGCCGAGCGGCTGAACCCGGACCGCATCCCCGGCCGGCTGACGTTCATCGTGCGCATGGGCGCCGGGCGCGTCCGCGAGGCGCTGCCGCCGCTCCTGCGCGCGGTGCGCGAGGCGGGGGTCCCCGTCGTCTGGGCCTGCGACCCCATGCACGCGAACCTCGTGCGCACGCGCGCGGGCGCCAAGACGCGCCACTTCGACACCATCATGGCCGAGCTGGAGGGCTTCTTCGCCGCCCACCGCGAGGTCGGTACCTGGCCCGGGGGCGTGCACCTCGAGTTCACCGGCGAGGACGTGACCGAGTGCCTGGGTGGCGCCGAAGCGGTGCTCGAGGAGCAGCTCGACCACCGCTACGAGACCCTGTGCGACCCGCGCCTGAACGGGCGCCAGTCGCTCGACCTCGCCTTCCGCGTCGCCGAGCTGATGCGGGCGGCCTGAGCGGGCCGGCCGTGCGGCTCGCCGTCATCGGGACCGGGCTCATCGGCGCCTCGGCGGGCCTCGCCGCCCGCCGCGCGGGCCTGGGCGAGGCGGCTGGCTGGGACGAGGATCCGGCGGTGCTCGAGGTGGCCGCGGAGCGGGGCGCCGTACGGCCGGTCGGATCGCTCGCGGAGGCGCTCGCGGACGCGGAGGCGGCGCTCGTCGCCGTCCCGGTGG
>DATMAP010000216.1:0-2880 GCA_035559835.1 Gaiellaceae bacterium
CCCCGCCTGCGTTCCTGGCGAATCCGGGCCTACAGCTCTCTCCCTTCGGCTCGAGCGACGCGCGGGCGTGGTACGGGCCGGCAGGCTCCGCCCTCGCCCTCGCAGCCGGCGTCGCGGCGGTCGCGCTCCTGCGGCGCGGCGCCCTTCCGCGCGCCGCGGCCGTTCTCGCCGCCGCCCCCGCCCTCGCGCTCGGACTCCTCGCGCTCACGCTCGCCTATCACCCGTGGCAGGGGCGCTTTCTCGCCTTCCCGTTCGCGTGCTCCGCAGCCCTCTGGGGCCTTGTCCTGCGCCGCAACGCGCTCGCCTGGGCGGCCGCGAGCGCCCTCGCCGCGGGAGCCCTGCTCGCGCTCGTCTACGCGGAGGAGAAGCCGTCCGGCCTCCGCCTCCTCGAGCCCACGCGGACGCCGTCGGCCTGGCGCCTGAGCCGCGCCGAGCTCCAGACGCTCCAGAGGCTGGACTTCCGCCCTCTCGCCCGCGCCTTGGACGAGCACGTGCCCGCGGATGGGCACATGGCACTCGCTCTGGGCAGGGACGGGTTCGGCTTCCTAGCCTTCGGGCCCCGGCTCCAGCGCCACGTCTCGCTCGTCCCCGTCGGCTCCTCAGGGACAGGCGTCGCGGCAGGCTGGCTCCTCGCCGACCGCTCGCGAGCAAGAGCGATCGACACTGCCTGCTGGCAGCCCGTCGTGCGCTCGGCCGGCGGTGTCCTCTTCAAGCGCCGCGACGAGGCATGCAGGCGCCCAGGGCGAACTCCCTAGTGACGTCGAGCCCACACATGCCCGAGGCCAGCCTCTCGATCCTGATGCCCGTCTACGACGAGCGGTCGACGGTCGAGCGCGCCATCGAGGACGCGCTGACCGCGGTGCTGCCCGTCGCGCGGCGCGAGGTGATCGTGGTCGACGACGGCTCCACGGACGGGACGCGCGAGCTCCTCGAGAGCCGGACGTGGCCGGAGGAGGTCGTCGTCCTCCACCACGAGCGCAACCGGGGGAAGGGCGCGGCCATCCGCACCGCCCTCGGGCGCGCGAGCGGCGAGTACGCGGCGGTGCTCGACGCCGACCTCGAGTACCGCGCCGCCGACCTCGCGCCCGTGCTCGAGCCGCTCCTCGCCGGCGAGGCGAGCGTCGTCTTCGGGACGCGGGCGTGGGCTTCGCACACGACCTACAGCTTCTGGTACGTCGTCGGGAACAAGCTCGTGACGCTCGCCACGAACCTCCTGTACAACTGCTACATCTCGGACGTCATGACCTGTCACAAGGCGATGCGGACCCAGCTCTTCCGCTCGCTCCCGCTGCGCGAGCGGGGGTTCGCGATCGAGCCGGAGATCGCCGCGCGCGTCCTGCGTGCCGGGGAGCGGATCTACGAGGTGCCGATCTCCTACCGGGCGCGCTCGCGGGCAGAGGGCAAGAAGCTCACCGCGCTCGACGGCCTCCGCGTCCTGCGTACGCTCGTCCGCTGCCGCGTCACCTAGTGCCCGGCTCGTTTCAGCATCAGGTGCTGGTGGCACTCGAGACGGCGCGGAACTACACGTCCTGGATTGCCTCGCTCGTGCTCCCCTACCTCGGCGACGACCCCATCGAGATCGGCAGCGGCACAGGAACATCCGCGTCAATCTGGCTCGAGACGGGTGTCCCACGTCTCACGGTCAGCGACGCGAGCGAGGAGATGGTGGCCGATCTCCACCGACGGTTTGCGGGCGACAGTCGCGTCTCCGTGAGAAGGGTCGACCTCTTGGAGAGCGAACCTCGAGGGCACTCAGCCTGCGTTGCTCTGAACGTGCTCGAGCACATCGCGGACGACCGAGCTGCCATCCGTGCGATGTCGTGCCTCGTGCGGAGGGAGGGCAGGATCGTCGTGCTCGTCCCCGCCTTCCCCTTCGCCTTCAGCCGCTTCGACCGCGCGATCGGGCACGAGCGCCGGTACACACGAGCATCGCTGCGCCGTGCGTTCGAGGACGCGGGGCTCGACGTCGAGCGTCTCCACTACGTAAACGCCCCGGGATTGCTCGCGTGGACGATCGGCATGAAGCTCCTGCGCGTAACGCCGCGGGATGGTTTCGCCCTCCGCGTCTGGGATCGGCTCGTCGTGCCACCTACCCGCTGGCTCGAGGCACATCGGTCGCCGCCGTTCGGGCAGTCGCTGCTCGCGGTCGCCCGGCGAAGGACGTGAGCGACGCCGGCGGGGTGTTCCCGCTTGTCGGGCTCGGCGGGCTGCTCGGTCCGAGCACCTACCCACGTACCAGACTGATCATCCGAGGGCATCCTGCGAGCATCCCGAGCCGTGCGCTCCCCGGGCGCTGAGCACCGCGCGCGACGCGAGCGCGAGACCGCCGACCAGGGTCGTCGGCACGTACCAGGCTGCATGGAGAAGGATCGCGAACGCGAGCGCCTCGTTCGCCGGCACGCCGAGGAGCCCGAGCGAGGCAACCCCCAGCCACTCGTACGTCCCCACGAAGCCCGGCGACGAGGGGATGGCGACGCCGAGGTTCATGACGGCGGCGACGAAGAGCGCCTCCAGCGGGGCGAGCTCGATCCCGAGCGACCGGGCGACGAGGACCGCGCCGAGCGCCCACACGACCCAGGCGGCGAGGCTGAGGGCCAGCCACTGCCCGAGCCGGCGCCGGCCCATCGGGGCAGCAAGCTGCTCGACCAGGTCCCGGAGGACGCGGCGAACGAGCCCGCGAGTGCGCCTCCCCCGCTCCCGCCGTGACGTGTACGCGCGCGCGAAGGCCACTGCCGCCCCCAGCGCGAGCACCCCCGCGGCGCCGCCGACGGCGATGGGCGCGAGCCAGTCGGCGCTCGCCACCCCGAGCAGGCCGAGACCGAGCAGCACGACGAGCGCCGCCAGGTCGGAGCCGCGGTCGAGCACGACCGTGCCGAGCGC
>DATMAP010000217.1:0-13638 GCA_035559835.1 Gaiellaceae bacterium
GGGCGCGAGAGCTGCCCCGCTCAGCGCTCCTCGCGTGCCAGCTCGCGGCTGACCGCCTGCGCGACCGCGACGACCTCGCGCGCGACCCGCGACTCGTCGCCCTCGGCGGGGAACCGGTAGGAGGGACCGTGGACGTGGATCGCCGCGACCGCGTGCCCCCGCGCGTCGCGCACGGCGGCGGCGACGGAGGTGATCCCCTCCGCGTACTCCTCCCGGCCCCACGCGTACCCCGTCCGGCGCGCCTCGGCGAGCCGCTGGCGGAGCGTCGCGGCGTCCGCGATCGTGCGCGGCGTGAGCCGGACGAGCCCACGGGCGAGGTACGCCTCGAGCGCGCTCTCCGGCCACTCGGCGAGCAGCACGAGCCCGGAGGGGACGGTGTGCAGCGGCGCGCGGGTGCCCGTCCAGTCGCGTACCTGCACCGGGCGGTCGCTCTCGACCTGGGCGACGTAGAGCACGTCGTAGCCGTCGGGGAGGGACAGCCCGGCGTCCTCGCCGAGCGAGCGCACGAGCCCGGCCAGGTGTGGCCCGGCCAGCGCGGCGAGGCTGCGGGCGAAGGAGACGGGCGCGATCAGCTCCGCGACGCGGGGGCCCACCCGCCAGCGCCGGCCGTCGGCGCGCTCGACGGCGCCGAGGGCCTCGAGCGAGGCAAGCAGGCGGGCAACGGTGCTCTTGGGCAGCCCGAGCCGGGCGGCGAGCGCCGTCACCCCGGCCGGGCGCTCGGCCACCGCGGCGAGGAGGCCGAAGGCCCGCTCCACGGACTGGATGGTTGCCGACACCTCGTTCGCTCCCTACAATGTTTCAGGATACAGAATAGTTCCACGATGCGGAACGGATCGCCGGCATGAGCGCAGACGACCTCGACCTCTCCTCGCTGCCCGACGACGCGCTCGTCGCGCAGATGCACGACGACCTCTACGACGGGCTGGCGGAGGAGATCGTCGAGGGCACGAGCATCCTCCTCGACCGCGGCTGGAGCGCCGAGAAGGTGCTGAACGAGGCCCTGGTCGAGGGCATGCGCATCGTCGGCGTCGACTTCCGCGACGGGATCCTCTTCGTCCCCGAGGTGCTGCTCGCCGCGAACGCGATGAAGGCGGGCATGGAGGTGCTGCGACCGCTGCTCGCGGAGACCGGGGTGCAGCGGATCGGGAAGGTCGTCATCGGCACGGTCAAGGGCGACATCCACGACATCGGCAAGAACCTGGTCGCGATGATGCTCGAGGGTGCGGGGTTCGAGGTGGTCGACCTGGGCATCAACAACCCGGTCGAGTCCTACCTGGAGGCGATCGAGGAGCACAAGCCGGACATCCTCGGCCTGTCGGCGCTGCTCACGACCACGATGCCCTACATGAAGGTGGTCATCCAAAGCCTCGTCGAGAAGGGCATCCGCGACGACCTGATCGTCCTCGTCGGGGGAGCGCCGCTGAACGAGGAGTTCGGGAAGGCGGTCGGAGCCGATGCCTACTGCCGGGATGCGGCGGTGGCGGCGGAGACCGCGCAGGCGCTCGTGACCGCACGCCGTGCAGCCGCTGCCGCAGCTTCTTGACGAGGAGCACGCCTTCGAGGCCGAGCGGCCCGAGGTGCTCGTGCTCGCCTGCGGCGCCATCGCCCGCGAGGTGCTCGCGCTCGTCGAGCTGAACGGCTGGAAGCACGTGACCGTGCGCTGCCTGCCCGGGAAGCTCCACTCGACGCCCGCGAAGATCGCGCCCGCCGTCGACGCGAAGCTGCACGAGCTGCGCGGGCGCTACGAGCGCGTCTTCGTCGCCTACGCGGACTGCGGGACCGCCGGCGCGCTTGACCGTGTGCTGGCCGAGCACGGCGTCGAGCGGCTCCCGGGCGCCCACTGCTACGGGTTCTTCACCGGGCACGAGGCCTGGCTCGCGCTGCACGAGGCCGAGCCCGCGACCTTCTACCTGACGGACTTCCTCGCCCGGCACTTCGAGGCCCTCGTCGTCCGCGCGCTCAAGCTCGACCGCCATCCGCAGCTCAAGCCCCAGATCTTCGGCAACTACCGCCGCCTGCTCTACCTCGCCCAGACGGACGACCCCGACCTGCTCGAGCGCGCGCGGCGCGCCGCCGAGTACCTCGGGCTCGCCTTCGAGCACCGCCGGACGGGCTACGGCGACCTCCTCACCTCGCTCACCCGCTTCGTCGATGGCTGAGCTGACCGTCATCTCCTGGCGGGACATCCCGGCGCAGGTCGTCGCCAGGGCGGGCCGGAGGAGCGCGCGCGCGCAGCTCCCCGCGCGCTTCCAGGAGGCGATCGACGCCGCCGCCATGGCCGCGGGGCTCGCCGGCTCGGACGATTACCTCGAGCAGTGGCGGCGCGAGTCGCGCGCCTGCGGGGACGACCTCGAGTCCGAGGTCGCCGCCGAGGCCGCCCGGCTCGAGGCCGCCTACGACGACGACCGGCTGGCGGCGCTCGCGCGCGCGGGCGGGGCCGCCGGAGGGAAGGAGGACGCGTGACGGAGACGGTGCTGAGCTCGGCGACGCGCGAGGTCGTGATCGGCTTCGATCGTCCCTTCGTGATCATCGGCGAGCGGATCAACCCGACCGGACGGCCGAAGCTGGCCGAGGAGCTGCGCGCCGGGAGCTTCGACACCGTCGTCGCGGACGCGGTCGCCCAGGTGGAGGCGGGGGCGCACATGCTCGACGTCAACGCGGGGGTCCCGCTCGCGGACGAGCCCGCCATCCTGGCCGAGGCGATCCGGCGCGTGCAGGCGGTCACGGACGTCCCCCTCTGCATCGACTCCTCGATCGTGGCCGCCCTCGAAGCCGGGCTCGCCGCCTACGAGGGCAAGGCCCTGGTCAACTCGGTCACGGGCGAGGAGGACCGGCTCGAGAGCGTGCTCCCGCTCGTCGCCCGCCACGGCGCCGCCGTCGTCGGGATCACCAACGACGAGACCGGCATCTCGGAGGACCCGGACGTGCGCTTCGAGGTCGCGCGCACGATCGTCGAGCGGGCGGCCGACTACGGCATCCCGCGCGAGGACGTCGTCATCGACCCGCTGGTGATGCCGATCGGAGCGATGGCGAGCGCAGGCCGGCAGGTCTTCCGGATCGTCCGCCGCCTGCGCGAGGAGCTGCGCGTGAACACGACCTGCGGGGCGTCCAACATCAGCTTCGGGCTTCCCAATCGCCACGCCCTGAACGCGGCCTTCCTGCCCATGGCGATCGCGTCCGGCCTCACCTCGGCGATCACGAGCCCGCTCCACCCGGAGGTCCGGGCGGCGATCCAGGCGGCGGACGTGCTCATGGGCCACGACGCGCACTGCGCGGCCTGGATCGCGGCCCACGGCTCCGACGCGCCGGCGCAGCTCCAGCGCGGACGCCGAGGCGGCCGCGAGGGCCGGCGGAGAGCAGCCGCGCCGTGAGCCCTGCGGAAGCGCTCGTCGTCTTCACCCCCTCCGGCAGGCGGGCGCGGTTCCCGCACGGGACGACGGTCCTGGACGCGGCCCGCTCGCTCGGGGTCGACCTGGACGCGGTCTGCGGCGGGCGGGGCATCTGCGGGCGCTGCCAGGTGGAGGTGAGCGAGGGGGAGCATGCCAAGCACGGGATCACCTCCGGCGCCGACCATCTGTCTCCGGTGGGCGAGGTGGAGCGCCGCTACGCGGCCGAGCGCGGGCTCGCCGAGGGCCGCCGGCTCGGGTGCGTCGCGCGGATCGCGGGCGACCTCGTCGTGGACGTCCCCCCGGAGAGCCAGGTGTACCGCCAGGTCGTCCGCAAGGAGGCCGAGGCGCGCGCGATCGTGCTCGACCCGGTCGTCCGCCTCTACTACGTCGAGGTCGAGCAGCCCGCGCTCGAGAGCCCCGCCGCCGACGCCCGCCGCCTGCGCGAGGCGCTCGCCCGCGAGTGGGGCCTCGAGCGCCTCGAGCTCGACCTGCACGTCCTCGCCGCGCTCCAGGGCGCCCTCCGCGCCGGCGGCTGGGAGGTCACCGTCGCGGTCCACGACGGGAGCTCGGTCAGCGCGATCTGGCCGGGGCTCCACGAGCGCGTCCTCGGGATCGCGTTCGACGTCGGCTCCACGACCGTCGCCGGCCACCTCTGCGACCTGGGCACCGGCGACGTCCTCGCCTCCGCCGGGGAGATGAACCCGCAGATCCGCTTCGGCGAGGACCTGATGAGCCGCGTCTCCTACGTGATGCTGAACCCGGGCGCGCGCACCGAGCTGACGCGCCTCGTCCGCGGCTGCCTGGCCAAGCTGACCGTGCAGCTCGCCGCCGCGGCCGAGGTCGAGCGCGAGGACGTGCTGGAGGTGACGGTGGTCGGCAACCCGATCATGCACCACCTCCTGCTCGGGCTCGACCCGACCGAGCTGGGCTCGGCCCCCTTCGCGCTGACGGTCGACGAGGCGCTGCGGCTGCCAGCCGCCGAGCTGGGCCTGCCCGTGCATCCGGGCGCCCGCGCCTACGTCCTGCCCTGCATCGCCGGGCACGTCGGAGCCGACACGGCCGGGATGATCCTCTCCGAGGCGCCGCACCTCGCCGACGAGGTGACGCTGCTCGTCGACGTGGGCACGAACGCGGAGATCGTGCTCGGCAACCGCGAGCGCCTGCTCGCAGCGTCCAGCCCGACAGGTCCCGCCTTCGAGGGCGCCCAGATCACGTACGGGCAGCGGGCGGCGCCGGGCGCGATCGAGCGCGTGCGCATCGACCCCGAGACGCTCGAGCCCCGCATCCGGGTGGTCGGCTGCGACGCCTGGTCGGACGAGCCCGGGTTCGCCGAGGCGCGGGTGACGGGGATCTGCGGCTCCGGCATCATCGAGGCGCTCGCGGAGCTGCACCTCGCCGGCGTGCTCGGAAGCGACGGGACGATCGACGGACGGCTCGCCGAGCGGACGGCGCGCGTCGTCGCGGAGGGCCGCACGTACGCGTACGTCCTCCACGCGGCCGAGCCCCGCATCCTCGTCACGCAGGAGGACGTGCGGCAGATCCAGCTCGCCAAGGCCGCGCTGCACGCAGGCTGCCGGCTGCTCCTCGACCGCTACGGGATCGAGCGCGTCGAGCGCATCCGGCTGGCGGGGGCCTTCGGGAGCCAGATCGACCCGGTCCACGCGCTCGTCCTCGGGCTCGTTCCCGACTGCGAGCCCGAGCGCGTCACCGCGGCCGGCAACGCCGCCGGGACGGGGGCGCGCATCGCCCTCCTCAACCGCGCGGCCCGGCGGGAGATCGAGGAGGTCGTCCGCACGGTGGAGAAGGTGGAGACGGCGGTCGAGCCGCGCTTCCAGGAGCACTTCGTCGACGCGCTCGCGATCCCGCATGCGCGCGACCCCTACGAGCGGCTGGCGCAGACGGTGGCGCTTCCGGCCCGGAGGGCCGGCGGGCAGCGCCGGGAGCGGTCCCGGCGGGCCGGCGCGGCAGCGGGAAGGAGGCGTTCATGAGCGAGGAGCGGACGGGCAGGCGCGGAGGAGGACGGGCCGCCCGGCAGGCCGCCCGCCTGCACGCCGTGGTGGCCAAGGTCCCCTTCCTGACGCGCACGATGGCCCCGTTCGAGGTCCTCTCCGAGGAGGGCCTGGAGCTGATCGAGTGGAACGCGGACACCCTCCTCGAGCAGGTGGGGGTCGAGTTCCGGGACGCGCCCGAGGCGCGCGAGCTGCTGCGCGGAGCGGGGGCGGAGGTGGACGGAGAGCGGGTTCGCTTCCCGCGCGGCCTCGCCCGCCGGCTCGTGCAGGCGACCGCGCCGCGCACCTTCACGCAGGTCGCGCGCAATCCGGCGAACTCGGTCGAGATCGGCGGTCCGCACCTCGTCTTCGCCCCCTCCTACGGGTCTCCCTTCGTGCGCGACCTGGAGGGCGGCCGCCGCTACGGCACGATCGAGGACTTCCGCAACTTCGTCAAG
The DNA here is from genome assembly GCA_035559835.1 of Gaiellaceae bacterium. Taxonomy (GTDB): domain Bacteria; phylum Actinomycetota; class Thermoleophilia; order Gaiellales; family Gaiellaceae; genus GMQP-bins7. The sequence continues at coordinate 5,836 of DATMAP010000217.1, forward strand.
CTCGCCTACCTCTCCCCCTGGATCCACCACTCCGGGGGGACGATCTGCGAGCCGGTCGACCTCCCGGTGAACAAGCGCCACCTGGACATGGTGTACGCGCACCTGCGCTACTCGGACAAGCCGTTCATGGGCTCCGTCACGCATCCGCTCCGCGCGCAGGACACGGTGGAGCTGGCCCGGATCGTCTTCGGGGCGGACTTCCTGGAGGAGCACACGGCGATCCTCAGCCTGATCAACGCGAACTCCCCGCTCGTCTGGGACGCGACCATGCTGGGCGCCGCCCGCGTGTACGCGGAGGCGAACCAGGCCGTGCTGATGACGCCGTTCATCCTCGCGGGCGCGATGAGCCCGGTCACGGTCGCGGGCACGGCCACGCAGACGCTCGCCGAGGCGCTCGCCGGGATGGCCTACGTGCAGCTCGTGCGGCCGGGTGCGCCCGTCGTGCTCGGCTCCTTCGCCTCCTCCCTCTCGATGCAGTCGGGCGCGCCGACGTTCGGCACGCCCGAGCCCGCGCTCGTGCTCTACGTGATGGCCGCGCTCGCCCGCCGGCTCGGCGTCCCCTTCCGCTCCGGGGGCGCGCTGACCGCCTCCAAGATCGCCGACGCGCAGGCCGCGTACGAGTCCGCGAACACCATGCAGCCCACCGTGCTCGGGGGCGTCAACTTCGTCCTGCACGCGGCCGGCTGGCTCGAGGGCGGGCTGACCATCGGCTACGAGAAGTTCGTGCTCGACGCCGATCAGTGCGGCATGTGGCACGCCTTCTGCCAGGGCGTCGACCTGAGCGAGAACGGGCAGGCGCTGCAGGCGCTCTTGACGAACGAGCCCGGCCAGCACTTCCTCGGACACGAGCACACGCTCGCGAACTTCGAGAGCGCCTTCTACCGCTCCCCCCTGGCCGACAACTCGAGCTTCGAGCAGTGGGAGGCCGAGGGCGCCGCCGACGCCGCGCAGCGGGCAGCCGCGCTCTGGAAGCGGATGCTCGCCGAGTACGAGCCTCCGCCGCTCGACGAGGCAGTGGACGAGGAGCTCCGCGAGTGGATCGAGCGCAAGAAGGCGTCCTTCCCGGACGCGGACGCATGAGCCCGGCCGGCGAGACGCTCGCGGCGCTCCTCGCTCGGCCGCGCTACGAGGTCATCCCCCTCGCCGGGGTGGCTGCCGCGGTCCTCGCCCATGTGCCCCCCGAGGTGAAGGTGACGGTCACCGCCTCGCCCTCCAAGGGGCTCGAGCCCACCCTCGACCTGGCCGAGGAGCTGGCGGCGGCCGGCTACGCCGTCGTCCCCCACCTCTCGGCCCGGCTCGTCTCCGACGAGCCTCACCTGCGTGCGATCCTCGCGCGGCTCGAGCGCGCCGGGATCGAGGAGGCGTTCGTCGTCGCCGGGGACGCGACCCGGCCCGCGGGCCAGTTCGAGGGTGCGGCCGACCTGCTGCGCGCGATGGCTCGCCACGGGCACGGCCTGCGCGAGGTCGGGATCACCGGCTACCCCGAGAGCCATCCCTTGATCGACGACGAGACCACGATCCAGGCGATGTTCGAGAAGGCCGAGTACGCGACCTACATCGTCAGCCAGATCTGCTTCGACCCGCGGGTCACCGCGCAGTGGATCGAGAACGTGTGGGCCCGGGGGACGCACCTGCCGATCCACGTCGGCATCCCCGGCATCGTGCACACGGCGAAGCTGCTCCGCATCTCGGCGAGGATCGGGCTCGGGGACTCGGTGCGCTTCCTGCGCAAGCAGGGCTCGCGCTTCGGCCGCTTGCTCGTGCCCGGCGCCTACTCGCCGGACGGGCTGCTCCGCGAGCTCGCCCCCGCCCTCGCCGACTTGGAGGGGAAGGTCGCCGGGCTCCACGTCTTCACCTTCAACGAGCTCGAGGCGACGGAGCGCTGGCGCCGGGAGCGGCTCGGGCAGATCGTGCCCTCGTCGGCGTCCTGAGCTTGTCGCCTCCGGCGCCGGGCCGTACGATGGCGTCCGAAAGAGACGCCGACCGCCGGAGGTGCGTATGTCCGAGAAGATGTGGGGAGACGAGCCCTACTGGGGACTCGGGTACGAGTGGGATCCCGACTGGTTCCTGACCGAGCGCCAGAAGGAGCTGCGCGCGACCCTGATCGAGCTGTGCGAGCAGGAGATGCGCGCGAACGCGAAGCGCTCGGACGATGAGCTCCTCTTCCCGCGGCGCAACCTCGAGCTGCTCGGGGAGCACGGCTTCCTCGCCCTCACCGTCCCCGAGGAGTACGGCGGCCTGGGCGAGAACCACGTCGCCTACGCGATGACGTGCGAGACGATCGCCCGCTACGGGTGCGCCTCGACCGCCATGTGCTACGTCATGCACATCGGCGCGGTCAACGCGATCATGCTCCGGCCCACGCCAGCGCTGATCGACCGCTACATCCGGCCGCTCAACTCGGGGAAGATCGGCACCCTCTCCTACTCCGACCCCGAGACCGGCTCCCACTTCTGGTACCCGATCTCCTCCGGCGCCGAGCGCGTGGACGGCGGCTTCCGCGTACGCAAGAAGGCCTCCTGGACGACCTCGGCCGGCTTCGCCGACTTCTACGTCGTGCAGACGACGAGCCCCGACTTCTCCGGCTACGACGACCTCTCCGTGTTCGTCGTCGACGGCGACCAGGTGCAGGCACAGCCCGCGCTCTGGGACGCGCTCGGGCTGCGCGGGAACCAGTCGGGGCCGCTCGAGGTGCCGGACGTCGAGATCCCCGGCGACCGGATCGTCGGCCCGGTCGGCGACGGAGCGGCCTCGAACGACGAGTCGGTCGACCCCTGGTTCCTGATCGGCTCCTCCTCGGTCTGGAACGGCCTCGCCATGGGCGCGATCGACATCGCCAAGCGGCACACGACCCGCAAGCGCCACGTCGACGTCGGTCTGCGGGTCGCCGACTACCCGACGATCCAGGACTACGTCGGCGAGGCCGTGATCGACACGAACGCCTCGCGCGCGTTCGTCCTCTCGGTCGCCCACGCCATGGACCGGGCGACCGACGACAACACGAAGATCCTCGCTCCGGGCGAGTTCGCCCGCGCCGACTACCTGCACTGGGCCTGGCAGATCAAGTTCGTGGCCGCGAAGAACGTCGCCCGCGTCGTGGACAAGATGCTGCACGCCTGCGGCGGCTCGGGCTACAAGCGGGACCTGGAGCTCGAGCGCTACCTGCGCGACGCCAAGGCGGGCTGGGTGATGGGGCCGACGAACGAGGTCCTGCGCCAGTTCGTGGGCAAGGCGGTGCTGCTCGGCTTCGACGCGCTCGACTACTGGAACCAGGCCTACAACCGCCGCGCGGTCGAGAACGAGGTGAAGAAGCTCGACGCGGCGGGCAAGCGCGAGCTGGCCGAGCAGCTCCTCGCGCAGGCCGCCGAGGAAGAGGCGAAGGCGCCCGCCGGCGCGTCCTGACATGGCCGTCTCGGACACCCCATCGCTCGTCCGCGGGCTCCTGCCCGAGGACCCCTTCCTGGAGACGTACCTCGTGCGCCCAGGCGGCGCCACGGTCTTCGCGCTCGGCGCAGACGAGCGTCTCACCGTCGTCGACCGCCACGGCGGCCAGGTGGCGGAGGTCACGGCGCTGGGACCGGACGGGCGTGACGACGCAGCCGCGCTGGGCGCACGGGCCGACGCTCCGGCGACGGTCATTCGGGCTGCGCTCGCCGAACGGGACGACAGCTTGCTCGTGCGCGAGCTCGCCTCCCGCGGCCTCGACCCGCACGAGGCGACGGCGATCCAGCTCTTCGGCGAGTGGTCGCCGCCCGGCGCGTCTCAGACCTTCCGCGCGGAGCGTCCCGTGACCGTGGTCGTCGCCGCCCCGGCCGGGCGGATCGTGGATGGCGCGCCGCCGCCGTCCGAGCTCCTCGTCGAGGTGCGCCGGGCCGAGCCGCGCCGCTACGGGCAGGTGGAGCTGCCGCCCCCGCTCGCCGAGCCGCGGCTCGACTTCCGGGTGGACGCCGCGACCGCGCTCGCCTACGAGGTCCGCGCGGGCGAGTACATCCAGGTGATCGACGTGGAGGGCAAGCAGTGCTCGGACTTCCTCGCCTTCCACCGCCGCAAGCTGGAGAACGGGCTCGAGCGCGGCCTCGACGCCACCACCACGCGCTCGCTGATGGGCAACGCCTACCCGCTCCCGGGCCTGCAGGGGAAGTTCTACGACGTGGACATGGACCCGCTGGTCGAGGTCGTCCGGGACACGGTCGGGCGCCACGACACCTTCGCGCTTGCCTGCACCGCCAAGTACTACGAGGACCTGGGCTACCCCGGCCACGTCAACTGCACGGAGAACTTCAACGGACAGGTGACGCCGTACGGGATCGCGCCGCGCAAGGGCTGGGAGGCGCTCAACTTCTTCTTCAACACCGCCTTCAACGCCGACAACGTCCTCGTCGTGGACGAGCCGTGGTCGCGGCCGGGCGACTACGTGCTGCTGCGAGCGCTGACCGACCTCGTCTGCGCCTCCTCGGCCTGCCCGGACGACATCGACCCTGCCAACGGGTGGCAGATCACGCCGATCCACGTGCGCGTGTACGCGCCCGACAACACGTTCTCCGTGGCGATCGCGCACCGGGTGACGCCCGACGCGGAGCCCGTGCTGACCAAGGAGACGGCGTTTCACCCCCGCACGAGCCGGCTGACGAAGGGCTTCGTCGAGTATCGCGGCTACTGGCTCCCGCACTGCTTCGACAACGAAGGCGCGATCGCCGAGTACTGGGCGTGCCGCGAGCGGGTAGCGGTGATGGACCTCTCCCCGCTGCGCAAGTGGGAGATCCTGGGGCCGGACGCGGAGACGCTCGTGCAGCGCGCCATCACCCGCGACGCGCGGCGGCTGGCGGTCGGGCAGGTCACGTACACGGCCGTCTGCAACGAGACCGGCGGCATGATCGACGACGCCACCGTCTACCGGCTCGGGCCCGACAACTTCCGCTTCGTCGGCGGCGACGAGTACGACGGGATCTGGCTCGCGGAGCTCGCCGAGCGGGAGGAGCTGAAGGTGTGGGTCAAGCCCTCGACCGACCAGCTCCACAACCTGGCCGTGCAGGGGCCGGCGAGCCGCGAGCTGCTGAAGAAGGTCGTGTGGACGCCGCCCACGCAGACCTCGCTCGAGGACCTCAGGTGGTTCCGCTTCACCATCGGCCGGATCGGGACGTACGACGGGATCCCGATCGTCGTCTCGCGCACCGGGTACACGGGCGAGCTCGGGTACGAGGTCTGGTGCCATCCCTCGGACGGCCCCGCCGTCTGGGACGCGATCTGGGCCGCGGGAGAGGAGCACGGCCTGACGCCGCTCGGCCTCGACGCGCTCGACATCCTGCGGATCGAGGCGGGGCTCGTCTTCGCCGGCTGCGAGTTCGACGGCGAGGTCGATCCCTTCGAGGCCGGGATCGGCTTCACGGTCGATCTGCGCACGGACGAGGACTTCGTGGGGCGCGAGGCGCTGGAGGAGCGCAAGGCCCACCCGCAGCGGGTGCTCGTCGGCCTCGAGCTGGCCGGCAGCGAGACCGCGGGCCACGGCGACCCGGTCTACGTCGGCCGCCGCAAGGTGGGCGTGGTCACGAGCGGCACGCGCAGCCCGATCCTGCGCAAGACGATCGCGCTCGCCCGCATTGCCGTGCAGTACGCCGAGCTCGGGACGGCGGTCGAGGTCGGCAAGCTCGACGGGCTGCAGAAGCGGCTCCCGGCGACGGTCGTCCGCTTCCCCTTCTACGACCCCGAGAAGACGCGGCCACGCTCCTAGCCTGGGCGGGGAGGCGCACGCTTGGGCCTACTGCTCGAGATCCTCGGTGGCGTTCTCGGGGGAGCGCTCTCGCCATCCGTCCACGCGACGGACGAGAGCATCGAGCGCTGGCGACAGCGTCCACTCCTCCTTCGCTGGACGCCAATCGTCATCGGCCTCGTCCTCATCCCGCTCGCGTTCATCGGCTTGCTGGCGTGGCTACTCCTGGATCTCCTCCGCTGATCGAGTCGTTCACGCCCGAGCAGGTGGAGTCGTTCCACCGCGACGGCTTCCTGATCGTCGAGGAAGGGCTCATCCCGCCCGGCGCCCTCGAGCCGCTCCGCGAGCGCTACCTGCGCCTCTTCGAGGGCGAGTACGAGACGGGGATCCGGCCGGACGAGGTGAACTGGGTACCCGGCCGCGACCCCGAGGACCGGACACGCCAGCTCTGCAACGCCTGGAAGGCGGACACGCTGGTGGCCGCGCAGGTGCTCTCGGAGCGGATCGGGCGCCTGGCCGCGCAGCTCATGGGCTACCGCGGCGTGCGCATCCTCCAGGACAACGTCCTCTGGAAGCCTCCCGGCACGAAGGCGATCGGCTTCCACCAGGACTCCTCGTACGCGGACTACCTCGTGCCAGCGGAGATGATCACGTGCTGGATGTCGCTCCACGACACGGAGGCCGACGCGGGCCCGCTCGCCTTCGTCCCGGGCTCGCACACGTGGCCGAAGTCCCCGCCCGAGCGCTCGCAGTTCCACGCGCCCGAGGACTGGCTGGCTGGCGTTCGTGCCTCGGCGCCCGCGGGAGCCGAGATCGAGACGGTGCCGGTGGTCGTGAAGGCAGGCGGCGGCTCGTTCCACCACGGGCTCGTCTGGCACGGCTCGGAGCCGAACCGGAGCGGGACCACGGCGCGCATGGCGCTCGTCTCGCACATGATCCCGGTCGAGGCGCGCTTCCACCACGAGAACGTAGACGTGACCTACTCGCGCTACCGCAAGCGGGGCGACCTCACTCTCGACGAGTCGTTCTTCCCGGTTATGTGGGACGAGTCCGGGTACCGGACGCCCTGGCTTGCCGAGCTGCCGGAGCTCGAGTAGCCCTACGCGGTCTCGCGAAAGCGCGAGGCGAGCACCTCGACGAGCGCGATCGCCGCCCGGGGGTGGGCCCGGAGCGCCGCGAGGAGCTGCTCCCGGGTGACCGCGAGACAGCGCACCGGCCCCTCGGCATGGACGTCGGCGATGCGGCGGGCCTCGGGGTCGAGGACCTCGATCTCGCCGATCAGCTCGCCGGGGCCGAGCAGCACGCTGCGCCCGGGGCGCTCCACCCGCACCGTCCCTTCGAGCACGAGCAGCAGCTCGCCGCCGGGCTCGCCGATCCGCATGATCGCCTCGCCGCCCGCGTAGGCGCGCTCCTCTCCGAGCGCGAGGATCGGCTCGAGCAGCTCCCGCGACAGCGCGGAGAAGACGCGCGGATCACGGCCGAGCCGCTCGTAGCGGCCGCCGTGGAAGAGGAGCGGCTCGCCCTCGCCGTAGCGCGCGTACTCGACCTGCCCCAGGAAGAGCGAGTGGTCGCCGCCCCAGTAGGAGCGGACGACGCGCGCGACGAGGTGGGCGAGCGCGCCTTCGACGAGCGGAGTGTCGCGGACGAGCTCGAAGCGCGGCTCGACCCCCCCACCGCGCGCCCGGCCGGCGAAGTGGTCGGAGAGCGCCGCCTGACCCGCCTCCAGCACGTTCACCCCGAAGCGCGTGCCCTCGTGCAGGAGGTTGCACATCCGCGCGCGCCGGTCGATGGAGACGAGCACGAGCGGCGGGCGCAGCGAGACGGACATGAACGCGTTCGCCGTCATGCCGTGCACCTGCTCGCCGGCGCGCGTCGTGATGATGGTGACGCCGGTCGCGAACATCCCGAGCGTGCGGCGGAAGGCGAGCGCGGGATCGCCGGCGAGCCCCTCCCCCAGCTCGAGCCCCTCGCTCGCGGGCAGCTCGTCGAAGGAGGCGCCGAACGCCTCCGGGGCGGCGATCGCATGCGAGATCGCCACCTCGAACTCCTCCGGCCCGGGATGCTCCATGGGCGGATTGTGGACCGAAGAGGCGGGG
>DATMAP010000218.1:0-13873 GCA_035559835.1 Gaiellaceae bacterium
CGCTCCACGAACTGGCCGAATCCCGGCTCGACCTGGAGCTCCCCGTTCTCGACGAGCACCGTCCCCCGCAGGAGCACGATCTCCGGCGTCCCCGTGACCTCCGTCCCCTCGAAGAGGTTGTAGTCCGACTTCGAGTGCTGCGTGGCGGCGGTGATCAGGTGCCGCTTCTCCGGATCGAAGATCACGAGGTCCGCGTCCGAGCCGGGCGCGATCGTCCCTTTGCGCGGGTAGAGCCCGAAGAGCTTCGCCGGGTTGGTCGCGAGCAGCTCGACCATGCGGTTGAGCGAGATCCGCCCTGCCCGCACCCCGAACTCGTGGATCATGTGCAGCCGGTTCTCGAGCCCCGGAGCGCCGTTCGGGATCTTCGAGAAGTCGTCCCGGCCGAGCGTCTTCTGCCCGTCCCAGAGGAACGCGCAGTGGTCGGTCGAGATCGCCGAGAGGACGTCCGAGCGCACCGCGCTCCAGAGCACCTCCTGGTTCTCGCGCGGCCTCGGAGGAGGTGTGTACACGTACTTCGCGCCCTCGAAGTTCGGGCGCTCGAGGTACGAGTAGTCGATGAAGAAGTACTGCGTGCACGTCTCTCCCCAGACGTCCCAGCCGGCCTCGCGCGCGCGGGCGATCGGCTCCACCGCCTCGCGGCAGGAGACGTGGACGACGTACAGCGGGCAGCCGGCGACACGCGCGAGCTGGATCGCCCGGTTCGTGGCCTCGCCCTCCGTCTCCGGCGGCCGGGTCAGCGCATGGAAGTGCGGCGCGGTGTTCCCGGCGGCGAGCGCCTGCTGGACGAGGACGTGGATCGCGTCGCCGTTCTCCGCGTGCACCATCACGAGCGCGCCCGTCTCCGCGGCCACCTCCATCGTCCGGAAGAGCGTCTCGTCGTCGACCATGAGCGCGCCCTTGTAGGCCATGAAGAGCTTGTAGGACGTGACTCCCTGCTCCGGCAGTCGGGCCAGCTCCTCGAGCGAGCCCCCCTCGCGCAGGTCGGTGACCGCCATGTGGAAGCCGTTGTCGATGATCGCCTTGCCCTCGCGTTTGCCGTGCCACGTCTCGAGCGCCTCCCCGAACGACTGCCCCGGGGTCTGGATGACGAAGTCGACGTGGCAGGTGGTGCCGCCGAACGCGGCCGCCGTCTGCCCCGACGTGAAGTCGTCGATCGTGACCGTCCCGCCGAAGGGCATGTCGAGGTGGGTGTGGGGGTCGACACAACCCGGAAGAACGTACTTCCCGCTCGCGTCGATGACGCGGTCGGCATCCACGTGGAGCGACTCGCCGAGCATGGCGATCCGCTCCCCTTCCACGTACACGTCGCCGACGTAGTCGTCGGCTGCGGTGATGATCCGCCCGTTCTTGATCAGAACCGACATCTCACCTCACTTCCTTCCTGGGAGACCCGGGCCGCCGGGCGGCGGCCCGGGTCGTCTGCCTCCTACTCGCCTCCGGGCGTGACCTGCACCTCGGGCTTGACCCAGTCTTCGCCGGTGACGTCCTCACCGTCGTCCTTCAGCTCGGACACGGCAGCCTCCGCGAGATCGGTGCGGTAGGCCTCCTCGCCCGCCGGGCTCTTGATGATCTTGTAGTCGAGCGCGATCTGCGCCGTGTTCTGGAAGTCGTCGGGGTTCATGATCCCGATCCCGAGCGGAGCCGGCCAGATGAGCGCGTTGATCTCGTTCATCTGCCACGTCTGGTGCCCGCGGCCGAGCGTCGGCCCGTTCGCGAGCACGATGTCCACGCACTCGTCCGGGTTGTCGCGGCAGTAGATCCAGCCGCGGAAGCTCGCCTTCAGGAACCGCTTCGCGATGTCCTGGTTCGCCTCGTCGGCGATCCAGTCCTCGCGCACGAAGATCCCGTCCTCGAGCGCACCCGTGCCGAGGTCGGACATCTTGAACACGTTCAGGTCGTCGAGCGTGTACAGCTTGCCCGTCTTCGGGTTCTCCACCTCGAGCACCTGCGCGAGCTCGTTGTAGGTCATCGCCGCCGCCGCGTCGACCTCGCGGTTGAGGAAGAGGTTCATGTCGAACGGCTGCGCGACCACCTTGACGTCCTTCTGCGGGTCGAGCCCGTTCTTCGTCAGCGCGGCGAAGAGCTTGTGCTCGTTCCCGCCGAGCCACACGCCGACCTTCTTCCCGCGCAGCTCGGTGATCTGGTCGATCCCGCTGTCCTTCCAGGTCAGCTCGGTCATGCCCGAGCGGGTGAAGACCTGGGCGATGTTGACGATCTTCTGGCCCTGGTCGCGGGTCGCGAGCAGGTTGTCGAGCCAGTCGATACCGAACTCCGCCTGCCCGCCCAGCACGACCTGCTCGGGGACGATGTCCGGGCCGCCGGGACGGATCGTCACGTCCAAGCCCTCGTCCTCGTAGAAGCCCTTCTCCTTGGCGGCGTAGTACCCGGCGAACTGCGCCTGGGTGACCCACTTGAGCTGCAAGGTGACCGGCGTCAGCTCCTTCTCGCCACCGCCGCCGCCGCAACCCGCGGCCACGAGAGCGGTGGCCAGCACGGCCAGCACACCGGTCAGGACCCACTTCCTGCTCCTCATCGCTGTCTCTCCTCCTCCTTCGCTCGTACCTGTCCCGGCGACCCTACTCCGAACGCGCTCCGCGCACCGAGGGATGCCACCCCATCGTCAGACGCTCCACCGTCGCCACCGACCCGTAGAAGACGATCCCGAGCAGGCTGGCGAGCACGATCCCGGCCCAGGCCTGCTCGAAGGCGAAGATCCCGACCCAGCGCCGGATCTCGACGCCGAGCGCGCCGGGTGCTCCGCCGAAGTAGTCGCCCACGATGGCTCCGATCATGGCGAGAACCGTCGCCACCTTCAAGCCCGAGAAGACGAACGGCAGCGAGCTGGGCAGCCGCACGCGGCGGAAGACGGTCAGCTCGCCGGCCGCGTAGGAGCGCATCAGCTCCAGGGCGGCGGGCGACACCGAGGTCAGGCCCCGCATCGTGTTCACGAGCACCGGGAAGAAGCAGAGGACGGCGGCGATCGCCATCTTGGAGGTCATGCCGGTGACGCCGAACCAGTTGTTCGTGATGGGGGCGAAGGCGATGATCGGGATCGCCCCCGCCGCGATCGCGTACGGCATCACCGCGGTCGCGAGCAGGCGCCAGCGGGCGAGGACGACGGCCGCGAGGAACCCTGCCGAGCACCCGATCGCGAACCCCCCGACCGCCTCGCGGAAGGTGAAGAAGGAGGCGCTCCAGAGCTGGCCGCGGTCCTCCCAGAGCGTCTGGACGATCCCCGAGGGCGGGGGGAGCAGGAAGTTCTGGACGTCGAAGGCTCGGACGCCCCCTTCCCACAACCCGACGCCGGCGACGAAGACGACGATCGCGGGCAGCCACTCGTCGGCAACACGACGAGCCCGCCTCACGGGGCCTCCTCGCCGACCAGCTCGCCTTCGTCGGGAGCCGTGCGATCCTCGTCGAGACCGCCCTCGCGCAGCCGGTCCCGCACCTCGGTCACCAGCTCGAAGAAGCGCGGGTCCTCGCGCGTGTCGGCCGTCCGAGGCTGCGGCAGATCGATGTCCACGATCGCCGCGATCCGCCCCGGCCGACGGGACATGACGACGACGCGCGTGGACAGGAAGACGGCCTCCGAGATCGAGTGGGTGACGAAGACGACCGTGCTCCCGCTCCGCTCCCAGATCCGCAGGAGCTCGGCGTTCATCCGCTCCCGCGTCATCTCGTCGAGCGCACCGAAGGGCTCGTCCATCAGGAGCAGCGCCGGCGAGAACGAGAGCGCGCGGGCGATCGCGACCCGCTGCTGCATCCCGCCCGAGAGCTGCCAGGGGTGGTGGTTCTCGAAGCCGCGCAGCTCGACCAGGTCGAGCAGCTCCCGCACGCGCTGCGCGCGCCGTGCGCGATCCCAGCCGAGCAGCTCGAGCGGCAGCGAGATGTTGCGGGCGACGGTACGCCAGTCGTAGAGGACGGCGTCCTGGAAGACGATCCCGTAGTCGCCGTCGAGCCGGGCCTGGCGCGCGCTCTTGCCGTTGACCACGACCTCGCCCGCGGTGGGCTCGACGAGATCGCCCACGATCCGCAGGAGCGTCGACTTCCCGCAGCCCGAGGGCCCGATCAGGGAGACGAACTCGCCCGGCTGCACCTCGAGGTCGATCGACTGCAGCGCCGTCACGCCACCGGCGCCGAACGACTTGGTCACCCCGCGCAGGGCGACGACGGCTGGGCGGCTCTCGCTCATCCCACGTGCTCCGGGGCGCGCCGCACGACGAGCCGCTCGGCGAGGAGGACGGCGAGGAAGAAGGAGATGCCGAGGAGCGCGGCCACGAGGTTCGTCGCCCAGAGGCTGGGCGGAGAGGTGATGTAGTACTGGTTGAAGTTCAGGATCGCACCTCCCAGGCCGGCCTGGATGGACGCGGGCAGCTCGCCGATGATCGCGCCGACGACGCTCGCAGGAGCTGCGATCTTGAGCGCCGCGAAGATGAAGGGGAGCGCGGCCGGGAAACGGAGCTTCCAGAGCACCGCCCAGGCGCCGGCCGCGTAGGAGCGCATCAGCTCCAGCGCCCGTGGATCGACCGAGGTCAGGCCACGGATGGTGTTGATCGTCACCGGGAAGAAGGTCAGGTAGGCCGAGATCACCGCCACCGCTCCCCAGTCGCGCAGGCCGGGAGGGAGGCGCGGATTCACCCAGACCACGACCATGGGGGCGACGGCGAGGATGGGCACGGTCTGGGAGGCGACGATGTAGGGGACGAACCCCCGCTGCAGGAGCCCGGAGTGCGCGAGGGCGGTGCCGAGGGCAAGCCCGAAGAGCGCGCCCAGGAGGAACCCGGCCGCAGCCTCCTTGGCCGTGAAGAGCGCCGCGTCCCAGAGCACGCCGATGAGCAGGGGCCCGTTGCGCCGCGAGGGCTCGAAGAGCTGCGCGACGATGTCGTGCAGGTGCGGCATCGTCCGGTCGTTGACGACGAACTGTCCGGCGCGGAGGTCGACCGCCTCCCCGAAGGCACGGAACCCCTCCCACAGCCCCCACAGGACGGCGAGCACGGCGAGGAAGAGCCCGGCGCGCTCGGCTGCGTTCCGCAGGCGACCCCTCCCGAGCGTGCCCCGAGCCCCCGCTGCAGACGCCGCGATCGTCATCAGCGCTATTCCACCACACCCGTCGGTGTCGGGCGCCGCCCCGCCCGTTTCCTTCCGGGCCGCGGGATCGAACACGGGAGGTAAGCTCGCGCCGTGGGACTCCAGCCGAGCCGTACGGTCGCCGAGCTGAAGGAGCTGCGCGAGCTGACGGGCGACGAGAACGGGGCGCAGCGCGTGGCCTGGACCGAGACCTGGGAGACCGCACGCGCCTGGCTGCGGGACAAGCTCGCGGAGACGGGTGCTCGGCACGAGCTCGACCCGGCCGGCAACCAGTGGTTCACGCTCGCGGGCGACTCCGAGCGCGCCGTCCTCATCGGCGGGCACCTCGACTCCGTCCCCAACGGCGGCTGGCTCGACGGCTGCCTGAACGTGCTCGCCGGCGCGGAGGTCCTCCGTAGGATCGCCGAGGAGGGCACGCCGCCCGTCACCGTCCGCCTCGTCGATTGGGCAGACGAGGAGGGAGCGCGCTTCGGACGGAGCCTCTTCGGCTCCAGCGCGGCCTCCGGATCGATGCGCGACCAGGACGAGCTGCGGCGGCTGACCGACCGGGAGGGGATCTCCCTGCCTGCCGCCCTGGCCGCACACGGAGTCGACCTCGACCGCGCCCTCGAAGCCCGCAGCCAGCTCGACTCCGCCGCCGCCTACCTCGAGCTGCACATCGAGCAGGGGCCCGTCCTCGAGTCGCTCGGGCTCCCGCTCGGTGCCGTCCTCGGCACCTTCGGCGTCGAGCGCCACCGGATCACCTGGCGCGGCCAGGCCGCGCACGCCGGCTCGACCCCCATGGATCAGCGGCGCGACGCCCTCGCGGGCGCGGCGAAGCTCGCGCTCGAGCTCCGCGAGATCGCGCGCCGGGTCGGCGACGGCGCCGTCTGCACCTCCGGCGGGGTCGTCTGCCGGCCGGGCATCGTCACCTCCGTCGTCGAGACGGCGGAGCAGCTGCTCGACCAGCGTCACCTCGACGCGGACAAGCTCGCCGCGCTCCTCTCGCAGGCCAAGGAGGCGAGCGCGCGGTTCGCCGCCGAGGAGCGGCTCGAGGTCGAGTGGGAGAAGCTCTGGTCGATCGAGCCGATCCTCTTCGACGACACCCTGATCGGCTTCTGCGACCAGGCGATCACCGAGGTCGCGGGCGCGTCGCACCGCCTCCCCTCCGGGCCCCTCCACGACGCCGCCGAGGTCGCGCGGGCGGGGGTGCCCACGGTGATGATGTTCGTCCAGAGCCTGCGCGGCCTCTCCCACACGAAGCTGGAGGACACGAAGGAGGAGCACCTCGAGCTCGCCGTCGCCGCGCTCGACCGGCTCGCCGGCAAGACGATCGACTGGGTCGCGGCCGGCGGCGGGCGGTGAGCGGGGCCCGGCCCGCGGCGCCGGACCGTATCCGCCTTGCCGGTATCGTCTCTGGCCTCGCGGTCGGCGGCTGCCTGACCTGGAACGTCTCGAACGTGGGCGCCGTCGCCGACCCGCTCGCGCAGGCATACGGAGTCTCGATCGCCGCGGTGGGCCTGCTCACGACGGCCCTCTTCCTCACGCACCTCGCCGTCCAGCTTCCCGCGGGACGCGCCGCCGACCGCTCGGGCGCCCAGACGGTGGCCCTCGCCGCGATCGCAGCCGGAGTCGCCGGCAACGCCGTGCTGCTCCTGAACGCCTCCTTCCCGCTCGCGCTCGCCGGGCGCGCGCTCGTCGGGCTCGGCTCGGGGGCGGGCTTCGTCGCCGGCGTCGATCTCATCCGCGCCGGCGGCGGAGGGCCCGTCCTCCAAGGCGTCTACGGCGGCGCCACCATGGCCGGGGGCGGGCTCGCGCTCATGGTCGTCCCGGCCCTGACCGACGCGACCGGGTGGCGAACCCCGTACTGGACGGCGATCGCTCTCGCGCTCGTCGCGCTCGTTCCCACCCTTGCCGCCCGTCGCCTGCCGCGGGTCGGCCACACGGACGCGGTCGTCGTCCGCGACCTGCGCCTGCTCCCCCTCGGGGTCCTGCAGGCCGCGACCTTCGGGCTCGCCGTCATCGCCGGGAACTGGGTCGTTCCCCTGCTCGAGCGCCGCGGCGCAGGTCCTGCCCTCGCCGGGCTCGCCGGCGGGCTCGTCCTCTTCGCCGGCATCCTCACCCGGCCCGCCGGCGGCGTCTTCGCCGGGACGCACCGCGCGCGCCCCGTGATCGCCGCCGCTCTGCTCGGGATCGCCGTCGGCGCGGCCGCGCTCGCCCTCGACCTCCCGCTGGCGCTCTCCGCGCTCGGCGCGCTGCTCCTCGGGCTGAGCGCGGGCCTCCCCTTCGCCGTCCTCTTCGCGGCGGCGCAGCGGCTCCGCCCGGATGCCCCCGGCGCCGCGATCGCGCTCGTCAACGCGTGCGCCGTCCTCGCCATCGTCGCCGGGACGCCGCTTGCCGGGCTCGCCTTCGACCTCCCGGGCGATGGCCGGCTCGCCTTCGCCGCCGTCGCCCTCGCCGCGGTCGCCGCGCTCTTCGTCCTGCACCGGGCACCGCTCGGGCGCGATAATCCCGTCTTCCGATCGAGCGAAGGAGAGATGCGATGGCCCTGAGCTTCGGCGTCACCGTCCTGCCCGACCCGCCCTACCGCCGCTTCGTGGAGCTGCTCGCGCTGGCGGAGTCACACGGCTTCGAGTACGGCTGGACGTACGACTCGCACGTCCTCTGGCAGGAGTCCTTCCCCCTGCTCACGCTCGCCGCGCAGGCCACTTCGACGATGAAGCTCGGCCACTGCGTGACCAACCCGGGCACGCGAGAGCCGACCGTGCTCGCGAGCGGCTACGCGACGCTCCACGACATCTCCGACGGGCGCATGGTGATGGGGATCGGGCGCGGCGACTCGGCGCGCCGCTACATCGGCCAGCAGCCGGTCAAGGTGGCCGAGTTCGAGCGCCGGATCCGGATGATCAAGGACTTCATGAACGGCCGCCCGGTCGAGTGGAACGGCAAGGAGCTCCAGCTCAAGTGGGTGCGCCCGGAGCTGCCGGAGATCCCGATGTGGGTGGCCGGCTACGGGCCCAAGGCCCTCGGCGTCGCCGGACGGGTCGGCGACGGCGTCATCATCCAGCTCGCCGACCCCGACATCATCCGCTGGATCATGGACACCGCCCGCCGGGCGGCGGAGGAGGCAGGCCGGGATCCGTCGGCGCTGCAGTGCATCGTCTGCGCGCCGAGCCACATCTCGGAGGACCTCGCCGACGCACGCGACCAGGTGCGCTGGTTCCCGGCGATGGTCTCGAACCACGTCATGGACCTGATCGAGCGCTACGGCGCCGACGGCTCCGTCGTGCCCAAGGCCCTGACGGACTACGTGCAGGCGCGGAAGTTCTACGACTACGACGAGCACTCCCGCGTCGGCGCGCGCCACGGGGAGTTCGTCACCGACGAGATCTGCGACCGCTTCTGCGTCCTCGGCACCCCCGAGCAGGCGACGGCGAAGCTGCGGGAGCTGGAGGCGCTCGGGGTCGACCAGTTCAACATCTACCTGATGACCCACGGCCAGGAGGAGGTGCTCGCCGCCTACGGGCGCGAGATCATCCCGCAGTTCGCGTCCTAGCAGGGCCGGGCAGCTCCCCGCGCGACCTGTCTCGCGGAGCAGGGTGCCTGGCTTCAGCCAGGCACCCTGCCGTCGCATCGCCTCTGCAGGGTCTCATCCTCTCGCGGAGGAGCGCCCCAGGGAGGAGCCGAGCGCGGATGCAACACAAGGGACCTGACCCTGTTGCAGTCGCTGTCGAGTCCCTGAGATACCTCCCGTTCAGCTCGCAACGCCGCCGACCGGCATCACGACGATCCGCGCCCATTCCCACTGCCCGACCGCCAACTGGTTGTTCGGGTTCGCCCCCTTGCAGCGAACCGTCAGGGTCGCGTCGCTGCCGAGAACGGCCGCGGCGACGAGCGGGAGCACGTCGGCGTCCGGGTAGCCCCGCCGCGCGGTCGCCAGCACCGTCTGGCCGTCCGTCAAGTCGCACAGTACGAGGTCGCCGAGCGTGCCCACTTGTGCCGTCGCCCAGACGACGTAGCTCCCCGCCTCGAGCGAGGCGCTGGCGAGATCGCGGTACGTGCTGTTGTAGATGAGCGAGTCGGAGCTGTTCGCCGGCGTCGAATCTGTTTCGTACACGGTCGGAGCGACGGCGGGTCCCTGCGGCCCTTGCGGTCCCTGCGCCCCTTGCGGTCCCTGCGCCCCTTGCGGTCCCTGCTCACCCCAGGCCAGATCAGCCTCCTTCGACGTGCAGGTTCCTCCGCCTCCTGTGTCGACGACGCGCAGTGAGCCGCCCTTCTTCGCGTAGCAGGCGTGGATCACGCCGTTCCCGTCGGGGATCGTCGCCGTCGCGATGCCGGCAACGGCGAGCGCGACGAACGCTGCCAGGACGATCGTGCTGGGTCGAACGCTCATCTTCCCTCCCTCGGTCAGCAAGGCATGCGGGCCAGGAACGACGCGAGGTCGTCCCTGACCTCGTCGAGGCTGGCGAAGTGGCCGGGGCCGACCTCCGCGAGCCACCCCATGTACGTTCCGCAGAGCCAGACGATCCGGGTCGAGCTTGCCTTTCCCAGGTCGACCGCGTTGGCGCAGGCGGCATCGGCGCCCCGTACGCGAATGCGGCTGCAGTTCCGCTTCGTCAGGAACTGGTAGTCGTTCCGGGCGTTGGCGGCGGACGTCTCGTGGAAGACGTTCAGCAGCACCTGATGCGTCGAGGTGACCGTGCCCTTCGCGGGCTTGCTCGCCCAGCGGCACAACGCGCCGCCTCTCGCAGTCGCCGTGAACTCGGTCTCGCTGAGAAGGACGCTGCGGACGAGGCGGTCCATGAGGATGCACGGCCTCGGACCGGCGCTGGACGTTCCCGCCGTGGCGCCGAGCGCCAGCGAGGACAGCGCCGCAACGAGACAGACGATCGTGGCGCGCATCGACCCGACTATCCGCCGAACATCCGCTTCAGCTGCGCGAGCGTGTAGCGGCCCATCATGTAGAGCTGGATGGTCTGGCTCGTTCCCTTCGAGAGGATGCAGCCCGCGCTCCCCGAGCGGCCGTGAACGTCGGACTCTTTCGTGCACGTGTATCCGCCGGCGAGCGTGCCGCTCGAGCTCTCGCCGACGCGCGCCTTCGCCCACCACTTCAGGATCGCCGGCGCGGCCTTCATCGCTTTCGCACAGGAGACGCCGGTCGCGATGACTGTCCAGCGCGAGCCGGTGAGCTTCTGGCCCGTGAACCTGCCCGTGTAGCTCGCGTACGGGCCCTTGAGCTGGCCGCAGAGCTGGATCTTGGCGCCGGGTGCGCCGGTGGCGACGCCGCTCGTGAGCCCGAGGAGCAGCAGAGCGGCGGCCAGGATGGGGGTCGTTCTCACGGTCGATCCCTCCTTCGTCGTGGACGCTCGTCCGCGGGCAGCGCGAGGAAGAGGATGCCCAGGTGGTGGTCCTCGAGCGCGCCGTCGTCGGAGAGCAGGAAGTTGGACGTGATGTAGCCGCTCGCTCCGGCGAGCCGGCCCTGGCCGCCCGTCACCTCGAGGATCGCGGCGCCGTGCCCGATCCGCGGGTCCGGGCTGGACCGTAGCTCGCCTTCCGCGCGGAAGGTCACGCTTGCGCCGTCGCCGAACGCGATCTCGCCCGCCTCGGTCAGGGAGCCGTCGTCGTGGAGAACGAACTCGCGCCGGCAGACCGCGCCCTCCTCGACTGCGGTCGTCGAGGCCCGCGCCTCGGACCACACGCGACCGGCGTCGAGAGCGACTGTCCTGCCGGTGAAATCGAGGGTGAACGAGAGAGGGTTCGCGCGAGTTCCCATGCGCTCCAACCTAGGCCCCCGTCGGGGCAGGCGGTACCGTGGAACTACGGTATTGCGCTTACGGCTCCCCGGCGGGCGCGGCCGCCGAGACGCCGTCCGCGGCGAGAATGCCCGCGAGCTGCGTCCGGTTCGAGATGCCGAGCTTCGAGTACGCGCTGTGGAGGTACGACTCGACTGTTCGCGGGCTCAGGTAGAGGGCGGCGGCGATCTCTCGGTCGCGCATGCCCACGCTCGCGTGGCGCGCCACCCGGAGCTCCTGCGGAGTGAGGACGTCCGTGCGACGCGCGCTCGCCGCGGGCCGCGTGCCGGTCACCTCGGCGATCTCGGAGCGGGCGCGCTCGCTCCAGCCGGTCGCGCCGAGCGCCTCGAAGCGCGCCAGCGCACGCTCGAGGTGGGGAACTGCGTCCTCGGAGCGGCCGCTCCGGCGCAGCCGCTCGCCCCAGTTCAGCTCGACGCGCGCGTGCTCGAGGTGGTGGGGCGTGGCCTCCAGAAACCCCAGCGCCTCGGCGAACGCGGCGTCGATTCGAGCCTCCGGCGCCAGCCAGGCCGCGACCCGCGCGAGCCGCGCCTGCGGACGCGCGAGCCGGGCGCGCTCGATCAGCGGCCGCACCTCCCGCAGGACTCTCTCGGCATCGCGGCGCCGGCCCGCTGCCGCGTAGGCCTCCGCGAGGTCGAGCGGGATCCAGCGGTACCAGTAGCGCGGGCTCCCCTGCGAGAGCGCCTCGTTGGCCAGCTCGAGCCTGCGGACGGACTCCTCGAAGCGTGCCTGCGCCAGGAGCGCCCGGCCGAGGTGGAGCTGGCTGTGTGCGTGCGACTCGTCGACGAAGGCGGCCTCGCACTCGGCAACACACCCACGTGCCGCGTCGACCTCGACCCGCACGGCCTCGGCTTGCTCGCGGCGCCACTGCTCGCCGATCTGGTCAGCGAGGGGGATCGCCTCGAACGCCCACGTCCGAGCGAGGTCGATGCGGCCGAGCGCGAGCTCGATCGCGGCCCGAGCGAAGAGGCCGTAGCAGTGCGACCACACGTCGCCGACCGCGCGCGTCTCCGCGAGGGCGACGTCGCTGAGGCGGCGCGCGGCGTCATCGCGTTCGTGCTCGGCGAGCGCATACGCGATCCAGTGCGGCCGCTCGCGCGCACGCAGCTCGCGCTGCTCGAGGAGCCGCGCCGCACGGGCCAGGATCTCGTCGTCACGCTCGTCCGGCGGTAACCGGTTCATGCGTGCGGTGACGAGGGCGAAGAGCGCCTCGAGCTCGACCTCGTCTCCGCTGTGCCCGGCGAGCTCCACCGCGCGTTCGGCCGGTTCGAGCGGCGAGACGCCCGCGTCGCGGTACTGGTTCACCACGAGCGTGACGGCCGCGTAGAGGCGCGCCGCGGCGGCCGGATCGGCCTGCTCGGCGCTCCGCGCCTCGCCGAGGAGGAGCTCGTAGGACTCCCGGTAGGCAGTCGTGCGCTCGAGGTTCCCGCCGCGCTCGAGCTGGATCGCCCAGCGCGTACGCGGCTCGCGGGCATGGTCGAGCGCGGTCGTCAGGAGCTCCTGTGCATGGTCGACGCGCCCGGCCTCGCGCCACGCGTTCGCTGCTCGGAGCAGCCGGCCGGCACGGAGCTCGTCGTCCGGCGTCAGCTCCGCAGCCCGCTCGAGCGCCTGCGCCTGAGCTGCAGCGCCGCCGAGCGCGCGCGCCTCTTCGGCCGCATCCTCGAGCGCACCCGCGGCCTCGTCGCTCGGCCCCTCGACCGCCTGCGCGAGATGCCACGCGCGGCGCGGGCCCTCGACGACGTTCGCGATGCGTCGATGCGCGGCGCGCCTGTCGTCTGCGCTCGCGGCGCCGTAGACGGCCGCCTCGAGGAGCGGGTGCACGAACTCGGTGGTCGCTCCGCGGGCGACGACGTGCGCCCGCTCAGCCTCGGCGAGGCCTGCACACTCGTCCTCGTCCATCGCCCGCAGCGCGGCGTCCGGGTCGCCCGCGGCGGCGAGGAGGAGCAGCGCCGAGCGCGCCGTCTCGCTGACCTGCTCGACGCGCTCGGCGAAGGCGCGTTGCAGCTCCGGCCCCCCCGCGATCGACGGCGCGAGTGGCTCATCCCCGCGCAGCTGCGCGGACGTGAGGCTACGCGGCAGCTCGAGGAGGCCGAGCGGGTTGCCGCGACAACGCGCGAGAAGCTGCTCCGCGACCACGTCCGCCAACCCCGGCGGCGAGGAGCGCGCGAGGAGCGCGCGGGCGTCGGCCGGAGCCAGGCCCGCGACGTCGATCCGCACGAACGCGCCGTCCGCGACGAGCGCGCACGGCTCGTCCGTGCGGGCGGCCGCGAGGAGGACGACGCGCTCGGGCTCGATCCGGCGGGCGACGAAGGCGAGAACGTCCTGCGTCGCCGCATCCGCGAGGTGGGCGTCGTCGACGACGGCGACGAGCGGCCGCTCTCGCGAGCAGGCCGAAAGCAGCGCGAGGGTGGCCGCGCCGACGGAGAACGTCGTCGCATCCGCGGGCGGGCCGAGCGCGAGAATGCTCCGCAGAAGCGCCGCCTGCTGCGGCGCCACCTCGTCGAGCGAGCCGCGCAGAGGCCAGAGCAGCGCCTGCAGCGTCGCGAAGGCGACGGTCCTCTCCGCATCGACGCCGCGCGCGCGCAGGACGTTCCGCGAGCCGTCCCCCGCCACGGACGCGAGGAGCGCCGACTTCCCGATCCCGGGCTCGCCGACGAGCACGACTGCAGCGCCGCCGCCCGCCGCCGCCTCGCAGGCCGAGGCGATCAAGGCGAGCTCCGGGTCGCGTCCGAGGAGCAGCGGCTCGGATTCCCCATGTCGCGCCTGCATCTGAGCGGAAAATACCGTTGAGGGTGAGTCAGAGGAGCTCCGGGCTCGGGCGGCCTCCGGGAGGGCTTCGAGGGTGAGCGTTTCCCCAGGCGCCCCGGCGAGGGACACGAGCAGGGCGCGCCCCTTCGCTCCTGCCTGGGTGCTGGCTTCAGCCAGGCACCAAGCCGTCGCCCATCGCCGCGCTACAGGATTCGCTTCCCGAGCGCGCTCGCGACGAGCTCGACCGC
>DATMAP010000219.1:0-5256 GCA_035559835.1 Gaiellaceae bacterium
AGATCCGCCTGCGCTCGCTGCTCGCGCGCGAGCTCCTCGACGAGGTCGGGGCGCTCGGCCCGCAGCCGCTCGAGCTCCCGCCGCTGCTCACCCTGCGGCAGCGACTTGAGGCCGGGGAAGCGGAGCGCCCAGAAGCCGAGCTCCTCGATCGTCGCCTCCTGCCAGGGCGGGTTGCCGAGCAGGCAGTCGAAGCCGGGGCGCTCGCGCAGGAACACCTCCGGGAAGGCGACCGGGAAGTGGAGCGCCTGCAGCTCGCGCGCGAGCTCGGCCGCCCGGGCGGCGTCCCCGTGCGCGGCGAGCGCCTCCTCGTCGATGCTGGCCGGAAGCGCGGCCTCGCCGAGCCGGTGCGCGACGACGAGGTCGAGCGCGGTCCGAAGCGGCACGAGCTCCTGCTCGGCCGCGGCCGCCGCTGCCCGCGCCTCGTCGACGTCGGCGGAGGTCGCGTCCGCGATCGTCGCCAGCCGCCGCAGGTGCGGCTCGGCGCGCGCGAGGAACGCGAGCAGCGGGTCGCGCAGGACGGAGAGCTGCTCGCCGTGCGTCGGGTCGAGCGCCTCGATCGCCTCCTCGATCGTCGCCACGCCGGTGAGGCTGTTGCCCTGGACGAGGTTGCGGTCGAGGAACGAGAGCGGCAGGCCGGGGACGAAGGTGTGGATCCAGAGCGCGAGGCGGGCGAGCTCGACCGCGATCAGGTTGAGGTCGACCCCGTAGATGCAGCGCCGCGCGACGAGGCGGCGGAGCAGGCTCGAGCTCTCGATCTCCGTGCCAGCCGCGAGCGGCCCGAGCGCCGCGCGGGCGGCGGCGCGCAGCCCCTCGAGCTCGCGCTCGACGCCCGGGATGCGGCGCTCGGCGAGGAAGCCCGAGAAGCGGGCCTCGATCCGGTCGACGGCGGCGGCGAGGAAGTGCCCCGAGCCCATCGCGAGGTCGGCGCAGCGGAAGTCGAAGAACGCCTCGGCCGCCTTCCCCTCCTCGCCCGCGTCGAGCAAGGCCGCGATCCGCTCGAGGTGCGACTCGAGCGCGGGCATGAGCGCGCGGTCGAGCAGGTGCTCGACCGCGAACGGCTTCGTGAAGTAGGAGCCGGTCGCCTTGCGCGCGCCCGAGCGGTCGTGGAAGTAGACCTCGCCGGCGCGCACGGCCGGCTCGTCGCCCGGCTTGGCGGGGACGTAGGTTCCCTTCTCGTCGAGCGCGAGATCGCTCGGCGCGAGCGAGAGCTCGGACTCGAGCAGGCCCTCGTAGATCGTCCCGAACTCGCGCACGGAGAGGCTGCGGAAGTCGACCGGGCCCGGCGCGCCCTCGCGCGTCAGGTCGACCAGCAGGGCTGCGAGCGCCGGGCCGATCTCGGCGTTCGTCAGCTCCAGTCCGTCGATCGCGGCGCCGGCGGGGCTGATCGCAGGATCCGAGGAGAAGAGGCTGCCGCCGTAGCGCGGCACCCCCCACTCGGTGTGACCGAGCTCGATCGCGCGGAAGAGCGCCCGCACGCGGCCCCAGAGGTCGCGCTGGGTGGGGTCGAAGACGAGCTCGCCCACGTGCCGCCGATCGGCGAGCTCGACGGCGAGCCGCTTGAGCGAGTGCTCGCGGTAGAGCTCGTTCGCCTCGTAGGGGAGGAGGCCGCGATCCTCCCCGTAGGCGACGAAGAGCAGCCGGAAGAGGATCACGAGCGTCCGCTCGTAGGCGTCGGCCAGGTCCTGCTCGCTCGGCTCGCGCGTGCCCGCGGTGTGGCGGGCGACGGCCGTCGCGAGGGCGGGGACGGCGTCGAAGTAGACGCGGTCGCGCAGGCGGGCCCCGAGGTCGGCGGCGAAGCGGCCCGACGACTCGAGCAGCTCCTCGAGCGTGCCGCCTTCGTCGAGCGCGCGGGGCGAGAAGACGAGGTCGAGGTAGCCGGCGCGGTCTGTCGGCAGGAGCGCGAGGTCGAGCCCGAAGCTCGTCAGCGCGCGACCGCGGCGGCCGACGCCGACGTCCGGCTTGACCGAGTAGAGGCGGATCTGCCGCCCGCGGGTGAGGACGACCCAGGCGAGCCCGCGCCGCTCGGCCACCGCGAGCGCGTGCGAGACCGGGCTCGAGCCGCCGAAGCGCGGCTCGCCGCGGTCGAAGTCCTCGCGCTCGTCGAGGAAGACGGCGAGCGCGCGGCGGCGCTCGTTCACGAGCAGCTCGACCGAGAGGGCGTCCGCGGGCTCGGTGCGGAAGCCGAGCGCGGCGACGAGGTCGCGGCCGGCCCGCGAGAGGAGTGGCAGAGCGCGCTCGCACGCCTCCGCCCAGTCCGGCCGTGTCGGCACGCCCTCCATGAGGTCGTGGAGGGCGAGCAGGCCATCGTTGCGGACCCCGGGCAGGGCCTCCTCGACCTCGCCCAGGCTCTCGAGGAGCAGGCGCAGGGCGGCGTGGCCGTCCGGCTCGTCGAGGACGGCGGCGGCGAGACGCGCAGCGTGCTCGGGCTCGAGCTCGCGGATCGGCGGCTGCTCGCCGACGGGCCCGCAGGTAACCGCTCGCTGCGCTGCGCCTTCGGGGTAGGTGGCGACGAGCAGAAGCGGCTGGCTCCCGTCAGAGCGCGTGCGCCAGAGCTCGCGCAACGCCTGCGCCCGTGGACGGGCGCTCGCGCGTGCGAGCGCCACCTCCGCGCGGAAGGAGTCGCCCCGCCCCCGCCACCAGCACTCCGGCGTCAGTCCCCGCGGCGGTGCCTCGACGCGCCACGTCCGCGCCTCGCGCTCGGGAAGGAAGTCCTCAGGCACGGCCGGCCTCGATGTGGCTCACGACTTCGCCCAGCTGTCCAGGTGGTCGCCGAACCATCCGATGTGGATCTTCCCCGTCGGCCCGCGGGTGTCGTCGTAATAGTGGATGCGAGGGGAGGGCGAGCCACCCTTCTCGATCCGGATGTGCGCCTCCATGAGCGTTCGACCGCTCGGATCGACATCCGCGGAGACGGGAAGAACTCGCAGTTCGCGGAATCGTGGGTTCTCCATCGTCGCCTTCGTCTCCGTCGGTACAACCCAGCTCGATGGGATTTGGAGCTCTCCCGCCGCCTTCTCGCAGTACTCGAGGAAGCCTCCGTCGAAGGTGCCGTCTGCCTTCATCTCGGCGTACCGGTTCAATGCTTGGAGTGCCGACCAGGCACGACGCGCCCATGAGAGATCACCGTGCGTGTCGAGGGATTCGGCACCTTCACGCACGGAGGGGTGGACCTCGACATAGGCAAGCCGCTCACGAGCAGCGTCGATGACCTCAACGCATAGGACCGGTTCGAAGGTGTCAGGCTCCACAGGAGCGTCAGCCAGTTCCGGGGCAGCTGAACGGAGTTGTTTCCGCAGGAATCCAAGCTGACGGGCGAGATCGTCGTTGCGCCTCTGGAGATTGGTGTTGTCCTCGCGCTCGTCGCCAAGCCGCTCTTCGAGCTCAGCAATCTTGCGTCGGAGTTCCTCGTTCTCGTCTTCCGCGAGCTGCAGCAGCTCCGCGTAGTCCGTCGTCTTCCCCAGCAACTCACGCGCGGAAGCCCTCCAGATGCGTGGGGGCGGCATCTCGACGGCACGCCGGAAGAGCGCTGGGGCAATGATGAGCGCCGGAAGATCGCTCCGTCGGCCCGTGAGCTTGTAGGGCGCGATGAAGCGGTGGCGGCCGGGGTAGTCGCTCTCACCTCCGGCGCCGGGGAGGTATGTCCGGATGGCGCCCGAGTGGACATCCATGCCCTCCCCTAGTGCTGCGTGCATCGCTCGAGAGAACGAAGTCACAGCACCCTCTCCTAGTACATAGATGCCGGCAATCCCAGCCAATCGCCGCGCGAGCTCCTCGGCTCGTTCCTTCGCTACCGCTACTCCCTCGTCGGGGTCGTAGGAGACGACGACGAGCGGCGCGTCTCGGGACAGGTCGAGCACGAGTCCTGCGAGGGACTCCCCCTGATCTCTCGCCACGAGCACGGGCGCAGGATCGAGCGGGAGACTCCCGCGGCGCGCCCGCTCAGTCTCTAGCAGTCTTGTCACGAGCCCAGGAGCCACGGGTATCCACGCAGGGGAGTCCTGCTCCGGTGTCCATCGCTCTAGGTCGACCCATGCCCACGAGAGACCTTCACCCGCAATCGCGGTAAAGGTTGTCTTCACTTCAACTCTGTCGTCACGCTGTGCCTCGAACGCTGACATCCGAACAACTGAACAGCCCTCACCGGTCCCCGAATACCATTCGATCTCGATCCCAGCCGACTCGAGCGTCTCGCGTCCACCCGTCGGCAGCTCGAGGATCGGGTCGCGCACCTTGGCACGAAGCCAATCACGAAAGTGCCCCGGTGCCCGTTCGACGAAGTTACCGTCCGGATCCTCGACTTCAAAGATCGCGCGATAGATGAGCGCCACGACTCTCAGCCTCCTATGGGCTGCGCGGTCGCCAAGGAGGCTCTCACGAGCGGGGCAAGCCTCGTGAGGACGAAGGCGAGGACGGGGACGTGCTCGTTGTCGTCCGGAAACGTCGCGATCAGCCTCTTTCGGGTGCGGCCCGTCTCCCCGAGGATCGCGCCCTTCGTTCCGACCTCGAGCGCGCCGACCCCACGCAACTCGCGCCCGACTGCCACCCCGGCAGCCTCACCGAGCTCGGCGAGGCTCGCGTCTCGCAGGTTCGCCCACGACTCGCCCTTCGGCGCGGCAAGCCTCAGAGCGCAGGTCGAGAAAGAGCGCTGGCTGTCGATCGTGAGCCGAAGCCGGCCCTCGAGCCGTGGAAGGTATCGCAGGAACGAACGGACGTTCCTCGCCTCGACCCACCGTTCGCCGTGCGGAGTCGAAACGAGTCGAAGCTCGACCTGCGCCTTGGGATGGTGGACGTCGTAGGTCGAGGCGACGCCCTCTGTGTTCTCCCGGCCACCCGGAGTCTTTATGACCTCGACTGGTATCTGCCCAACATGGTGTACGAGAAAGCCACTCTCGGTAGGAAGGGCGGTACTCATCCCGGCCGCTCCTCGACGAGTCCGAACGCATACAGGCGCCACTGCATCGCGGTTGGCGAGACGTCGAAGCGGGCCGCGCAGGCGGCCACGTCGCCGAGCTCCTCCCACGCCTCGCGCACCGCCGGCTCCGGCATGAGCAGCTCGGCGGCGAAGACGTTCGCCTCGCGCTCGAGGGTGCGGTCGGCGGCGTCCGTCAGGTCGACCGGGCGGCAGTAGGAGGGCTCCGGGTTGGGCGCGCGGCCCTCGAGGCAGTGGCAGACCCAGTGGCCGATCTCGTGCGCGATCGTGAAGCGGAAGCGGCGGAAGGGCGGGTCGTCCTGGCCGGGCGCTCCCTCCTCCGCGTT
>DATMAP010000220.1:0-19027 GCA_035559835.1 Gaiellaceae bacterium
GGCGAGCGCGCGCCCGCCGCGAGCGTCGCCCTGCCGCGCTTCACCCTCGTCGGCGTACACTGGCGCGGTCCCGGTCGCGTCTACCTGCGCACGCGCTCGCTCGCGGGCCGCTGGAGTCCCTGGCGTCCCGCTGCGCCGGAGGACGAGGACGGGCCCGACCCGGGCGCGCCCGAGGCGCGGCGGCGCGCGGGCTGGCGGCTCGGGAACCCGTGGTGGGTGGGGCCGTCCGACCGGCTGGAGACGCGCACGGTCGGGCGGGTGGGCCGCATCCGCGCCTACCTCGTCTGGAGCCCGCCCTCGCTCGTCCCCTACCGCGTCCCGGCCGCGACGGAGACGCCGGCGATCGTCCCTCGGGCCCTGTGGGGCGCCGACGAGTCGATCCGGCGGCAGCCGCCGGTCTACGCCCCCGCGCTGCGCTTCGCCGTCGTCCACCACACCGCCGGGCGCAACGACTACACGCGGGCCGAGGCCGCCGCGATCGTCAGGGGAATCCAGCTCTTCCACGTGCAGGGCAACGGCTGGAACGACATCGGCTACAACTTCCTCGTCGATCGCTTCGGCACGATCTACGAAGGGCGGTACGGGGGGATCGAGCAGAACGTGGTCGGTGCCCACGCCCAGGGCTTCAACACGGGCTCGGTGGGAGTCGCGGTGCTGGGGACGTACGGGCAGGCCGCACCCTCGCAGGCGGCGCAGGACGCGCTCGCGCGCCTGCTCGCGTGGCGGCTCGACCTCGCCCACGTCGACCCGCTGGGCGTGCTCACCGTGCTTTCGGGAGGAAACGAGCGCTACGCGCCCGGGGTGCCGGTGTCGCTGCGGGCGGTCTCGGGCCACCGCGACACCGGGTTCACCGAATGCCCGGGCGCAGCCCTCTACGGGCGCCTGGGCGCGATCGCGGGCTCCGCTGCCGCGCAGGGCGGGCCGAAGGTGTACGAGCCCTTCGCCGAGCCGAGCGAGGACGGGTACCGGTTCAGGGCCCGTCTCTCGGCTCCGCTTCCCTGGGCGGTCGTCGTGCGTGATGCGACGGGGGCGGAGGTCGCGCGGGGCACGGGCAGGGGTCGGGACGTGGACTGGTTCTGGAGCACGGTGGGGCTCTCCCCGGGGACGTACGCCTGGGCGATCGAAGCGGGCGCGGCGCGCCCGGCGACGGGGAGCGTGCAGGTCGCGGGCACGGTCGCAGCGGCGCTCGCGGTCGAGGAGGCGGTGGTCGAGCCGGCCGCGATCAGCCCCGACGGCGACGGGCAGGCGGACGCCGCGACCGTTGCCTTCCGGCTCACTCGCAGCGCCAACGTGACCGTCGAGGTGGTGGACGGGGCCGACGCGAGCGTCGCGACCGCGGTCGACCGCGTCTGGCTGCGAGCGGGCCGGCGGACCGCCGCGATCGACGGCACCGCCCTCCCCGACGGGGTCTACCGCGTGAGGGTGACGGCCCGGCTGGCGAGCGGCGAGGAGGCCCGCGCGGAGGCGCCGCTCGCGGTCACGCGCACGCTCGGCACGGTCGCCGTCTCTCCACCGCTCTTCTCGCCCAACGGCGACGGCCGCCTCGACCGGCTCGCGGTCACGTTCCCGCTGGCGGCTCCGGCGGAGGTGCGCCTGCGGATCCTGCGGGAGGGCCGCTGGGTCGCGACCCCGTTCGCGGGGACGCTCTTCGCCGGCCCGCAGCGCCTCGTCTGGGACGGAGCCCGAGCGACCGGCTCGCTGCGCGACGGGAGCTACGAAGCCGTCGTGGAGGTGACGGACGCCGTCGGGACGCTCGCGGTCGGCGTCCCCTTCGTCGTGGACACGACCGCGCCGCGGGTCCGGATCCTCCCCGGCCGCCCGCTGCGAATCGAGGTCGACGAGCCCGCCGCGCTCGTCCTCCGCGTGGACGGTGCGATCCTGCGCCGACGGGTAGCTGCGCCCGGCATCGTCCGCATCCCCTGGCGCGCGCCCGCCGCTCGCGTGCGCGTGGTGGCCTGGGACGCGGCCGGGAACGCGAGCCCGCCGGCCGTGCGGGTCGAGCGGCCGGGAGCAGCCACGGCCGGCAAGTAGACTCGCTCCCGTGGAGTCGACCGTGCCCGCTACCCCCTTCGGGCGGGAGGAGATCGAGGCGATCCTGCCGCACCGGGAGCCGTTCCTGCTCCTGGACGAGGTGAGCGAGCTGGAGCCCGGCCGCCGGGTGGTCGCCCGTCGCGAGGTACGAGCCGGCGACTGGTGGTTCCCGGGCCACTTCCCGCAGCGTCCGGTCATGCCCGGCGTGCTGATCGTGGAGGCGATGGCCCAGGCCGGGGCGGTGGCCGTGCTCGTCGAGGCGGAGAACCGGGGACGGATCGCGCTCTTCGCCGGGATCGACGACTGCCGCTTCAAGCGGATCGTGGAGCCAGGCGACGTGCTCACGCTGACCTGTGAGCTCGAGACCGTACGCGGCCCGATCGGGCGCGGCCGGGCGACCGCCCACGTCGGCGACGAGCTGGCCGCGCGCGCGACCCTGACCTTCGCGGTGGACCGCTCGTGATCGGCTCGGCGGCCGGCACGCGGATCGGGATCACCGGGCTCGGCACGCACGTCCCCGAGCGCGTGCTCACGAACGACGAGCTGGCGCAGATCGTCGACACCTCGGACGAGTGGATCCTCGAGCGCACCGGCATCCGCGAGCGGCGGATCGCGGCCGAGGACGAGGCCCTGACGGACATCGCGCGACCGGCCGCCGTCGCCGCGCTCGAGGACGCCGGAGCGGACCCGGCCGAGATCGACCTGCTCATCTGCGCGACGGTGACGCCGGACATGATGTTCCCGACCTCCTCGGCGCTGCTCGCCGACGAGCTGGGGATGCCGAAGGCGGCGGCGTACGACCTGCTGGCGGGATGCACCGGCTTCGTCTACGCGCTCGCGCAGGCCTACGGCATGCTCGCCTCGGGCCTCGCGCGGAAGGCGCTCGTGGTCGGCGGGGACGTGCTCTCCAAGATCCTCGACTGGACGGACCGCTCGACCCTCGTGCTCTTCGGCGACGGGGCGGGGGCGGTCGTCCTGGAGCGGGTCTCGGAGGGCGGGTTCCTCGGCTTCGAGCTGGGCGCGGACGGCGGCGGAGGGGAGCACCTGTGGCTGCCCGGCTCGGGCTCGCGGCGGTTCGACGACCCCGACCAGTACGTGAAGATGAACGGCCGGGAGGTGTTCAAGTTCGCGACGCGGATCATGGTCTACTCCGCGCGAGAGGTCCTCGAGCAGTGCGGGCGGAGCGTGGAGGAGGTCGACGTGTACATCCCGCACCAGGCCAACAAGCGGATCATCGACTACGCAGCGGGTAAGCTCGGGATCCCACCCGAGAAGACTGTCGTGAACGTCGACCGCTACGGCAACACCTCGTCCGGCTCGATCCCGCTCGCGCTCTCCGATGCGCGGTCGGAAGGCCGGCTGCGAGCAGGTGCGCTCGTGCTCATGACCGGCATGGGAGCGGGCCTGACCTGGGGTTCGGCGCTGCTCGAGTGGACGGCAGGCGAGGACGGCGCGTGAGCAAGGTCGCGTTCTGCTTCCCCGGCCAGGGCTCGCTGGAGGCGGGGATGGGCCGCGAGTTCGCCGAGCGGTTCGCCGCCGCCCGCGAGGTCTACCGCCTCGGCTCGGAGGCTTCGGGGCTCGACCTCGAGCGCCTCTGCTTCGAGACGCCGCTCGAGGACCTCGTCGACACCGAGCTGCAGCAGCCGGCCCTCGTCGCGACCAGCCTCGCCATCCTGGCTGCGCTGCGCGAGCACGGGATCGAGCCCGACGTCGTCGTCGGGCACTCCGTCGGCGAGTTCGCCGCGCTCGCCGCCTCCGGCGCGCTCCAGACGGCGGACGCGATCGGGCTCGTGCGCGAGCGCGGCCTGGCGATGGCCGAGGCGGCGCGGCAGCGGCCGGGGACGATGGCCGCCATTCTCGGGCTCGACGACGAGGAGGTGGAGAAGCTGTGCCGGCGCATCGTCGGCGTCTGGCCGGCGAACTACAACTGCCCCGGCCAGATCGTCGTCTCCGGGGAGCACGAGGCCGTCGACGAGTGCTGCGCGGAGGCGGAGAGCCTCGGCGCCCGGCGGGCGATCAAGCTGAAGGTCTCCGGCGCCTTCCACAGCCCGCTCGTGGCGCGGGCGGCCGACCGGCTGCGCCCTGCGCTCGAGCGGGTGCGCTTCGCGGAGCCGCTCGCCCCCTTCATGTCCACGGTGACCGCCCGCGTCGAGCCCGCACAGCGGCTGGGGGCGCTGCTCGTCGACCAGCTGACCGCGCCCGTGCGGTTCACGCAGGCTGCGAGCGAGCTGATCCGGTCCGGGGTGAGCACCTTCGTCGAGGTCGGCCCTGGGAACGTGCTCTCCGGGCTGCTGAAGCGGATCGACCGGGGAGTCCGGACGATCTCGGTGAACACGCTCGAGAGCCTGGAGCGCGCGCAGGACGTCCTCTCGCGGTGAGCGAGGCCTTCTGCTCGCTCGAAGGGCGCACGGCCCTCGTCACCGGCGCCTCTCGCGGGATCGGCCGCGCGATCGCGCGGGAGCTGGCCCGGGCGGGCGCGTCGGTGGTCGTCTCCTACCGGACCGGGGAGGCGGAAGCGCAGGCGCTCGCGGCCGAGCTGGGCGGGCGTGCGCTGCAGGCGGATGTGTCCGATCCCGTCTCCGCCCGAGCGCTCGTCGAGGAGGCGGGTGAGCTGGACATCCTCGTCAACAACGCCGGGGTGACGCGTGACGGCCTGCTCGTACGGATGTCGGACGAGGACTGGCGCACCGTCCTGGACACGAACCTCGCCTCCTGCTTCTACACCTGCCGGGCGGCCGTGCGGGGGATGATGAAGCGCCGCTCGGGGGCGATCGTGAACATCTCCTCGATCGTGGGGCTGCACGGGAACTGGGGCCAGACGAACTACGCGGCCTCGAAGGCGGGCATCATCGGCTTCACCAAGGCGCTCGCCCGGGAGCTGGGCAGCCGGAACATCCGCGCGAACGTGGTCGTCCCCGGCTACGTGAAGACGCAGCTGACGGACGTGCTCCCCGAGGAGGCCACCGCCACGATGCTGCAGTCGACCCCGCTGGGCAGGCTCGGCGACCCGGAGGACGTGGCGGGCGCGGTACGGTTCCTCTGCTCCGACGAGGCTGCGTTCATCACGGGCGCGGTGCTCCTCGTGGACGGCGGGTTGGGGATGTAGCGGATGGACGAAGCGACGCAGAACGGGAGGCGCCGGGTCGTGGTCACCGGCGTGGGGATGGTGACGCCGCTCGGGAACGACGCCGAGACGACGTGGCAGAACCTCGTCGCCGGGCAGTCCGGCGCCGGTCCGATCACGCGCTTCGACGCGAGCGACTTCCCCGTGCGCTTCGCGTGCGAGCTGAAGGACTTCGACCCCACCGTCTGGATCGACCGCAAGCAGGCGCGGCGGATGGACCGCTTCGCGCAGCTCGCGCTCTCCGCTGCGAGGATGGCCGAGGCGGACAGCGGGATCTCGGTCGCCGCGGAGCCCGAGCGGGTCGGGGCGGCGGTAGGGACCGGGATCGGGGGGCTGTACGCGTTCGAGGACTGCTTGCAGACGCTGCTCGAGCGCGGGCCCGACCGGACGAGCCCCTTCGCCATCATCCAGATCATCCCCAACATGGCCGCGGCCTGGGTCTCGATGGAGCTGGGGACGCGGGGGCCGCTCGCCACGGAGACGACCGCCTGCGCCGCCTCCAACATGTCGATCGGCGACGGGCTGGACGCGATTCGGCTCGGGCGCGCCGACGTCATGTTCTGCGGCGGCACCGAGGCGCCGATCACGCGCGTCGGCATCGCGGGCTTCAGCGCGATGCGAGCGCTCTCCCAGCGCAACGACGACCCGAAGCGGGGCTCCCGCCCCTTCGACGCGGATCGGGACGGGTTCGTCATGGGCGAGGCGGGCGCGATGCTGGTGCTCGAGGAGCTCGAGCACGCGCTCGCGCGGGGCGCGCGGATCTACGCGGAGGTGCTCGGCTACGGGGTCTCCTCCGATGCCGCGCACGTGACCGAGCCCGATCCGACCGGGGTGAACCCCGCGCGCGCGATGCAGATGGCCTTCGCCGACGCCGGGATCGCGCCGGAAGAGGTCGGCTACGTGAACGCGCACGGCACCTCCACGCCGCTCGGCGACCCCGCGGAGACCCGCGTGCTCAAGCTGGCGCTGGGAGAGGAGAAGGCCTACCGGACGCCGGTCTCTTCGACCAAGGGCGCGACCGGGCACTGCCTGGGCGCCGCGGGCGCGGTCGAGGCCATCTTCACCGTCTTCGCGGTCTCGCGCGGAGTGCTCCCGCCGACGATCAACTACGAGACGCCCGACCCGGCCTGCGACCTCGACTACATCCCGAACGAGGCCCGCCGGCAACAGGTGGAGGTCGGCGTCTCCAACTCCTTCGGCTTCGGCGGCCACAACGCCTGCGTCGTCTTCCGCCGCTGGGACGGCCGCTGAGGCAGGCGATGGCGGCTCGCTGGGCGACCTTCGACTGCTACGGGACGCTCGTGGACTGGAACGGCGGGATCCGCGCCGAGCTCGAGCGTCTGTTCGGCGTCGAGCCTGCGGACGAGCTGCTCGCCCGCTACCACGAGCTGGAGCCGGAGCTCCAGGCGGCGAGCCCGGGGGCGTCCTACCGGGAGGTGCTCACCGCCGCGCTCGAGCGGCTGGCCGCGGAGACCGGGCGCACCCTCCCCGAGGGGGAGGCGAGCGCTCTCGCGCGCTCGCTTCCGTCCTGGCCCGTGTTCGAGGACGCCCCGGCGGCCCTGCAGGAGGCCCGCGCCCGCGGCTGGAAGCTCGCCGTGCTCTCGAACACCGACCGCGACCTGCTCGACGCATCGCTGGCGGCCATCGGCGTGCCCTTCGAGGACTCCGTCGTCGCGTCGGAGATCGGCTCCTACAAGCCGAGCCCGCGGCACTGGGAGGTCTTCCGCGAGCGCCTGCGACCGGGCGACGTGCACGTGCACGTGGCGCAGAGCCTCTTCCACGACGTCGAGCCGGCGAGCCGCCTGGGGATCCCCTGTATCTGGATCAACCGGCTGGGGGAGCCTCCCGACCCGCGGCCGGCCCGGACGCTCTCCTCCCTGGCGGGGCTCGCGGCGGCGCTCGACGAGATCGCCCGGGAGGGCTGAGGCGGTGTCGCTGCTCCGAGCCCGCTGCCCTGCGTGCCGGACGTTCACCGCCGTCGCCGTCGGCCAGGGCTACGAGTGTCACGCCTGCGGTCGCAGCTACGCCGCGGGCCTCGTCCGCGTGCCCCGCGCCTTCGGCCAAGGGGGAGGCCCGCTGGAGGAGGCGGCGGCCCTCGAGCTGCCCTACCCGGACACGGGGACGGTGGCCTGCGCGACCCTGGCCGAGCAGAACGCTGCCCTGGCCGCGGCGCTGCCCCGCCGGCCCCTCGTCCTCGGCGGGTGCTGCTGCGCGCACGTGGGCGCGGTCTCGGGGCTCGCCCAGCGCTCCGGCCGCCTGGGCCTCGTCTGGCTCGACGCGCACGGCGACCTGAACACGCCCGAGACGTCGCCGTCGGGGAACCTCTGGGGGATGCCGCTGCGGATGCTCCTCGACGACGGGGTCGTGCAGGCTTCCGACACGGCGCTCGTCGGCGCCCGCAACCTCGACCCCGGCGAGCGCGACTTCCTCGCCGAGACGGGGATCGACGACTCGCTGGCGCGCGCGCTGGCGGGCGTGGACGCGGTCTACGTCGCGCTCGACTTGGACGTGCTCGATCCGGCGGAGGCGGCGGTCTTCGTCCCCGAGCCGGGAGGCCCGGGGCTCGCGGACGTCGAGCGGGTGCTGGCGGAGGTCGCCGCCCGGGCGCCCGTGGCCGGGGCGGGGGTGACGGGACACCTGCTCGACGAGCGGAACGCGGCGGTCGCGTCGCGTCTGCTCGCCGCCGCGGGGCTCTGAGCGAGTCCCCGCCCGCCCACGCCGCCCCGCATAAGATCCCGGCATGTCCTCCGAGCCTCGGCGGGTCGACGTCGCCAGCGAGCGGAAGCGCGGGGAGGAGCGGACGGCGGGCAGGACGAGCGCCAACACGTGTCCCGGCTGCGGGTCGCACTACCGCGACGACGAGCTCGCGAGCACCCTGCGCGTGTGCCCGATGTGCGGCCACCACTTCGCCGTCCGCGCTCGCGAGCGGATCGAGCAGCTCGCGGATCCGGGCTCGTTCGTGGAGGAGGACCCCGAGCTGCGCTCCGCCGACCCCCTGGGCTTCGTCGACCTGCGTCCGTACGTCGAGCGCTTGGCGGAAGCGCAGGCCGAGACGGGGCTCGGTGATGCGATCGTGACCGGGCGGGCGGCGATCGAGGGAGAGGAGTGCCGGCTCGCGGTCATGGACTTCGCGTTCATGGGCGGCTCGATGGGGAGCGTCGTGGGCGAGAAGTTCGCTCGCGCGTGCGAGAGCGCGGCCGCAGGCGGGGTCCCTCTCGTCTCCGTCTCGGCCTCGGGCGGGGCGCGCATGCAGGAGGGGATCTTGGCGCTGATGCAGCTCCCCAAGACCGTGTGCGCGATCGAGGAGCTCCACGAGGCGGGGGGAGCCCTGCTCTCGGTGCTGACGCACCCGACCACGGGAGGCGTGCTGGCCAGCTTCGCCAGCCTCGGCGACGTCGTCCTCGCCGAGCCGGGGGCGCTGATGTCGTTCGCGGGCCCCCGCGTCGTCGCCCAGACGACGCGGGAGAAGCTCCCGGACGACTTCGGCCTGGCCGAGTCGAACTTCCGCTTCGGCCATCTGGACGCGGTCGTCCCGCGCGCCGAGCTGCGACCGACCCTCGCCCGGCTCCTGCGGCTCTTCGGGCGGCGCTGAGCCCCGTGGAGGGAGGGCGCGGGCTCGGGGGCGGCGGCGCTCGAGTAAGCTCGGCGCCGTGAAGCTCCTGCGCGGGACGAGGGTCGGCGGCGAGCTCGAGCGGCTCCAGCAGCAGCTCGAGCGCCTGCGGGCGGAGCCCAGCGCGGAGGAGGACATCTGGCGCTCCGTCGAGCTGGCGCGCCACCAGGACCGTCCGTACACGCTCGACTACGTCGAGCGCATCCTCGACGACTTCTTCGAGCTGCACGGCGACCGGGCGCGTG
This sequence comes from Gaiellaceae bacterium, assembly GCA_035559835.1. Taxonomy (GTDB): domain Bacteria; phylum Actinomycetota; class Thermoleophilia; order Gaiellales; family Gaiellaceae; genus GMQP-bins7. The sequence continues at coordinate 9,011 of DATMAP010000220.1, forward strand.
CCGACGATCCCGCGATCGTGGCCGGGCTGGGCAAGCTCGAGGGCAGGACCGTCGTCCTCGTCGGCCACCAGAAGGGACGCGACCTGAAGGAGCGCACCCACCGGAACTTCGGGATGGCCTATCCCGAGGGGTATCGCAAGGCGATGCGCGCGATGGCGCTGGCCGACCGTCACGGCTTCCCCCTGCTCACCCTGGTTGACACGCCCGGCGCCTACCCGGGCGTCGCCGCCGAGCAGCACGGCCAGGGTGGCGCGATCGCCCGCTCGCAGGCTGCGATGGCGCGCCTGTCGGTGCCCACGGTCGCCTGCGTGATCGGAGAGGGGGGCTCCGGTGGCGCGATCGCGATCGCGGTCGCCGACCGCGTGCTCATGCAGGAGAACGCGATCTACTCGGTGATCTCGCCCGAGGGCTGCGCCGCCATCCTCTGGCGCGATGCGGGCGAAGCGCGCAAGGCGGCTGCGGCCTTCAAGCCGGATGCCGCCCACTGCCTCGCGCTCGGCGTGGTGGACGCGATCGTGGCCGAGCCCGAGGGCGGAGCTCACACCGACGCGGACGAGGCCGCACGGCTCCTGAAAGCCGGTATCCTCGAGGCCATGGCCGAGGTCGAGGGGCTGGACCCGCTCGAGCGCCGGCGCGAGCGCCGGCGCAAGTACCGCCTGTTGGGCGTCCTCGCCACGGCCTGAGTCGCTTTCCACACCTTCCACAGGCTTATCCCCCGATCCGGAAAGCCCCGGGAGCAGGGAAAAGGTGCGATCGGCGCCCGTTTCGTGAAGGAAACGTTGCGGAGATGGCGACAATCCACAGGTGAGCCTCGACGAGTACAGGCGGCGCCGCTCGCCCGGCCGGACGCCCGAGCCCTGCGGGGCCTTGGCGGTCACGAGCGGAGCGCCGCGCTTCGTCGTGCAGCGCCACGCCGCTCGCAACCTCCACTACGACCTCCGGCTGGAGCGGGACGGGGTGCTGGCGAGCTGGGCGGTGCCGAAGGGGATCCCGCTGCGCCGCGGCGAGCGTCGCCTCGCCGTCCGCGTCGAGGACCACCCGCTCGCCTACGCCGAGTTCGAGGGGATGATCCCCGCCGGCGAGTACGGCGCGGGCGCCGTCGAGATCTGGGACCGGGGTACGTACGAGCTCGTCGAGGAGAAGCCGGCCGGGGGGCTGACCGTGCGCCTGCACGGCGAGCGGCTCCAGGGGACGTGGACGCTGGTTCCCGCCGGGCTCGGCGGCGAGGAGGAGAACTGGCTGCTCGTGCGCACGGACGGACCGACCTCCGCCACCCGGCGGTATGCGCCCATGCTCGCCGCGGCCGCGGACAGCCTGCCCCGCGGCCCGGGCTGGGTCTTCGAGCCGAAGTGGGACGGCTTCCGCGCCCTCGTCGCCATCGAGGGAGGCGAGGTGACGCTGACGAGCCGGAACGGAAACGACCTCACCGGGCGCTTCCCCGAGCTGGCGAGGGCTGCGCGGCTGGCGATCCGGGCTGCGGACGCGGTGCTCGACGGAGAGATCTGCGCCCTGGACGAGCAGGGCCGCCCGCGCTTCTCGCTCCTCCAGGAGGGGCGGGGCACCCCGGCTCTCGTCCTCTTCGACCTGCTCGAGCTGGACGCGCAGCCGCTGCTCGAGCTGCCGCTCGCAGAGCGCAGGCGGCGCCTGGAGGCGATCGTTCGCTCGGGAGCGGGAGAGGTTCTCCTCTCGCCGCAGGTCGCGGACGGCGAGGCGTTGCTCGCCGCCGCCCGCGAGCAGGGGCTCGAGGGCGTCGTCGCCAAGCGTCTCGCCTCCCGCTACCAGCCGGGCAGACGCAGTCCGGACTGGCGCAAGGTGAAGGTGCGCGGCCGCCAAGAGGTCGTGATCGCCGGGTACACGAAGGGGCGGGGCCGGCGCGCCGCCGGCTTCGGCGCTCTCGTCGTCGGCGTGCGGGAGGCAGGCGCGCTGCGCTGGGCCGGGAACGTCGGCACCGGGTTCACGGAGGCGGAGATCGAGCGTCTCCTCCGGCGCTTCCGTCCCCTCGTGCGCGAGCAGTGCCCCTTCCGGGAGCCGCCCAAGATGCCGCGCGTCCGCCGCTCCGACGTCGTCTGGCTGGAGCCGCGCCTCGTCGCGGAGGTGGAGTTCGCCGAGTGGACGCGCGAAGGGCGTCTCCGCGCCCCCGTGTACCTCGGGCTGCGCGAGGACAAGCCCGCCGCCGAGGTGCGCAAGGAGCGAGAGCCCCTGCCCACGGTGATCCGGAAGGGCCGGCGGGAGCTGCGCCTCTCCAACCTCGACAAGCCCTTCTGGCCGGAGGAGGGGATCACGAAAGGCGACCTGATCGCCTACTACCGAGACGTCGCCGAGGTCCTTGTCCCGCACCTGCGGCAGCGCCCCTTCACCATGAAGCGCTACCCCGACGGCTGGCAGGGCAAGCACTTCTTCCAGAAGCAAGCGCCCTCGCACATGCCGTCCTGGATTCCGCGCGCCGCCTTCCCCGCCTCCACGCGCGCGGGGAAGCCGCGGACGATCGAGTACGCGCTCGTGAACGACGAGCTCGCCCTCCTCTGGATGGCGAACATGGCCTGCATCGACCTGCACGTGTGGTCGTCGCGCGCCGACAAGCCGGAGCGGCCGGACTGGGTCCTGTTCGACCTCGACCCGGCGGAGGGCGCCGTCTTCGAGGACGTCGTCCAGGTGGCGCTGCTCGTCAAGCAGACGCTCGACCTCCTCGAGCTGGCGAGCTACCCGAAGACCTCCGGCTCGCGGGGCATCCACGTGCTCGTCCCGGTCGCGCGCCGTCACACCTTCGCCGAGGCCCGCGACTTCGCCGGGATCGTCGGCGGGGCGCTCGCGCGCGCCCACCCCGGCCTCGTCACCACCGAGTGGTCGAAGCGGAAGCGGCGCGGCGTGCTTGTAGACGCGAACCAGAACCGGCCGGGAGCGACCACCGCCTCCGTCTACTCCGTGCGCCCGCGCGCCGGCGCGCCCGTCTCCACCCCGCTCCGCTGGGAGGAGGTACGACCGGGGCTCGACCCCTCCGCCTTCACCATGGACGCCGTGCTCGACCGGGTCGCCCGCGAGGGCGACCTCTTCGCGGGCGCCCTCGCCGGCAAGCAGTCGCTGGCGAAGGCGCTGCGCGCCCTCCGCTGACGCTCGTCGAGCGGGCGCGGGTGGCCGAGCCGTACGGCCGGGGCGGGCCGGCAAGGTTCTTCGCGAGCCGGCGCGCCTGCCGAAGCTCGTGCTGGCAGGCGGGCGGATCGGTGGCGCTCGGCGTGCGCACGTTCGGCACCGCGGCGCAGTCGCCGAGCGCCCAGTTCTCGTCGCACCCCTGCACGCGCAGCGTCTCGTCGACGCGCACGGCCCGTCGAGCGGGAGCCCAAGCGCCACGAGCAGCGGGTGCGGGCGCACGCCGGCCGTCCAGACCAGCGTGCGCTCCGGCACGCGTGTCCCGTCGGAGAGCGCCGCGTCCACCGGCATCCACCGCTGCCGCACGCCGCCAGGCCGCCCCCGAGCACGTCCCCCCGTGCGCCGTCCGCTGCTCCATATGCGTCATCCTCTACCAGCGTGGCGGTGCAGGTGTCGGTGATCGGCAGCGGGCGCGAGTGGGAGCAGGCGGCCGAGGAGGTCGGCCGCCTGCTCGCCGAGCGTGGCTGCACGGTCGTGACCGGAGGGCTCGGGGAGGTGATGGCGGCTGCGCACCGGGGCGCGAAGGCAGCGGGCGGGACGACGATCGCGATCCTCCCCGGCGAGGAGCGGTCGAGGGCGAACCCCTGGGCCGACCACGTCGTGGTCACGGGCATCGGGCACGCGCGGAACCTCGCCGTCGCCGCTACGGGGGACGCGGTGATCGCGGTCGGCGGCAGCTGGGGGACGCTGAGCGAGCTGGCCTTTGCCCGGCTTCTCGGCCGCCCGGTGGTCCTGCTCGCGGGCGCCCCCCGCGTGGAGGGCGCGCTCTCTGCCGCGACCCCGGCCGAGGCCGTCGAGCTGGCGCTCCGGGAGCTCCGCTAGCGCTCAGCGCCCCTTGGGCCCGAGCATCCGCTCGAGGAGGGTGCGTGCTCCGGCCTTGTCGAGCGGCTCGTTGAGGTTGCCGCACTTCGGGCTCTGCACGCACGAGGGGCAGCCGCCCGAGCAGGGGCAGGTGGCGAGGAGGCGGGCGGTGTCCTCGACCCACCCCTCGAAGCGGTCGAAGCCCCGCTCGGCGATCCCGACGCCGCCCGCGTGGCCGTCGTAGACGAAGATGGTCGGGCGCCCGGTCTGGTGATGGAGGTTGGTGGAGAGCCCGCCGATGTCCCAGCGGTCGCACATCGCCCAGAGCGGCAGCAGCGCGATGAGCGCATGCTCGGCGGCGTGCAGGGAGCCGAGCAGCGCGGGCACGGCCTCGAGCCCTTCCAGGTGGTGTGGCTCGGGGCAGAACCAGACCGCCTCCGTCTCGAATGTCGTCTCCGGCAGGAGGAGCGGGACGAGCTCGATCGTCGCCCCGTCCCGAACCGCCTTCCTCGCGTAGCCGACCACCTGCTCGGTGACGGCGACGCGCCCGAAGTGGAGCTCGACCCCGAGGCGGTGCGCCGACTGCTCGGCGCTCACGATCGCCGTCTCCGTCTCGCGCTTTGCTTGCGTGTACCAGTCGAGCGCCGCCGGGACGACGAGCGCGACCCTCGCCTCCAGATCGAGCTGCCTCACCAGGTACTGCTGGCCGAGGTGGAGGTAGACGGCCCCTTCGTGCACGGTCGAGTAGGCGCGGTCGCGCTCGACCAGGCCGAGCAGCGCGCCGGTTTCCGCCTCCACGACCGTGAACGCCTCGGGGTCACCCGCGCGCAGCGAGATCCGGGCCGCCGGGTAGTCACGCCCCTTCCAGACGAAGCCTCCTCCGGTGCGTTCCAGCTCGGGGAGCGTGGCCGCCCGGCGCAGGGCCTCCGGGCCGAGGACGGCTGTATCCTCCTCGCCGAGCGGGGCCTCGTAGGCCGCCGCGAGCACGTGCGGGTCGAGGATGCGGGGGTTCGTGTGGTCGAGGATGGCCGCCTCGACGCGCCGCGTGAGCAGGGCCTCGGGCTCGCGCGCGAAGAACTGGTCGAGGGCGTCCTCGCTCGCGACCAGCACCGCGAGCCCGCGTCCTCGCCTCCCCGCGCGCCCCCACTGCTGGCGCAGCGAGGCGACCGTGCCCGGGAAGCCGACCGAGATCGCGCAGTCGAGGAGGCCGACGTCGATGCCCAGCTCGAGCGCGTCGGTGGCGGTGACGCCCAGCAGCTCCCCTTCGACGAGCCGTCGCTCGATCTCCCGGCGCTGCTCGGGCGTGTAGCCGGCCCGGTAGGGGGCGAGGCGGCTCGCGGTCGCCGCGTCGACCCGCTCGACCGTGAAGCGATGGATCAGCTCGGCTGCCTTCCGGCTCTTCGCGAAGCAGATCGTCCGTAGTCCGCGAGTGGTGAGCTGGGCCAGGAGCCGCGCGGCGTCCCCGAGCGGGCTCGCCCGCAGACCCAGCTCGGGGTCGAGCAGGGGCGGGTTCCAGAGCACGATCTCGCGCTCGGCTCGGGGCGAGGCGTCGCGTGCGATGACGGTAGCCGGCTCGCCCGTCAGCGCCTGGGCGAGCTCGCCTGCGTTGGCGATCGTCGCCGAGGCGAGCAGGAGCTGCGGCTCGGCTCCGTAGATCCGCGCGAGGCGGCGCAGGCGGCGCAGCACGTTGGCGACGTGGGAGCCGAAGACGCCCCGGTACACGTGCGCCTCGTCGATGACGACGTAGCGCAGGTTGGCCAGAACGTCTCCCCAGCGGTCGTGGTGGGGGAGGAGGCCGACGTGGAGCAGGTCCGGGTTGGTGAGGACGAGGTTCGCCCAGCGGCGGATCTGCCGGCGCCGCTCGGCCGGCGTGTCGCCGTCGTAGATCGCGGGCCTCGCGCCGGGAGGGCGCAGCTCGGCGAGCGCACGGGCCTGGTCCTGCGCGAGGGCCTTGGTCGGGGCGAGGTAGAGCGCGCGCGTCTTCGGGTCGCGCGCGATCGCGTCGAGCACGGGGAGGGTGAAGGCGAGCGACTTCCCCGAGGCGGTGCCGGTCGTGACGACGACGTTCTCGCCGCGGCGCGCGGCCTCCCACGCTTCGGCTTGGTGGCGGTAGAGCGCCGTGATCCCGCGCGCGGCGAGCGCCGAGGCGAGCCGTGGGTCGAGATCGGCAGGAAGCGGCTCGGTGCGCGCCACGCGGGCGGGCTCGATCTCCCGGTGGACGACCTCCTCGCCCGCGAGCAGGTCGGTCCAGGCGGAGGCGACGCTGGCCATGCGCCCAGTGTGGCAGGGCGCCGTCAGGCGAGATGGGGAGCGATCGCCTCGTCGTAGCGGCGGCGCGGCTGCGCGCCGACGATCCGGCCTCGCTCCTCCCCCCCGACGAAGACGATCACGGTCGGCAGCGACAGCACGCCGTAGCGACCGGGAACGCCGAGGTTCTCGTCTACGTTCAGGCGGACGAGCCGCACGCGCGCACCGTGCTCCGCCGCCAGAGAGCGCAGGTGCGGCTCGATCGCCTCGCACGGCCGACACCACGGCGCCCAGAAGTCGACCAGCACGGGCACCGGCGAGGCGAGCACCTCGGCGGCGAAGGAGGCGTCCGTGACCTCGTCCATCCGGCCAGGGTAACCGTGCAACATGGGGTCAGGTCCCGTCTGTTGCACTGCAACATGGGGTCTGCAACATGGGGTCAGGTCCCGTCTGTTGCACTGTGTGCCGAGTCCGCCAGAGCGTGCAACAAGCGGGACCTGACCCCCCGTTGCGGGCTGGCCCGCGCAGCTTCTCGATCGAAAACGACGCACGATTGTGCGCCGAGTGTGCAACAACACGTGTCGCGAGGAGCCGGCGCAGGTGCCTGCCGGGCTACCGTCGGCGTCATGGCTCGTCCTCTGCGGCTCCTGGTCCCGTACGGCATCTACCACGTCTACGCTCGAGGCAACGACCGTGCTCCGATCTTCCGGGACGACTCGGACCGGGAGCGCTTCCTCGAGCTGGTCGCCGAGGTGCGTGCCGAGTACGGATGGCGAGTCCTGGCCTACTGCCTGCTCGGCAACCACTACCACCTTTGTCCTCAGACGCCCGAGCCGAACCTCGCGAGCGGTATGCGGCAGCTGAACGGCGTGTACGCGCAAAGGTTCAACCGGCGCCATCGGCGATCGGGTCACGTGCTCGAGGGGCGGTACGGAGCACGGCTTGTACAGGCAGACGAGCACCTACGCTCGGTTCTCCGCTACATCGTGCGCAACCCGGTTCGGGCCGGGCTCTGCGCGAGCCCGTCCGAGTGGCGTTTCTCGAGCTGTCGTGCCACGCTCGGAGAGGAGCCCTCCGGCGTCGTGGACGTCGACGAGGTCCTCTCGTACTTCGGACCGACACCGGAGCTCGCCCGGGCGCGGTATCGGGAATACGTGGAGCAGCCCGGAGACGACGAGCTCGGGCGGCACCCGCTCGTCCACGGGGACGACGCCTTCGTCGTGCACATGCTGCGGGAGCTGGATCGACCACCAGGGGTACCGCGCCGCTTCTTCCGGGAGCCGCGGCCCGAGCTCTCCGGTCTGCTCGAGGACGCCAGCGACGCCTCGCTCATGCTCGCGCAAGCCCATGGGTACTCGCTCCGGGCGATCGCTGCACACCTCGGTCTCAGCGCGTCGACTGTCAGCCGGCGTCTGCAGCGCTACGCAGCGCGCCACGCGCGTGCAACAAACGAGACCTGACCCCCTGTTGCGTGACCCCCTGTTGCGCGACCGCTACAGCCTGCCCGCGAGCGCGCGCAGCCGCAGGAGCGGCACCCGCCAGACCGCCTCCCAGACGATCGCGCCCGTCATCTTCGACGAGCCGGCACGCCGCTCGACGAAGCGGATGGGGATCTCCCGCACGCGCAGCCCGGCGCGGAGCACGCGGTAGGTCGTCTCGATCTGGAACGCGTACCCGTGGGCGGAGAGCGCGTCGAGGTCGAGCGCCTCGAGCGCGGCGCGCCGGAAGCACTTGAAGCCACCGGTCAGGTCGCGGACGCGCACCCCGAGGAGAACCTGCGCGTACAGGCACCCGCCGCGCGAGACGGCGCGCCGCAGGAGCCCCCAGTTCTCGGTGCCTCCGCCCGGCGCGTAGCGCGAGCCGAGCACGAGGTCGGTGTCGCTCGCCGCGGCGATCAGCCGCGGGACGTCCGCGGGATCGTGGGAGAAGTCGCAGTCCATCTCCAGCACGAGCTCGGCGCCCTCGGCCAGCGCCCGCCGGAAGCCGGCGACGTAGGCCGGCCCGATGCCCTCCTTCCGCTCGCGGTGGAGCACGGAGAGCCAGGGGAGCTGCTCGGCGAGCCGGTCGGCGAGGTCGCCGGTTCCGTCGGGGGAGGCGTCGTCGATGACGAGCACGCGGTCCTGCGCAGGATCGAGCACCTCGCCGAGCGCCCGCACCAGGGGCTCCAGGTTCTCCCGCTCGTTGTAGGTCGGCAGGCAGACGACGGCCCTGGGCACGCTCCGTATCATCGCCGCATGGCGAAGACTCTGCCCCGGAACGCGGAGCTCGCCGACCAGCTCGACCTGCTCGCCGACCTCTCCGAGCTCCTCGGCGAGGAGTCCTTCCGCGTCCTCGCCTACCGCCGCGCCGCCGCCCGCATCCGGGAGACGCCGGCTCCCGTCGCGGAGCTGGCCCTCGCGGGCCGGGCGAAGGAGCTCCCCGGGATCGGCCGCACGATCGAGCAGAAGGTCGTGGAGGCGGTGCAGACCGGCGAGATCCAGGCGCTCCGCCGCCGGCGCGAGCAGGTGCCGCTCGGCGTCGTCGACTTCCTCCGCCTCCCCGGCGTCGGCCCGAAGCTGGCGGCCCGCATCTGGACCCAGCTCGGGATCACCACGCTGGACGGGCTCCGCGCAGCCGCCGAGCAGGGCCGCCTGCGCGAGCTCCCAGGCCTCGGCGCCCGGAGCGAGGAGAAGATCCTGCGCGCCCTCGAGGCCGGCGCGGGCGAGCGGGGCGAGCCGCGTCGCCTGCTGGGCCGCGCCCTTCCCGCGGTCCGGCGGGCGGTCGAGGAGCTGGCGCGGCATCCCGCTGCGCTCGCCGTCTCCGAGGCCGGGAGCGTGCGCCGCCGCCGGGAGACGATCCGCGACCTCGACCTCGTCGCCACCTCGGACGATGCCCCTGCCCTGATCGCCGCCTTCTGCGAGGCGGAGTGGGTCGCCGAGGTGCTCGCTCGCGGGGAGACGAAGGCGACCGTGGCCGGCCACGACGGGCTGCGCTACGACCTGCGCGTCGTTCCGCCCGAGTGCTACGGCAACGTCGTCCAGCACTTCACGGGCTCGAAGGAGCACAACATCGCCCTCCGCGAGGAGGCGCAGCGTCGCGGCCTGTCCGTCTCGGAGTACGGCGTCACCGACGTCGCCACCGGCGAGGTGGTCACGCACCGAAGCGAGGAGGAGCTGTACCGCTTCCTCGGCTACGACTTCATCCCGCCTGAGCTGCGCGAAGGGAGCGGCGAGCTCCAAGCCGCGCGCGAGGGCCGCCTCCCGCCGCTCGTGGAGCTGGCCGACCTGCGCGGGGAGCTGCACGCGCACTCGGACTGGTCGGCGGACGGCCGGGACTCGATCGAGGCCATGGCGCGGGCGGCTCGGGCGCGCGGGTACCGCTACCTCTGTGTGACCGACCACTCCCACTACCTCCGCGAGGGACGGCTCGAGGCGCAGTGGGAGGAGATCGACGCCGTGAACGAACGGGTGCGGCCGTTCCGCGTCCTGCGGGGGATCGAGGTCAACATCCGGGCGGACGGAACCCTCGACGTCCCGGACGACGTCCTCGCGCAGCTCGACTGGGTCGTCGCCTCTCTGCACACCTCCTTCGAGCGCAGCCCGACCGAACGGATCCTGGCGGCGATCGAGAATCCGCACGTGGACTGCATCGGGCACCTGACCGGACGGCGCCTGCTCCGCCGCGAAGGAGCGCCCGTGGACGTCGAGCGAGTCGTCGAGCGGGCCGCCGAGACGGGCACCGCGCTGGAGCTCAACTCCCAGCCCGACCGGCTCGACCTGCGCGACACGCACGCGCGGCTCGAGCCCGAGCAGGCGCACCGCCTTGAAGACGGACGAGTTGGCCTGC
>DATMAP010000221.1:0-4680 GCA_035559835.1 Gaiellaceae bacterium
GCGGGCCCGGCGGCCACCGCCGCCGGCTCGACGCGGCGGCGGCGCGGCCGGCCGCCGAAGCCGGTCGCGATCGCGGTCACCCGCACCTCCTCGCCCATCGCCTCGTCGATGACCGCGCCGAAGATGACGTTCGCGTTCGGATCGGCCGCGCTCGTCACCACCTCCGCCGCCTCGTTGACCTCGTGGAGGCCGAGGTCGGGCCCCCCGGTGATGTTGAGCAGGATCCCGGTGGCGCCGTCGAGCGAGGTCTCGAGCAGCGGGGAGGAGATGGCGGCGCGGGCGGCCTCCGCAGCCCGGTTCTCGCCTCGGCCGACCCCGATCCCCATCAGCGCCGACCCCGCGTCGCGCATGATCGTGCGCACGTCGGCGAAGTCGAGGTTGATCAGGCCGGGCACCGTGATCAGGTCGGTGATCCCCTGCACGCCTTGGCGGAGGATGTCGTCCACCATCCGGAAGGCGTCCGTGACCGGGGTCGAGCGCTCGACGACCTGGAGCAGACGGTCGTTCTCGATCACGATCAGCGTGTCCACCTTCTCCCGCAGGGCCTGGATGCCCTGCTCGGCCTGGTCCGCGCGCAGCTTGCCCTCGAAGCCGAACGGCCGCGTCACCACCCCGACGGTGAGCGCCTCCAGCTCGCGACCGATCTCGGCCACGACCGGGGCGCCACCCGTCCCGGTGCCCCCGCCCTCGCCGGCGGTGACGAAGACCATGTCCGCGCCCTTGAGCGCCTCCTTCAGCTCGTCCCGGCTCTCCTGCGCGGCGGCGAGGCCCACGCGCGGATCCGCGCCCGCCCCGAGCCCGCGCGTCGCCTTCGAGCCGATGTGGATCTTCACATCCGCGTCCGCCATCAGGAGCGCCTGCGCGTCCGTGTTGACCGCGACGAACTCCACGCCCGAGACGCCGGCCTCGACCATGCGGCTGACGGCATTCGAGCCGCCGCCGCCGATTCCGACGACCTTGATCACCGCCAGGTAGCTGCCAAGCTGGTTGTTCATGTCTCGACCCACCTGAACCTGAGGTTCGTGTTGAACGTGCGACTGGTCAGCACGGTTTCGACCTCGAGCGTAGGCCTCCTGCGCCTGCCTGTCAACTCTTAAGTCTCAAGCTCAACTTGAGACTTGAGGGTAGCGGCTGGCAACGGGACGCTCGGGGACGCTGACGTCCAGGTACACGGTTCCGTCGGCGAGGAGCGGGAAGACCGCGGCGGCGACCGCGAGCTTGAGCCGGATGTCGACGGGGCTGCCGAGCCGGATCTCCGGCCCTCGGCGCAGCACGAGGGTCAGCTCCTCCCCCGTCGTGCGCACGGCCTTCACGCGCCGCGGGAGGCGGGCCTCCTGCAGCGCCGCCAGGGCCCGTGCCGCCGGCATCAGGTCGGCGGGGAGCGTCGTCCCCACCGAGACCTCCACGTCTCGCGTGAGCCACAAGCGCGGCAGCCCGCGCTGGGTGCCCCGCTCGATCGGGCGGATCACCCTCCCCGAGCCAGAGACGAGCCACGCGGAGCCACGCTGCCGGGCGACGGCGACCGGCCGCTCCGCCTGCACCTTGACCACCAGCGTGTTCGGAAACGCGCGATCGACCGAGGCTCCGGCCACCGAGGCGAGCGCGCGCACCGTGTCCTCCACCTCGCCGGGATCGACCGCGAGCAGGCTCGTTCCCGCGAGCGGGCGGACGGCCGCTGTGACCTCGTGCGCGACGGCGGGAGGGGCACCCACGACCTCGATCCGCTGGACGGCGAAGAGCGAGGACGCGCGCGCTCCCCAGTACGCGGCCAGGACGGCCGCGAGGAGGGCGAACCCGACGAGCAGCGAGCGGCCGGAGGGGACGAGCCGGGCGAGGTCGAGGCGATCACCTGCTGCTCGCGGAAACGGGACGACGACGCTTGCCGCGCGCGAACGGCGCGACCCACGCTGGGCTCGTCCCCCGACCATGCGGCGGGATTCGCCGCCGCCGGCGTCGCTCCTACCTCTCGAGCGGGGGCAGTTCGAGCCCACCCACGAGCACGACCTCGCGCTCGAGCTCCACGCCGAACTGCGCGAGCGCTCGCCGGCGCGCCTCGGCCATCAGGGCGAGGCAGTCGGCGCTCGTCGCACCGTCCACGTTCTCGATGAAGTTGGCGTGCCGGGGCGAGATCGCCGCGCCCCCGATCCGGTACCCCTTGAGGCCGCACAGCTCGAGCATCCTGCCCGCCCCCACGTCCCCCGGCGGGTTCTTGAACACGCTACCGAAGGTGCGCCGGTTCGTCGGCTGCGTCGCCTTCCGGCGCTCCACCAGCTCGGCGACCAAGGCCCTGATCTCAGCTTCGGCTCGCCGCTCGAGCCGGTACTCGACCTGCGCGACGACCTGGCCCGGACGCAGCGCCGAGTGCCGGTAGGAGAGGCCGAGCTCCGCCGGCTCGAGCCAGCCTGCCCCCTCGGCCGTGCAGACGAGCGCGCGGACGAGCACGTCCGACCAGTCGCGACCGTACGCGCCCGCGTTCATGCGCACCCCGCCGCCGGCTGTCCCAGGGATCGCGCAGGCGAACTCGAAGCCGCCGAGACCCGCCGCGCGCGCCCGGTGCAGGCAGACCGCGTTCGTGGCTCCGCCGCCCGCGACGACGAGCTCGTCCCGCACCACCACCGAGGCCAGCTCGCCCTCCAGGCGGACGACGAGCGCATCCACCCCCGCGTCCGCGGCGAGCAGGTTGGAGCCGAGCCCGAGGGCGACCACCTCCAGCCCCTCGGCCTCCGCGTAGCGGAGCGCCTCCTGCAGCTCGCCGAGGGTGCGGGGACGGGCGAGGGCGCGAGCGGGGCCGCCCGTCCCGATCGTCGTCAGGCGAGCGAGGGGCACGCCGCGCTCGATCTTCACCCGGCGAGACCCTCCACGATCCGCCTGGCCACGCGCCACGGCTCGCCGACGCCGAGCGTGACCACGACGTCGCCCGGCCGCGCCCACGCGAGGCCGAGCGCGGCTGCGTCCGCGAGCGTCGGCGCCCAGCCGCGCCGCACGGGCGCGGGGACGTGCTCGAGCACGCGCTTGCCGCTCACCCCCGGGCGCGGCGCATCCCGGGCTCCGACCAGCTCGGTCACGATCGCGCCGTCGGCGAGCCCGAGCGCGAGGCCGAGCTCCCGGGCGAGCTGTCGCGTCCGCTCGTACACGTGCGGCACGTAGACGGCGAGCAGCCGTCCGCCCTCGGGCACCTGCTCGCGTGCGGTCCGCAGCACCGCGGCGATCTCGGTCGGGTTGTGGGCGTAGTCGTCGTAGACCCGCACGCCCCGAGCCTCCCCGACGAGCTCGAACCGCCGCGAGACGCCCGCGAAGGCGGCCACCGCCGCCTCCGCCTGCACCCGCGGGACGCCCGCCAGCTCGAGGGCCGCGATCGCCGCGGCCGCGTTTCGCCGGTTGTGCTCGCCGGGGACGGCGAGCGGGAACGCGACCGGGTCCAGCTCCCAGCCGCGCACCGCGTGCGGCGCGCGCGCGAGCCACTCGTCGAAGAAGCCCGCCAGCTCCGCCTCCGAGCCGAAGGCCGCGTGGTGGTCGAGCTCGACGTTCGTGACGACGGCGATCTCGGGTCGAAGGAGCGCGATCGAGCGATCCGACTCGTCGCCCTCGACGACCAGCCACCCCGCCCCTGCGCCCGCGTTGCCGCCGAGCTGGGGGACGACCCCGCCCACGATCCAGGCCGGATCGCGGCCCAGCTCGCGGAGAGCGAAGGCGATCATGGCCGTGGTGGTCGTCTTCCCGTGCGCGCCGCCGACGACGATCGACTGCCGCAGGGCGACCAGCTCGGCGAGGAAGTCGGCGCGGGAGCGGCCCTCCGCGCGGCCGGCATGGGCCGCCGAGACGACGACCTCGAACCCGGCCGGCGGGCGAGGCTCTCCGCCCAGGTCGACCGCGACCCCGGCCAGCGTCTCCAGGAAGATCGTCTCCTGCGCGTCCCAGCCTCGCACCTCTGCGCCCCACGCCCGCGCGATGTTCGCGTAGGCCGACAGCCCCGCCCCGCCGATGCCGACGAAGTAGAGGCGCCGGCCCGCGAGCGGCCCCTCCCCGCTCAGCGCGCGGCCCTCCGCTCGCGGGCGAGCGCGACCAGCTCCTCGGCGATCTCCTCGGCTGCGCGGGGCCGGGCGAGCGCGCGCATCGCCTCCCCCATCCGGCGCAGCCGCTCGGGGTCGGCGAGCAGCTCTCGCGCGAGCGCGGGCACGCGCTCGAGCTCGTCCTCGGGGACGACGAGAGCGCCGCCGGCAGCAGCGAAGGTGCGGGCGTTCTCCGTCTGGTGGTCGCCGGTCGCGTGCGGGTAGGGGACGAGGATCGCCGGCGTCCCGGCCGCCGCCAGCTCCCAGACCGTGCCCCCGGCGCGCGAGAGGGCGAGATCGGCGGCGGCCAGCGCCTCCCCGAAGTGGTCGGTCGAGGGGAGGAGCACGTAGCCGGGCCGGGAGAGCCGCGCCCGCAGCTCCTCGTAGTCGCGCTCGCCGCAGATGTGGAGCACGGCCGGCCCCTCCTCGCCGAAGGCCTCCACGGCCAGCTCGTTCAGCGTCCGGGCGCCGGCGAGCCCCCCGAAGACCGCCAGCACCGGCCCCTCCGCCGGCAGTCCGAAGCGCCGCCGCCCGGCCTCGCGGCTCGCGCCCAGGTGGGCGGCGGGGATGGGCCGGCCCACGACGCGGTACTTGGCCCCGTCGCGCCCGGCCAGCGGGTAGGCGAGGAAGA
>DATMAP010000222.1:0-3258 GCA_035559835.1 Gaiellaceae bacterium
CGCCGAGCCGGCGCGCCTGCGCGCGGCGCTGGGCCCGAGGCTCGCCGAGCTGCCTGCCCCGGTCGTCGAGCTGCGGCTGGAGGCGGTCGAGCTCGCCGAGCACGCGGGGCAGCAGCTCGCCCTCGTCGAGCCGGCGGGAGAGGAGGCGGCCGCGCGCCTGCGCGAAGGCCTGCGCCAGGTGCGCGCGAGCACGGGGACAGGATCGGTGTGCGCCGTGGTGGAGGTGGCGCCGTGGTCTCGGATTCCCGAGGCGCGAGCCTTGGTCGTCCCGCGCGACGACTAGCCGGACGGCTGAACGCGCCGCGGCCGGCGCTCGTGGAGGCAGGCCCGGGCGGGGTGCCGCGGGTCGTGAACCGCGAGCTGGTGACGCTCGTGCGCGAGGAGTGGCGAGTCGTCGACCGCTGGTGGACGGAGGAGCCGGTCGACCGGCGCTACTTCGAGGTCGTGCTCGAGAGCGGCCGCAACGTGTGCGTCTACCGCGACCGCGAGGCGGGATGCTGGTTCACGCAGAACGCCTAGCCGACGGCCTCGTCCACGAGGCGCCCCCACTCGCCGGACTGCGAGGCGGGGACGAGCACCCACTCGCGCATGACGCGCCCCAGGCCCGGGTCGAAGAGCTCCGCTCCCGGAAGCGCGAGCGCCCGCTCGCGCGCGGCCTCGCCGGTCAGCCTCACCGTGAGGCTGCCGTCCTTCCAGTGGCCGGCGACGACCTTGCCGTTCTCGCGCTTCAGGCACGGCATCCCGAACATGCGCGACTCGCGCAGCGGGTGCCGCGCGGTTACTTCCGCGACGAGCTCTTCCCAGGTCACCGGGGGCGAGTGTGACGTACGTCGAGCTCCACTGCCACTCCGCGTACTCGTTCCTGGACGGGGCGTCGCAGCCGGAGGAGCTCGCGGCGCGGGCGGCCGAGCTCGGGTACGAGGCGCTCGCGCTCACCGATCACGACGGCCTGTACGGCTCGCTCGAGCTCGCGCACGCGGCGAAGGCGCTCGGGGTGCGGCCGATCACCGGCGCCGAGGTGACGTTGGAGAGGGGTGCCCACGTGACCCTGCTCGTCGAGTCGCAGCGCGGGTACGCGAACCTGTGCCGGCTGCTGACCGCAGCGCACGCGGGCACGCGCCGGAGCGGCGTAGGCTCGACGGAGCCGCCGAAGAGCGGAGGCACCGGCTTTGCCGGTGCCGGAGCGGGATTCGGGCGGGAGCACCGGGAGCCGCTCCCACCCGCAGTGCCGCTCGAGCTCGTCGCGGAGCTGAACGAGGGGCTCGTCTGCCTCTCGGGCTGCGCCCGCCGCGGCCTCGCGCTGCGCGATCCGAACGCAGCCGCCCGGCTCGCGGCGGCGTTCGGGCGCGATCGCTTCCTCGTCGAGCTCCAGCGGCCCTTCGAGCGGGGGGACGCCCGCCGCAACGCCCTCCTCCGCGACCTCGCCGAGCACCTCGGGGTGGAGACGGTGGCGACGGGGAACGTCCACGCGCACCACCCGAGGCGCACACTGCTCCAGGACGTCCTCGTCGCCGTCCGCTGCCGTACGTCGCTCGAGGGCTGCGAGCCGGAGCGGCGCGGGAACCGGGAGAGCTACCTGCGCTCTCCCGGAGAGATGGTCGAGCGCTTCGCCTGGGAGGATCGGGCGGCTGCGGAGCGGAGCGCGCTCCTCGCCGAGCGGCTCGAGTTCGACCTCACCGAGGAGCTCGGCTACCGCTACCCCGACTTCTCCGACGAGCGGGAGCCCGCCATTCGCCGGCTCACCTCGATCTGCCACGCGGCGCTCGCCGAGCGCTACGGCCCAAGTGACAAAGTGTCACAAGGGCGTGCGCGCGCCCGCCTTGAGGAGGAGCTGAAGCTGATCGACGAGCTCGGGCTGGCGGGGTTCTTCCTCCTCCACCACGAGGTGCTCGAGCTCGCGCGGGAGTGCGCCCGTGAGGTGCGGGGAAACGACTCGCCGCGGCGCTTCCTCCCGCCGGGGCGGGGGCGCGGCAGCTCGGTCGGCTCGATCGTCTGCTACCTGACCGGCCTCTCCCACGTCGACCCGGTCGCGAACGAGCTCTCGCTCGGCCGTTTCCTCAACCGCGAGCTGGCCTCGGTGCCGGACATCGACCTCGACTTCCCGCGGGACATCCGCGAGCGGCTCATCGTCGCCGTCACCGAACGCTACGGGCGCGAGCACGCCGCCCTCGTCGCGAGCTTCGCCACCTACCGCTCGCGGGGGGCGATCCGCGACGTGGGCAAGGCGCTCGGGCTACCGCCGGCGGAGCTGGAGCGGCTCGCGCGGCTCTCCGACGGCTGGGACGCGCGCCGGGTCGCGGAGGAGCTCGCGCGGCTCCCCGACGCCGAGCGCAAGCTCGGCTCCCGGCGCTGGCGTGCCTTCTCCTGGCTGACGGGGGAGATCGCGGGGCTGCCGCGGCACGTCTCCCAGCACCCGGGCGGGATGATCGTCTCGAGCCGGCCGCTGGTCGAGCTCGTGCCCGTGCAGCCGGCGGCGATGGCGGGGCGCCAGCTCTGCCAGTGGGACAAGGACTCCTGCGCGGACGCCGGCTTCCTCAAGATCGACCTGCTCGGCCTGGGAATGCTGTCGGCGGTCGAGGACTGCGTCGAGCAGATCGCGCGCACGCGGGGGGAGGTGATCGACCTCTCCCGCATCCCGCTGGACGACCCGGAGGTGTTCGCGGACATCCAGCGCGCCGACACGGTCGGTGCGTTCCAGATCGAGAGCCGCGCCCAGATGCAGAGCCTGCTGCGCACGAAGCCGGCGAGCCTCGACGACCTGACGGTGCAGGTAGCGCTCGTCCGCCCGGGCCCGATCCAGGGGAAGGCGGTGCACCCGTACATCGAGGCGCGAGAGCGGTTGCGAGAGGATCCCGGCTACCTCTGGCCGGTCGATCACGAGCTCCTGCGGGAGCCGCTGCGCTCGACCTACGGCGTCGTCGTCTTCCAGGATCAGGTGCTCGAGGTCGCGATTGCGCTCGCCGGGTTCACGGTCGGGGAGGCCGAGGGGCTGCGGCGGGCGATGAGCCGGAAGCGGAGCCGGGACGCGCTCGAGGCGTACCGAAGCCGTTTCGTAGCCGGCGCGGCGGAGAGGGGGGTGGACGCCGGGACGGCAGACCGCGTCTTCGACAAGCTGGTCGGGTTCTCGGGGTTCGGCTTCCCGAAGGCGCACGCGGCCGCGTTCGGGCTGCTCGCCTACCAGTCGCAGTGGCTCCGGCGGTACTACCCGGCGGAGTTCCTGTGCGCGCTGCTCAACGCCCAGCCGATGGGCTTCTACCC